>NZ_JBIARQ010000003.1:0-89134 GCF_042890065.1 Streptomyces sp. NPDC002328 | reverse complement strand
GCGGACCCGCCGCGCCACAGCACCTGCCGCGCCACAGCGTCCGCCGCCCCTCCCCCCTCTCCCTCCTGCAAGTCGTCCCCCCCGCTCCCGATACCGTCGGGAGGTGACCAGTCAGCCCGTTTCGTCTTTCTCGTCGGACGCTGTCCCGGAGCTCTTCACCTGGGAGTTCGCCAGCGATCCCTATCCCGCCTACGCCTGGCTCCGGGAGCATGCGCCGGTGCGTCGGACCCGGCTGCCCAGTGGGGTGGAGGCCTGGCTGGTCACCCGGTACGCCGACGCCAAGCAGGCCCTCGCCGACCAGCGGCTGTCCAAGAACCCCGCCCATCACGACGAGCCCGCGCACGCCAAGGGCAAGACCGGCATCCCCGGTGAGCGCAAGGCCGAGTTGATGACGCATCTGCTGAACATCGACCCGCCGGACCACACCCGGCTGCGGCGTCTCGTCAGCAAGGCGTTCACGCCCCGCCGCGTCGCCGAGTTCGCCCCCCGGGTCCAGGAGCTCACCGACGACCTCATCGACCGGTTCGCCCGGCAGGGCTCCGCCGACCTCATCCACGACTTCGCCTTCCCGCTCCCCATCTACGCCATCTGCGACCTGCTGGGCGTCCCCCGCGAGGACCAGGACGACTTCCGGGACTGGGCGGGGATGATGATCCGGCACGGCGGCGGACCCCGCGGCGGCGTCGCGCGGTCGGTGAAGAAGATGCGCGGCTACCTCGCCGACCTCATCCACCGCAAGCGCGAGGCCCTCTCCGACTCACCGGAGCCCGTCCCCGGCGAGGACCTCATCTCCGGTCTCATCCGCGCCTCCGACCACGGCGAGCACCTCACCGAGAACGAGGCCGCCGCCATGGCGTTCATCCTGCTGTTCGCCGGCTTCGAGACGACGGTGAACCTGATCGGCAACGGCACGTACGCCCTCCTCACCAACCCCGGCCAGCGCCACCGCCTCCAGGACTCCCTGGCCGCCGGCGACCACGCTCTGCTGGAGACCGGCGTCGAGGAACTCCTGCGCTACGACGGCCCGGTGGAGCTCGCCACCTGGCGGTTCGCCACCCGCCCGCTCAGCATCGGCGGCCAGGACATCGCCCCCGGCGACCCCGTCCTCGTCGTCCTCGCCGCAGCCGACCGTGACCCGGAACGCTTCACCGACCCCGACACCCTCGACCTCTCCCGCCGGGACAACCAGCACCTCGGCTACGGCCACGGCATCCACTACTGCCTCGGCGCCCCGCTCGCCCGCCTGGAGGGCCAGACCGCCCTGGCGACTCTCCTCACCCGTCTCCCCGACCTCCGACTCGCCGCCGACCCGGCGGAGTTGAGATGGCGCGGCGGCCTCATCATGCGCGGATTGCGCACACTTCCGGTGGAATTCACCCCCGTGGAACCGGCCTCCGCGGCACGCGTCGCGCCCGTCCGTTGACTTGCCGTCATGTGACCGGACTGCGAAGCGAAGGTGACCGATCCTCACCTCTGTGATCTTCACGTGATCTGCGCGGCATTAACTTGTGACAAGTGATCGTGTGCCGATACGTTCACTCGTCAACGCGGCGACCCCGTTTTCGCTCGCCGCGCGGGCACTGCTGTCTCGAGAAAGGCCTTCGCATGCTCTCCGGGAACGGTCGTCACCGTCGCCCTCGCCAGGCCCCGGCCCTCCTCGTCGCGGCCGGCGTGACCGGTTCCGCCATCGCCATCCCGCTGTTGGGCGCCTCCGGCGCGAGCGCGGCCGACGGCACGGTGTGGGACAGGGTGGCGGAGTGCGAGACCGGCGGCTCCTGGAGCGCCGACCAGGGCGGCGGCGAGTACGGCGGACTGGCGCTCAGTCAGGACGACTGGGACAAGTACGGCGGTGCCGACTACGCCTCGCGCCCCGACCTGGCCAGCCGCAACCAGCAGATCGCCGTGGCCCAGAAGGTCCTCGCCGACCAGGGCGTCGGCGCCTGGGGCACCTGCGGCCTGACGTCCGGTCTCACCGCGGACGCGGCCTCGGGTTCCGTCGACACCGGCGTCGCGGACGACCAGTCCGACTCCTCCATTTCGTCCGGCTTGTCCGACCTGTCCCGGGGTTCCGGTTCTTCGAACTCCTCCGGCTCCTCGCGGGATTCCGGCAGCGCGTCCACCGACCCGTCCGCCGGCTCCTCGGCGGATTCGGGTGATTCGTCCTCCTCTTCCCCCTCCTCGACGCCTTCGTCGCCTTCATCCTCTTCCTCCGCCGCGGACTCCGAAGAGGGCGGATCCGCGAAGCCGGACGACCCTGCCGGCGCGGCGGGCTCACAGGCGGGCGGCAGCTCGCCCACGGAGTCCCCGAAACTGGACGAGTCGGACAATTCCGCTCAGGGTGCGGGCTCTTGGAGTCTCGTCGACACCGGTTCCCTCGCCGCCGACGCCGAGACGCTCGGCGCCGACACCCTCGGCTCCGGCCGCCACCGCGGCTCCACGGCCGACGAGAGCGCGACCGGCGGCGACAGCGCGGCCTCTCCCGGACGCCACGCCGCGAACTCCCTCAGCGGCGCGGCCGGTACCTACGTCGTCCAGGACGGCGACTCCCTGGAGTCCATCGCCGACTCCCTTGGCGTCGACGGCGGATGGCGCGCGCTCTACGACGGGAACAAGGACGTCATCGGCGCCGACCCGAGCGACATCACGCCCGGTCAGACGCTGACGACCGGAGCCGAGTAGCGCTCCGGCGGGACGGTCCAAGACGGTGGAAAACCCCCTGAAACGGGGGGAGTTCACGTCACACTTCGCGCCGAATGTCCGGTTTGGTGAAAGTGTGGGATGAGTCTCAGAAGCCCTGATCGTCTTTGAAATTCCGTCGATCGCGTGCGTACGGTCATGACCGCTCGGCAACCCGAGCCCCGGCCGCCGCAACGCCGAATCCTGCCAGTGGCCGTCCGGGAACAGTCGTCGCGTCAAGCGCCGTAGGCAGGAGCGGGGGACCCAAGGTAAGCGCCGGGCCCAGCGGTTCAGCTGGATCCGGCTCGGGGTGAAGCCACGCCTCCCACGGAGGAGTGGCCGGGCAACTCAACCGGCCCGAACCCGACAGCTCACCTCGCAGGCGTCGGTGAGGGGATCGATCCATGCTGTTTACCGGCAAGGGCAAGCACCGTCGTCCGTCCAAGGCCACCCGCGCCGTCGCGCTGGCCGGTGTCACCACCGCCGCCGTCGCCGCCCCGCTGATGGCGGCCGGCAACGCCTCCGCCGCCACCGCCTCCGAGTGGGACGCCGTCGCCCAGTGCGAGTCCGGCGGCAACTGGTCCATCAACACCGGCAACGGCTACTACGGCGGCGTCCAGTTCTCCGCGTCGACCTGGGCCGCGTACGGCGGCACGCAGTACGCCTCCACCGCCGACAAGGCCAGCAAGTCGCAGCAGATCCAGATCGCCGAGAAGGTCCTCGCGGGCCAGGGCAAGGGCGCCTGGCCGGTCTGCGGCAAGGGCCTGTCCAACGCCTCCTACACCGGCGGCTCCTCCGGCAGCGGCTCCGGCTCCTCGGGCAGCGGCTCCGACTCCGGTTCCTCGGACACGAGCAAGCGCTCCACCGAGAAGCAGGGCGCCTCCCGCTCCGCCGAGCGTCCGGCCGCCGAGAGCAAGAAGACCGTCACCACCCCGACCGGCAAGAAGGTCAAGAAGGGCGACGGCGAGTACAAGGTCGTCGCGGGCGACACCCTCAGCTCCATCGCCGAGAAGCAGAAGGTCGCCGGCGGCTGGGCGAAGCTCTTCGAGCTGAACAAGGACATCGTCCAGGACGCCAACCTCATCTACCCGGGTCAGCAGCTTCACCTGAAGTGACACCCGGCTCCGAACGAAGCCACAGCGCCCTCACAACCGAGGCCCGCACACTGAGGGCCTCGTGAGGGTCACCCCCCGTCCCCACGGGCTCCCCGCCCCGGTGCGTGTTCCCCCGTACGCACCGGGGCGGGGTCTTTTGTTTCACCGAATCTCTTTGTTCCGGCCAGGAACAATGTGTACCGTCAGTCTGTCCACGGGACGGTCGGTCGGCTGCCGACGGCCCCGGGGCGGTTAGGCTCTAGTCGCAAGGCCCAAGCGGCCCCGCACAACCAGCGTCACATCCCATGAAGGAGATGCTCGTGCCGTCCATCGACGTCGTCGTAGCCCGGGAAATCCTCGACTCGCGAGGCAACCCCACCGTCGAGGTCGAGGTCGGCCTCGACGACGGCAGCACGGGTCGTGCCGCCGTTCCGTCCGGCGCCTCCACCGGTGCCTTCGAGGCCATCGAGCTGCGCGACGGTGACCCGAACCGCTACCTCGGCAAGGGCGTCGAGAAGGCCGTCCTCGCCGTGATCGAGCAGATCGGCCCGGAGCTGGTCGGCTACGACGCCACCGAGCAGCGCCTCATCGACCAGGCCATGTTCGACCTGGACGCCACCGACAACAAGGCCTCGCTGGGCGCCAACGCCATCCTCGGCGTCTCCCTCGCCGTCGCCCACGCCGCCTCCGAGGCCAGCGACCTCCCGCTCTTCCGCTACCTGGGCGGCCCGAACGCGCACCTGCTGCCCGTTCCGATGATGAACATCCTGAACGGCGGCTCGCACGCCGACTCCAACGTGGACATCCAGGAGTTCATGATCGCCCCCATCGGCGCGGAGTCCTTCTCCGAGGCCCTGCGCTGGGGCGCCGAGGTCTACCACACCCTCAAGAAGGTGCTGAAGACCAAGGGCCTGTCCACCGGCCTCGGCGACGAGGGCGGCTTCGCCCCGAACCTGGAGTCCAACCGCGCCGCCCTCGACCTCATCCTCGAGGCCATCAAGGAGGCCGGCTACACCCCCGGCGAGCAGATCGCCCTCGCCCTCGACGTCGCCGCCTCCGAGTTCTACAAGGACGGCGTCTACACCTTCGAGGGCAAGGAGCGCTCCGCCGCCGAGATGACGGAGTACTACGCCGACCTCGTCGCGTCGTACCCGCTCGTCTCCATCGAGGACCCGCTGTTCGAGGACGACTGGGCCGGCTGGAACACCATCACCGAGAAGCTGGGCGACAAGGTCCAGATCGTCGGCGACGACCTCTTCGTCACCAACCCCGAGCGCCTCGCCCGCGGCATCGAGGAGGGCTCCGCCAACGCCCTGCTGGTCAAGGTCAACCAGATCGGCTCGCTGACCGAGACCCTGGACGCCGTCGAGCTGGCCCAGCGCAACGGCTTCAAGTGCATGATGTCCCACCGCTCCGGCGAGACCGAGGACGTCACCATCGCCGACCTCGCCGTCGCCGTGAACTGCGGTCAGATCAAGACCGGCGCCCCGGCCCGCTCGGACCGCGTCGCCAAGTACAACCAGCTGCTGCGCATCGAGGAGATCCTCGACGACGCCGCGGTGTACGCCGGCCGCAGCGCCTTCCCGCGGTTTCGCTCCGCGAACCAGTAGGCACAGCGCTCTGCGAACCAGTAGGCACAGCGCTCCGCGAACCAGGGCGAACGGCAGCCCCCGGCGCTGATACAAGAAGGAAGCGTCGTACGTACGTCCCCGTACCCGGTCCCGTACCGTGTGCGGGGACGTACGCGCGTGTGACGCGGGACGAGACGGGAGGCGGGGCATGGCCGTGAGGGACCGGGACCGGTTCTCCACCGCGACCAGGATCAGACTGCTCGGCGAGCAGACGGCGGCCCGCGTCTACCGCTCCCAGACCAAGCGGCAGGCCCGCCGCTCCCGGCTCACCGGCCGCGCCGCCCTGCTCGCGCTCGTCCTGTGCTCGATCGTCGTGGCCCTGGCCTACCCCATGCGCCAGTACGTCTCCCAGCGCGCCGAGATCGCCGATCTGGAGCGCGAGCGGGAGCAGGCGAGGGAGCGGGTGGAGGAACTGCGCGACCTCAAGGCGCGTTGGCAGGACGACGCCTACGCCGAGCAGCGGATCCGGGAGCGGCTGCACTACGTGATGCCGGGGGAGACGGGCTACGTCGTCATCGACCCGGCCGCGGTCAAGCAGTCCCGCGCCGACCTCGGCGCCGCCGACCGCCCCTGGTACGCGAACGTCTGGGACGGCGTCGACAAGTCCGACGCCGCCGACGGCTGACGAGCCGTGACGGGCTCCGAACCCCGAGCCCCGAGCCCCTAGCCCTGGCCCCTGACTCTGAGCCCCGAGCTTCGAGACCGACGGAACGATAGAAAGACAGGCATGGAAACGCCCCCGCCGACCACCCCGCGCACCGAGCCCACCGACGCGGACGTCGAGGCCTTCAAACAGCAGCTCGGGCGCCCGCCGCGCGGCCTGCGCGCGATCGCGCACCGCTGCCCCTGCGGACAGCCGGACGTCGTCGAGACGGCCCCGCGCCTGCCCGACGGCACGCCCTTCCCCACGCTGTACTACCTGACGTGCCCCAAGGCGAACTCCGCGATCGGCACGCTGGAGGCGAACGGCGTGATGAAGGAGATGACGGAGCGGCTGGGCGCCGACCCGGAACTCGCCGCCGCCTACCGGGCCGCGCACGAGGACTATGTGCGCCGGCGCGACGAGATCGAGGAGCTGAAGGGCTTCCCGAGCGCGGGCGGCATGCCGGACCGGGTGAAGTGCCTGCACGTCCTCGTGGCGCACTCGCTGGCCGCGGGGCCGGGCGTGAACCCGCTCGGGGACGAGGCGCTCGAGATGCTGCCGGAGTGGTGGCGCAAGGGGACGTGCGTGGCGCCGGCGGGGGAGGGGGACGCCCGATGACCCGCGTCGCCGCCGTCGACTGCGGTACGAACTCCATCCGGCTGCTCGTCGCCGACGCGGACCCCGTGAGCGGTGAACTGGTCGAGCTGGACCGGCGTATGACGATCGTGCGCCTCGGCCAGGGCGTCGACCGCACCGGGCGGCTCGCGCCGGAGGCGCTGGAGCGGACGTTCGCCGCCTGCCGGGAGTACGCCGAGGTCGTCAAGGAGCATGGGGCCGAGCGGCTGCGCTTCGTCGCCACCTCCGCCTCCCGGGACGCCGAGAACCGGGACGAGTTCGTGCGCGGGGTGCTGGACATCCTGGGCGTCGAGCCCGAGGTCATCTCCGGGGACCAGGAGGCCGAGTTCTCCTTCACCGGCGCGACGAAGGAACTGACGGGCCGTGACGACCTGACGAAGCCGTACCTGGTCGTGGACATCGGCGGCGGCTCCACCGAGTTCGTGGTCGGCGACGACCATGTGCGGGCCGCGCGCTCCGTGGACGTCGGCTGCGTGCGGATGACCGAGCGGCACCTCGTGGTGGACGGCGCGGTCAGCGACCCGCCCACGGCGGAGCAGATCGCGGCGATACGCGCCGACATCGAGGCCGCCCTCGACCTCGTGGAGCGGACGGTCCCGCTGCGGGAGGCGCACACGCTGGTGGGGCTGGCCGGCTCGGTGACGACGGTGTCGGCGATCGCGCAGGAGCTGCCGGGGTACGACCCGGCGGCCATCCACCACTCCCGGGTCTCCCGCGAGCGGGTCCGCGAGATCGCCGAGTGGCTGCTGCGCTCCACGCACGCCGAACGCGCGGCCGTCCCGTCGATGCATCCGGGCCGCGTGGACGTCATCGCGGCGGGCGCCCTCGTCCTGCTCTCGATCATGGAGCGGATCGGCGCGGAGGAGGTCGTGGTGAGCGAACACGACATCCTCGACGGCATCGCGTGGTCGGTGGCGTAGCCCCGGCGGTGGCGTGGCTCTCTTTTATTACTGATCGGTAGCACTCTGCTGAGCAGTGCGGATAACGTATGAGCGGACCGAAGGGGCTCCTTGGGGGCCCCTTCGCGGCACTCCGGCGGGGCCCGTCGAAAAACTTCGTGAAGTTCTTCACAAGGAATTCGGCCCTGTCGGAGGACGGATCGGTCCCGGTTGACCCTTCCGGGCGTCCGACACCCCTGTGAACGTGTTCAAAAGAGGCGCGCGTGGACGTTTCGCAAGGGGGTGCAGGAGGAGTGTTTCGAGGGCCTCACCCTGGCCATGAGCACCCGGAGAGGCAGCTCACGCGGCATTGACAACGGTGCGCGACCCCCGCCGGTTCCCCCTCGGCGTCATGATCTGGATCACGCGGGTCGCGGAGGATAGCACACACCCCGCCGAAGCTTGTGAAGGGGCGCACGAGCGACCCCTCTGGGGCGGGTGGATACTCGATGGCATGAGCACCACGGAGCGTCCCAGGATCCTCGTAGTAGGCGGTGGGTACGTAGGCCTGTACGCAGCTCGGCGCATCCTCAAGAAGATGCGCTACGGCGAGGCGACCGTCACGGTCGTCGACCCCCGGTCGTACATGACCTACCAGCCCTTCCTCCCCGAAACCGCCGCCGGCAACATCTCCCCGCGGCACGTCGTCGTCCCCCTGCGACGTGTGCTGCCCAAGGCGGAGGTCCTCACCGGCCGGGTCACCACCATCGACCAGGACCGCAAGGTCGCCACGATCGCCCCCCTCGTGGGCGAGGCGTACGAGCTGCCCTTCGACTACCTGGTCGTCGCGCTCGGCGCGGTCTCCCGCACCTTCCCGATCCCCGGCCTCGCCGAGCAGGGCATCGGCATGAAGGGCATCGAGGAGGCCATCGGCCTGCGCAACCACGTCCTGGAGCAGCTCGACAAGGCCGACTCCACCCACGACGAGGAGATCCGCCGCAAGGCGCTCACCTTCGTCTTCATCGGTGGCGGCTTCGCCGGTGCGGAGACCATCGGCGAGGTCGAGGACCTGGCCCGCGACGCGGCCAAGTACTACAAGAACGTGTCCCGCGAGGACATGCGCTTCATCCTCGTCGACGCCGCCGACAAGATCCTCCCCGAGGTCGGCCCCAAGCTCGGCCAGTACGGCAAGGAGCACCTGGAGAGCCGTGGCGTGGAGATCTACCTCTCCACCTCGATGGACTCCTGCGTCGACGGCCATGTCGTCCTGAAGAACGGCCTCGAGGTCGACTCCAGCACGATCGTCTGGACGGCGGGTGTCAAGCCCAACCCGGCGCTGGGCCGCTACGGCCTGCCGCTCGGCCCCCGCGGCCACGTGGACTGCGCGCCCACCCTCCAGGTGCAGGGCACCGACTACATCTGGGCCGCGGGCGACAACGCCCAGGTCCCGGACGTCGCCGCCCGCAAGGCCGGCGTGGAGAACGCCTGGTGCCCGCCGAACGCGCAGCACGCGCTGCGTCAGGCCAAGGTGCTCGGCGACAACGTGGTCTCCGGCATGCGGGGCTTCCCGCAGAAGGAGTACAGCCACGCCAACAAGGGCGCGGTGGCGGGTCTCGGCCTGCACAAGGGCGTCGCGATGATCGTCATGGGCAAGATGAAGATCAAGCTCAAGGGCCGGCTGGCGTGGTACATGCACCGCGGCTACCACGGCATGGCGATGCCGACGTGGAACCGCAAGATCCGCGTCTTCGCCGACTGGACGCTCGGCATGTTCCTCAAGCGCGAGGTCGTCGCCCTCGGTGCGCTGGAGTCCCCGCGCGAGGAGTTCTACGAGGCCGCCAAGCCGGCCCCGGTCGCCGCGGCGCCGAAGACCGAGAAGACCGAGGAGAAGGCCAAGGCCTCCTGACCTCGCCCCGCTCAACCCTGCTCAACCCTGCTGAACCCCGAAGGGGCCGCCCGCCATCCGTGGTGCGGGCGGCCTTTTCGTGTGCGTGGGGTGGCCCCGCAGGGGGGCAGCCGTGTGTTTACGTGGTGTCAGCATTCCGGGATCACCTTCAAGGAGGTGTGCATCATGGCTGACGCCGCTTCGCGGCTCCACGCCCTCGTAGAACAGCTGCTCGGAGCGCCGTTCCGGGCCCGCGTCCGCGCCTGGGACGGTTCGCAGGCCGGCCCGCCCGACGCCCCGATCCTCGTCGTACGCAACCGCAGGGCCCTGCGCCGCTTCCTGTTCAAGCCGGGCGAACTGGGCCTGGCCCGCGCCTGGGTGGCCGGCGACCTGGAGATCGAGGGCGACCTCTACGCGGCGCTCGACATCGTCTCCGGCCTCGTCTGGGACCGCGGCGAGGACGCCAGATCCCTCACCGAGGCCCTGCGCGACCCCCGCTTCCGCGCGGCCGTCCGCGGCCTGCTGAGACTCGCCGGGCCGCCCCTGCCGCCCGCCCCGCCCCCGGAGGAGGTCCGCCGCGCCGGCCACCTCCACACCCGCCGCACCGACCGCCACGCCGTCAGCCACCACTACGACGTCGGCAACGACTTCTACGAGCTCGTCCTCGGCCCGTCCATGGTGTACTCCTGCGCCTACTGGGAGTCGCCCGACCCGTCCGCCGACGACGCCCTGGAACGGGCCCAGCGCGACAAGCTCGAACTCGTCTGCCGCAAGCTCGCCCTGAAGCCCGGTCAGCGCCTGCTGGACGTCGGCTGCGGCTGGGGCTCGATGGCGATCCACGCGGCGCGGGAGCACGGGGCGGGCGTCGTCGGCATCACCCTCTCCCACGAGCAGGCGACCTACGCCCGCAAGCGCGTCGCGGACGCCGGCCTCGCCGACCTGGTCGAGATCCGCGTCCAGGACTACCGCGACGTCGCCGACGGCCCCTACGACGCGATCTCGTCCATCGGCATGGCGGAGCACGTCGGCGCGGAGAGGTACCGGGAGTACACGAGCGCCCTGCATGCCCTCCTCCGCCCCGGCGGGCGCCTGCTGAACCACCAGATCGCCCGCCGCCCCCGTCACGACGAGAACGCCTACCGCATCGACGCGTTCATCGACGCCTACGTCTTCCCCGACGGCGAACTGGCCCCCGTGGGCACCACGGTCGCCCAGCTGGAGCACGCCGGCTTCGAGGTCCGTGACGTGGAGTCGATCCGCGAGCACTACGCCCTCACCCTGCGCCGCTGGGTCGCCAACCTGGAGGCGGCCTGGCCCCGCGCGGTCGGCCTGACGAGTCCGGGCCGGGCCCGCGTGTGGCGCCTGTACATGGCGGCCTCGGCGCTCTCCTTCGAACGCAACCGGCTCTCCGTCAACCAGGTCCTGGCCGTCCGCACCCCGGACTCGGGCGCCTCCGGCCTGCCCCTGCGCGCCCGCACCTGGAACTGACCGCGGCGGAACACGGCGGCGGAACAGCGCCCCGGCACCCCCGGAACGACAGACAGAAAGGGGCCCCGCCGCACACCGCGACGGGGCCCCGACCTGCCCGTGCTCACTCCAACCTGCCAGCTCTCACTCCGACTTGATCGCCGTCAGCATGTTCAGCCGGGCGGCCCGCCGCGCCGGCCACAGCGCCGCCAGCATGCCCACCGCGGCGGCCAGCACCAGGAACAGCGCCATCCGCCCCCACGGCAGGACGAGTTCGTAGGTCGCCATGCTCGTCCCGAGCAGCTCACCGCCCGCCCAGCCGAAGAACACGCCGAGCCCGATGCCGAGCACCGCGCCGAACAGCGAGATCACCAGGGACTCCAGCCGCACCATCCGCTTGATGCCGGTGCGGTCCAGGCCGATCGCCCGCAGCATGCCGATCTCCTGGGAGCGCTCGAACACCGACATGGCCAGGGTGTTGACGACGCCGATGACCGCCACGATCACCGCCATCGCCAGCAGCCCGTAGACCATGTTCAGCATCAGCGTGAACATCTGCGCGATCTCGTTGGACAGGTCCTGCTTGTCCTGGACCCTGACGGCCGGGTTGGAGCCGAGGGCCTTCTCCAGCCGGTCCTTCACGGCGTCCGTCGCCCCGTCCGAGGTCTTCACCATGACCTGCATGTCGGCCGGGTCGCTCTGGTGCGGGGCGAGCGCCGCGTTGTCGACGATGACGCCCTGGATCATCTCGTTGCCCTCGTAGAGGCCGGCGACGGTCAGCCGCTGCTGCTCGCCGTCCTCGAAGTGGGCGGTGAAGGCCGAACCGGTTTTCCAGCCGTGCGACTTGGCGGTGACCGTGTCGACGACGACCTGAGCGCCGCCGACCTTGAAGGCGCCGTCCTCGACCTTCAGGTCGGTCAGCTCGCCGATCGTGCCGCCGTCGACGCCGGTCAGGTACTCGCTCCCCTCGTCGACCCGGGCGTACCCGTTGCGCATGGGGCTGGTGGCGGTGACGCCGTCGACGCCCTTCAGCGTCTTCTCGACGTCCGGCGAGAGCTCGCTGCCGTTCGCCATGGACACCACGTAGTCCGCCTTGATCGCCGCCGACGCCATCTTGTCGATCGACTTCTGGAGGCTGCCCGCCATGACGGTCATGCCGGTGATGAGGGTGAGGCCGATCATCAGCGCGGAGGCGGTGGCCGCCGTGCGGCGCGGGTTGCGCACCGCGTTCTGACGGGCCAGCTTGCCCGAGACGCCGAACACGCGCAGGAGCGGGGCCGCGGCGGCGACGATCGGGCGGGACAGCAGCGGGGTCAGGATGAAGACGCCGACGATCAGCAGCACCGCGCCGACGCCCATGGGGGCCTGTCCGTCGGTGCCGTTCATCGTGGTCGCGGCCAGGACGGCGGCGATGCCCGCCCCGGAGAACAGCGCGCCCAGCGTGTTGCGCAGCACCAGCGACTTGGTGGTGGCCGTCGCGTGCACACTGCTCATCGCGGCGACCGGCGGGATCTTCGCGGCCCGGCGGCCCGGCAGCCAGGCGGCGAGCATGGTGACGAGGACGCCCACCGCGAAGGCTGTGCCGACGGTCGAGGGGGAGACGACGACCGGCCCGTCCGGGACGACGCCGCCGAGCGAACTCACCAGCGAGCGCAGCCCGATGCCGATCCCGATGCCCGCGACCAGGCCTGCCACGGCGGCGACCGCGCCCACCGCGAACGCCTCGATCAGCACCGACCGGGTGACCTGCCGCCGGGAGGCGCCGACCGCGCGCATCAGCGCGAGTTCCTTGGTGCGCTGGGCGACCAGCATGGTGAAGGTGTTGGCGATGATGAACGTGCCGACGAAGAGCGCGATGCCGGCGAAGACCAGCAGGGTCTGCTTGAGTCCGGACATCTGCCGGGTGATCATCTCGGCCTGATCGGAGGCGAGTTGCTCGCCGGTGGCGGTCTCCGTGAGGTCTTTCGGCAGGGCCTTGACCAGCTCGGCGCGGAGCGCGGCCTGGCTGACGCCCGGCTTCGCCGTCACATCGATCTCGTGGTACGTGCCGGGCTTGCCGAACAGCCGCTGGGCGGTGGCCGTGTCGAACAGGGCGAGGCTGCCGCCGGCCGCGACGTTGCCGTCGGCGGTGGTGAAGACGCCGGTGATCTTCGGGGTGAGGACGGGGCCGTCCACCGAGAGCCGTACGGTGTCGCCGACCTCGTAGCCGGTGCGCTTCGCGGTCGCGGAGTCGAGGAGGACCTCGCCGGCGCCCTTCGGGACGCGCCCGTCGACCAGCGGGTACCGGGCGTCGTCGGCGCCCCAGTAGTTCCCGCCCTGCGACTGGAAGCCGCTCCCGGCGAGCTTGCCGTCCTTGTCGGCGATCGCGGTGAAGCCGCGTACGACGCCCACGGCGGAGGCGGCGCCCGGCACGCTCCCGCTGCGGTCGAGCAGCGCGTCGGTGAGGTCGGGGAGCTTGGCGATCCGGTTGCCCTCGTCCGCCGGGACCCGGGCCGTGACGGCGACGTCGACGTGGTCGAATCCCTTGGCGGAACTCTTCTGGAGCGCCTGGGAGATGGTGTTGGTGAAGACCAGGGTTCCCGACACGAAGGCCACGCCGAGCATCACGGCGAGGACGGTCATCAGGAGCCGGGCCTTGTGCGCGGAAACGTTGCGCAAGGCGGTACGGAACATGGGGTGTCGTCTCAGTCCAGCAGAGGGAAAGTGGAGGGAGCTAGGCGGCGAGGGGGAGCCGCCGGGATGTCAGCCGGTGCGGGGTCAGCTGGTGCGGCCCTTGGCGTCGAACCGCTTCATGCGGTCCAGCACTGCCTCGGCCGTCGGCCGGTGCACCTCGTCGACGACCCGGCCGTCCGCGAGGAAGACCACCCGGTCCGCGTAGGCCGCGGCCACCGGGTCGTGGGTCACCATCACCACCGTCTGCTCCAGCTCGCGCACGGAGTTGCGCAGGAAGCCCAGCACCTCGGCGCCCGAGCGCGAGTCGAGGTTCCCGGTGGGCTCGTCACCGAAGATGATCTCCGGCCGGGAGGCGAGGGCGCGGGCCACGGCGACGCGCTGCTGCTGGCCGCCGGAGAGCTGCGAGGGCCGGTGGCCGAGCCGTCCGGACAGCCCCACCATCTCGATCACCGTGTCGAGCCACTGCTTGTCCGGCTTGCGGCCCGCTATGTCCATCGGAAGGGTGATGTTCTCCAGCGCGGTCAGCGTGGGCAGCAGGTTGAACGCCTGGAAGATGAAGCCGATCTTGTCCCGGCGCAGCTTGGTGAGCTGCTTGTCCTTCAGGGAGCCCAGTTCGGTGTCGCCGATGCGCACGGAGCCGGAGGAGAAGGTGTCCAGGCCGGCCACGCAGTGCATGAGCGTCGACTTGCCCGAGCCGGAGGGGCCCATGATCGCGGTGAACTCGGCCCGGTTGAAGTCGACGGAGACGCGGTCCAGTGCGACCACCCGGGTCTCGCCCTCCCCGTAGATCTTCGACAGGTCCGCGGCGCGTGCGGCCACGGCGGTGGTCCGGTCGGCGAGGGGGGTGGTGGTCACGGAGGAGCTCCTGTCGGGACGGGGTCATTGCTCGGAACGTGAACCATCGTCGCGGTCGCTCCTCGCCGTGTAGTCACCCGTTGTTCCGGTTCCGTAGGGCGACTCCGGTCGGACCGGAGCCCGTCGTGTCATACCTGGGGATGACACGCGCCCCTGACGGGCCATTCGTCAAGAACCGGTGGAGCACCCTCGTTCGTACGGTGAAATTCCGTCATTCCGCATACGGGGGCCGTGCTCGCGCGGGAGGCTATTGGCAAGTGCGGATGGACGCTTCTCGGGGCTGATGGTCCCTCAGACGTCAATAAAATAAGACAACATCGGACCGCCGGGCCGCTGGCCGGGGGACGCGTCCCGATAGGCTCAGAAGCTCAGCGCGGAGCCCATGGCCTGCCCGGATGGTGGAATGCAGACACGGCGAGCTTAAACCTCGCTGCCCCTCGCGGGCGTACCGGTTCAAGTCCGGTTCCGGGCACCTCCGCGCTCTCTCGGTGCGTCCGTTTGACTGCACCCTCCATTGAGACCTTGACGTCTCCCTTCCCGACCGTTGACACCCGAACGAACCCGGGCGCAGACTCACGTCCAGCGTAAGTGAAGAAAACTTCACTCTGCGAACACCGATCTCGTGGCAACGACGCCCCACTGAAGGGAACGCCCGATGCGCACCACCGTCGGCATCATCGGCGCCGGCCCCGCCGGCCTGCTCCTCGCCCGCCTGCTGCACAACGCCGGCATCGACTGCGTCGTCCTGGAGAGCCGCGACCGGGCCTACGTCGAGCATCGCCAGCGCGCCGGGATCCTGGAGCAGGGCACGGCGGACGTCCTGCGCGCGGCCGGCGCGGGGGAGCGGATGGACCGGGAGGGACTGCGCCATGACGGCATCGAACTGCGGTTCGCCAAGCGGCGTCACCGGGTGGACTTCCCCGCCCTCACCGGCGGCCGGTCCGTGATGGTCTACGCCCAGACCGAGGTGTGCAAGGACCTCATCGCCCTCCAACTGAGGGAGGGCGGCCCGCTGCTCTTTGAGGCGGAGGCGCTCGCCGTGGAGAACGTCGGGGGCGGCGAGGGCGTGAAGAGCGTGGAGGGCGTGGAGGGCATCGCGAGCGCCGCCGGCGTCCCGGGCCCCGCCGGCGGCCGTCCGCGGGTCCGTTTCCGGCACGAGGGCCGCGAGGACGTCCTCGAATGCGACTACGTCGTCGGCTGCGACGGCTTCTGGGGCGTCTCGCGCCGGGCGATCCCCGCCGAGCTGACCCGCGTGTTCGAACGGACGTACCCCTTCGGCTGGCTCGGCATCCTCGCCGATGTGCCGCCCTCCCACGACGAGCTGGTCTACGCCCGCCACGACCGCGGCTTCGCCCTGCTGTCCATGCGCTCCCCGTCCGTCTCCCGCCTCTACCTCCAGGTGCCCGAGGGCACGGACGCCGAGTCCTGGAGCGACGACGAGATCTGGGCGGAGCTGGAACGCCGCTTCGAGACGGACGACGACTGGCGGCTGGAGCGCGGGCCCGTCACCCAGAAGTCGGTCACCCCCATGCGCTCCTACGTCCACGAGCCCATGCGGTACGGCCGCCTCTTCCTCGCCGGCGACGCCGCGCACATCGTCCCGCCGACCGGTGCGAAGGGCCTGAACCTGGCCGTGGGCGACGTCGTCACCTTCGCGCGCGCCCTGACGCATCAGCGCGAGACCGGATCGGCCGAGCTGCTCGACGCCTACTCGCAGACCTGTCTCACCCGCGTCTGGCAGGCGGAGCGCTTCTCCTACGACATGACGACCCTGCTGCACCGCGCGCCCGACGCCGATCCCTTCGACGACCGGCTCCAGCTCGCGCGCCTGGAGCGCGTCGCCTCCTCGCGCGCCGCGGAGACCGACCTCGCCGAGGGGTACACGGGGTTCCCGTTCGGGTGATGGCCGCTGATGCCCGCTGATGCCGGCACGGCGTCGGTCCGTGATCTCCGACCGGTCCCGGACGTGTACCGGATCTGTCATGAATGACGCCCGCCGGTGCCGGGAATCAGGGAGGGACGTAGCGTGTTGGCCAGCACGACGAGGGAAAGATCCTCCCCAAGCAGTAGGGTCAATCCTTTGCCTACCTATTACTCTTGAGCCAAGGCCACGCTGTGTGGCCATGGAGGAGTGAAATGAGGAGCAGAAACCCGGTCTTCTCGCGACGGGGGTTCAGCCGCGACAACGGCTACGCGGGCTTCAACGCCGCGCCGCAGGCCGGGGGTCCCGCTGTCGGCACGCAGCAGGGCAACCCGTACGCGCAGGGCGGCAACACGTACGCCCAGCCGACCGGCAACCCCTACGCGCAGAACCCTTACGCCCAGCAGGACGTGCAGCACGGCGCCCCGCAGGCCCCGGTCACCGCCACCGGCGTGATGACCATGGACGACGTGGTCGCGCGCACCGCCATGACGCTCGGCACCGTGGTGGTCACCGCGGTCCTGTCCTGGCTGCTGCTGCCCGTCGACGAGGCCAACCTCGGCAAGTCGTACGCCATCGGCGTCGGCGCCGGCCTGGTCGCGATGGTGCTGGCGCTCGTCCAGTCCTTCAAGCGCAGCCCCGTGCCCGCGCTGATCCTGGCGTACGCCGCCTTCGAGGGCGTCTTCCTCGGAGTGATCTCCAGCGCGGTGTCGACGTACATCGCGGACGGTGTGGTCGCCCAGGCGGTCCTCGGCACGATGGCGGTCTTCGCCGGTGTGCTGGTGGCCTACAAGGCGGGCTGGATCCGCGTCAACCGCCGTTTCTACGGCTTCGTGATGGCGGCCGCGCTCGGCTTCGTGCTGCTGATGGCCGTGAACCTGCTGTTCGCCGTCTTCGGCGGCGGTGACGGCCTCGGCTTCCGCAGCGGCGCCCTCGGCATCGTCTTCGGTGTCATCGGCATCATCCTCGGCGCCTGCTTCCTCGCCCTGGACTTCAAGCAGGTCGAGGACGGCATCGCCTACGGCGCTCCGCGCGAGGAGTCCTGGCTCGCCGCCTTCGGCCTCACGCTGACGCTCGTCTGGATCTACATGGAGTTCCTGCGACTCCTGTCCATCCTGAACAGCAGCGACTGACGGACCCGGGGTTCTTGACCCCGGGGTCCCGAGGGACGAACACGCGAGGCGCCCGGCCGGAGATTCTCCGGCCGGGCGCCTCGCGTGTGTATGGGGTCCGCTGTCAGAGGAGCTTGCGGGCGGCCCTCCTCAGGTCGTACTCGTGGATGATCGCCTTGGCGTGGCCGTACGCGAGGTTGTGCTCGTGGCGCAGCCAGCTGACCTTCTCCTCGAAGCGGAGAGCGGGGCCTTCGTCGACGGTGCGCAACCAGTCGGCGACTTCACGACCGGTGCAGTGAGGGATGCGGGCGAGCAGGTTGCGATGGGTCTCCTCGGAGAAGACTTGGGACATCGGCGCCTCCGGTATGCATGGGTGTAAGCCGGTCCTTCAGGTCACCGTGCCTGAGCGTTCGCCTGTTGGCAACAGTCCGGGCACGGCGCTGTACGCTCACCGCGTGGTTGATACGACGCCTTTGATCCGTGCGGTGGATCACTTTGCCGACCGTTTGCGGGCGGCGCCGCAGTCCCGACTCCAGCGGGGAGCCGCCGCGGAGGCGCTCTCCCTGGCCAGGGAGCTGGCCCGCTGGGCGCAGCGCGTGGAGGAACCCGGCACGGAACCGCGCGAGATGCCGGACGCCGGAATGTTCGCCGCCGCCGACCAGATCACCGTCGCGGGACACGACCTGGCGGTCGCCCTGACGAACGACGACGAGATCGCCGAAGCAGTACGCCTGGTGGAGGAGTCCCAGAAACGAGCGGGCGTCTGAGAGCCCCCGGCGCGGGGGCCGGGCTCAGAGGCTCGCTATGACGCGGTCCGCCAGGATGTAGACGTTCTCCTCGCCGCAGGCGAAGGTCAGGGTGTAGGCGCCGGAGATGCCGGAGCCGCCCAGGAGGAACGGGGTCTCGCCGGCCGTCAGGGCCGTGGAGAGGCGTTCCGCCGTCTCGCGGTGGCCCGGGGTCATGCACAGGGTGGTGCCGTCGGCGAAGACGTAGACGTCGAGCGTGCCGAGCGGGCCCGGGCGGACGTCGGTCAGCTCGGTGCGGGAGGCGGCCAGGTCCTCCAGGGCGGCGACCGTGCGCTCGTGGTCGTTGACGGCCGGCGACTGGACCGGGACGAAGTCCGGGTGGGAGGGGTGGCGGCGGCGGGCCGCGGCCAGCTCGGCGGACTCCCCGGCGAACTCGTCGGTCTCCGCGGCCGACTCGCTCACCGGCTCCAGGTGCTCCAGACCGACGAGGTCCGCCTGGCGGGGCAGGAACAGCTCGCTGTCGGGCAGGCCCAGCAGCGAGGGCGCGTCGGAGGCGTCACGGGCCTCCTGGGCGGCCCAGAAGGCGCGCGCCTCGGCCAGCTCCCGCTCCCGCTCCTCGGCGAGCGCCTCGGCCACCGCGGCGCGTATCTCATCCGTGTCCGCCGTGGTGCGGGCGGCCGGCACCAGACCGCGCGTCCCGGCGGCCGCGTTCCCGGCCTGACGGCCGTTCTCGGCGAGCTGGACGTGCAGCGCGGCGACCTGTCGGCGCAGCTGAAGGACGGTGCGCAGGACGGCCACGCCTACGGCGCCCGTGGCGGCCGTGGTGACCAGCAAGGCGATCGGCAAGGCGCTCACTGACGTACTCCCGGTTCAAAGTCGACCCCCGACTTCCTACATCAGCTTGAAGGGCGGACTATCCAGCTGTCAGTGCGTAACGTCACGAAACGGACAGGACTTTGGTCCGGCGCTTCCTGGTGAAACGGCCCTGAGCTGCGTAAATCCCTACCGCGAGGGAGATAGGTCACATCCTGGGGGAGATTGGATCACAGAACGGCCCGGAATCCAGGGGTTTCCCGGACTCCGGGCCATCGGCTCACGATGGGTGCCTCGACGGCTACCCAGAGGCTCGAACTCGGACGCGTTCAGCTCGAACGCCGGACGTGTTCAGCCTCGAAGGCCGGGCGCGCTCAGCTGAGGCGCTCGATGACCATCGCCATGCCCTGGCCGCCGCCGACGCACATCGTCTCCAGACCGAACTGCTTGTCGTGGAACTGGAGGGAGTTGATGAGCGTGCCGGTGATGCGGGCGCCCGTCATGCCGAAGGGGTGGCCGACGGCGATGGCGCCGCCGTTGACGTTCAGCTTGTCCAGGTCGATGCCGAGCTCGCGGTAGGAGGGGATCACCTGGGCGGCGAACGCCTCGTTGATCTCGACCAGGTCGATGTCGTCGATGGTGAGGCCGGCCCGGCGCAGGGCCTGGTTGCTCGCCTCGACCGGGCCCAGGCCCATGATCTCGGGGGACAGGCCGGACACGCCGGTGGACACGATGCGGGCGAGCGGGGTGAGCCCGAGCTCGCGCGCCTTGGTGTCGCTCATGACGACCACCGCGGCGGCGCCGTCGTTCAGCGGGCAGCAGTTGCCGGCGGTGACCAGGCCGTCGGGGCGGAACACCGGCTTGAGGCCGGACACGCCCTCCAGGGTGACGCCGGCGCGCGGGCCGTCGTCCTTGCTGACGACCGTGCCGTCGGGCAGCGTCACCGGGGTGATCTCGCGCTCCCAGAAGCCGTTCTTGATGGCTTCCTCGGCGAGGTTCTGCGAGCGGACGCCGAACTCGTCCATGTCCTGGCGGGTGATGCCCTTGGCGCGGGCGAGGTTCTCGGCGGTCTGCCCCATCGAGATGTAGGCGTCCGGGACGAGACCGTCCTCGCGCGGGTCGTGCCAGGTGGTGCCCTCCTGCTCCGCGACGGCGGCGGTGCGCGCCTCGGCGTCGGCGAAGAGGGGGTTGTGGGTGCCCGGCATGTCGGAGGTGCCGTTGGCGTAGCGGGAGACCGTTTCGACGCCGGCCGAGATGAAGACGTCGCCCTCGCCGGCCTTGATGGCGTGCAGGGCCATGCGGCTGGTCTGGAGCGAGGAGGAACAGTAGCGGGTGATCGTGCAGCCGGGGAGGTGGTCCATGCCCATCTGCACGGCGACGATCCGGCCCAGGTTGTGTCCCTGCTCGCCGCCGGGGAGGCCGCAGCCGAGCATCAGGTCGTCGATGTCCCTCGGGTCCAGCTCGGGGATCTTGGCGAGGGCGGCCTGAATGATCGTGGCGGTCAGGTCGTCCGGGCGCAGGTCCTTGAGGGAGCCCTTGCCGGCGCGGCCGATGGGGGAGCGGGCGGTCGAGACGATGACGGCTTCGGGCATCACGGCTCCATTGACGGGGGGATGGGTGTGGCTGGTTGGGAAGTTACCCGTACGTATGGCCTGGGTCACGGGGGTGTCGATGTGACCCTGACCGCAGTTTTCTAAGCGCTTGCTTTTTCCGGTCCGGGGGCGGAGCCACCAGCAGGCACTCAGGGGGCGGTCAGGGCGCGGTCACGGGGACGGGGAGAGCGGGGTGGGCTCTGCTTCCTGGACCCTGCGGCGGCGGCGTCGCTTCAGGAGGGCCCATGGGCCCCGCGGCCCCGTCGGCATCGCTGCCGTGACCTCCGTGCCCGCCTCCGCCGCCGCCTCCGCCGCGGCCCGGGCCACCGGCAGGAAACCCTCGCGGCGGGAGACGTCCGGCCGCTCCTCCTCCGCCGGCCACAGGCCGAGCGCCGCGCACACCGTCGGCAGCACCGCCATCGCCGCCGTCGCGTACCCCTCCGCCGAGGGGTGGTAGTGGTCGGGCCCGAACAGCTCCCGCGGGTTCGCCTCGAACTCCGGTCCGAGCAGATCGCCCAGCGACACCGTACGGCCGCCCTGCTCGACCGTGCCGATCGTCTGGGCGGCCGCCAGCTGGCGTGAGGCGCGTCTGGCCAGCCAGCGCAGGGGCTGGCCGACCGGCTCGATCGTGCCCAGGTCGGGACAGGTCCCGACGACCACCTCCGCGCCCGCGGTGCGCAGCCGCCGTACCGCCGCCGCGAGATGCCGCACCGAACGGGTCGCCGGCATGCGGTGGGTGACGTCGTTCGCACCGATCATGATCACGCAGACGTCGGGCACCCGGTCCGTGTCGCCCACGACAAGCGCCACCTGCCGGTCGAGGTCGTCGGACTGCGCGCCGGGCAGCGCCACGTTCCGCAGCTTCACCGGCCGCTCCGCCACCGCCGCCAGCCCCGACGCCAGCAGCGCGCCCGGCGTCTGCCCCGCCCGGTGCACCCCCTGTCCCGCCGCCGTGGAGTCGCCGAGCAGCGTCAGCCGCAGCGCCTCCACGCCGGGGACCGCGTAGGCCCTGCCGTACAGGCCGCCCGCCTGCGGCACCCGGGGGTTCGCCCCGTTGCCGTTGACGTGGCGCCGCGCGAGTTGCGCCTCCGCCACGAGCAGCCCGACCACCGCCGCCCCGGCCAGCCCGATCCCGCCTCCGCCGTAGGCCGCGCCGGCCGCGATGCGCCGGGCCGCCCTCGCCCTGGACATGCTCGTCATCCCTCGACGCCACCTCCTCGTGTCCGTACACCCACTCCTTGCCCCGTACGGACCGTCGGCCAATCTCGACGGGGAGTGAACGTGCTGACCGGGCCGTAGGCTGGCGGGACCACTACGACAACAGTCTTTGCAAGCAACCGGAGACCAACGGTGCAATTCCACGACTCGATGATCAGCCTCGTCGGCAACACCCCGCTGCTCAGGCTCAACAACGTCACCAAGGGCATCCAGGCCACCGTCCTGGCCAAGGTGGAGTACTTCAACCCGGGCGGTTCCGTGAAGGACCGCATCGCGCTGCGCATGATCGAGGCGGCCGAGCAGAGCGGGGAGCTCGAGCCTGGGGGGACCATCGTCGAGCCGACCAGCGGCAACACCGGCGTGGGGCTGGCCATCGTGGCGCAGCAGAAGGGGTACAAGTGCATCTTCGTGTGCCCCGACAAGGTGAGCACCGACAAGATCAACGTACTGCGCGCCTACGGCGCCGAGGTCGTCGTCTGCCCCACCGCCGTGGACCCCGAGCACCCGGACTCGTACTACAACGTCTCCGACCGGCTGGTGCGCGAGACGCCGGGCGCGTGGAAGCCCGACCAGTACTCCAACCCCAACAACCCGCTCTCCCACTACCACTCCACCGGCCCGGAGCTGTGGGAGCAGACGGAGGGGCGGATCACGCACTTCGTGGCGGGCGTCGGCACCGGCGGCACCATCTCCGGCACCGGCCGCTATCTGAAGGACGCCAGCGACGGCAAGGTGCAGGTCGTCGGCGCCGACCCCGAGGGCTCCGTCTACTCGGGCGGCTCGGGCCGGCCGTACCTCGTCGAGGGGGTCGGTGAGGACTTCTGGCCGACCGCCTACGACCGGACCGTGGCCGACGAGATCGTGCCGGTGTCCGACAAGGACTCCTTCCAGATGACCCGCCGGCTGGCCAAGGAGGAGGGCCTGCTCGTCGGCGGTTCCTGCGGCATGGCCGTCGTCGCGGCGCTGCGCGTCGCCGAGCGGCTCGGCCCGGACGACGTGGTCGTCGTCCTGCTGCCCGACAGCGGCCGCGGCTACCTCAGCAAGATCTTCAACGACGAGTGGATGGCCGACTACGGCTTCCTGGAGGACGAGGGCCCCAGCGCCCGCGTCGCCGACGTCCTCAGCGACAAGGCGCACGGCGCCATGCCCTCCCTCGTGCACATGCACCCGGAGGAGACGGTCGGTCAGGCGATCGAGGTGCTGCGCGAGTACGGCGTCTCGCAGATGCCCGTCGTCAAGCCCGGCGCGGGTCACCCGGACGTCATGGCCGCCGAGGTCGTCGGCTCGGTCGTCGAACGCGAGCTGCTGGACGCCCTGTTCAACAAGAAGGCCTCGCTCGACGACCCGCTGGAGAAGCACATGTCCGCCCCGCTGCCGCAGGTCGGCTCCGGTGAGCCGGTCGGCGACCTGATGTCCGTGCTGGGCGCGGCGGACGCGGCGATCGTCCTCGTCGAGGGCAAGCCCAGCGGCGTCGTCAGCCGCCAGGACCTGCTGGCGTTCCTGGCCAAGGGCGGGAAGTGACGTCCGAGCGGCTTCGGTGACTTCCTGGCCCCGGACCCGGGAACGGCGGGGAAACCTGCGGTGAACCGCCGTCCCGGGCGGTGAACTTCCGTTTGCCTACCGAATCGGTGGACTTCGCGGAAGTGGTACGAGGGCGTCACGTCCGCGCAGCACACGCTTAACACGGGCCGGGCACAGTAGTGGGTGTCGGCAGGGGTGGGAGCGGCTCCCCGCCCTCGCCGGCACCGAAACGGCGTCACGGACCTCCGGAGCGGCTCCCGGACCTCCACCGACGCCCTGGACGCGGGGGCCCGGCCTGACCCGGCCCGCGTCGTCCCTCGCGGGGACCGCCGTCGTCCCGCCCCCCGGTGACGGGGGTGCGGCGGTCCCCGCGCACAATTTCCCGTACGCGCGCCGGCGCGAGTTCCCGCCGGGCGCTCACTCCTCCCAGTCGCCGTCCCGCCGCGAACGTCCGCGGGGGCGTCCGCCGAACAGGCCCGGGTTGGTGCGGGCGGCCTGGACCGCGTTCACGCCGACGATGCCCACCCACGAGGCGATCAGACCCGGCAGCTGCGCGGTGCCCGCGCCGATCGCCGACAGCGGGACCGCCAGCACCAGCGACACGATGCCGAAGCCGAAGCGCTCGCCCCACGAGTCCGTCGCCTTGGACGTACGGCCGTCGCGGACCGTCGCCATCTGCTGCTCGGCGAACTGACGGCGCACTCGGCGCTCCACCACGCCGTCGATCCGCTGGTCGACCTTCTCCAGGAACGAGTCCACGAGCGCGGACTCGTACTCCTCGCCCAGCTCCCTGCGCGCCTGGAGGGCGGCGTCGAGCTCCTTCTTCAGCTCGGTGTCCCGTGCGTCCATCGTGGTCTCCCGTCCCGTCATGCCGTCAACGGTAGAAAGCCGTTGCGCCGGCCGCACTGGGGGTAGCCCCCGTCTTCACCCGGGGGAGCGCCGAATCGTCAGCGTCCGGATTCCCGTCCGGATCCCCGTCCGGGCCCCTCGCCCTTGCCTGGCTGTATAGAGTCATGCAGAGTTCTGAGTAGGTGAATAGAGGGGTAGCGGGCATGGATGTGACGGACAGTCCCGCCGGGCGGCTTCAGGCGCTCTTCGAGGGGCATCGGCTGACCCCGACCCAGCGGCGCATCGCGCACAGCATGGTGCGGCGCGCCGCCGACGTGCCGTTCCTCTCCAGCGTCGAGCTCGCCGAACTCGCCGGGGTCAGCCAGCCCTCCGTCACCCGGTTCGCGGTCGCCCTCGGCTTCGACGGCTACCCCGCCCTGCGCAAGCACCTGCGCGAGGTCGCGCCCGCCGAACAGCCCGCGGGCGCCGTCCCGTTCAACGAGTACCAGCAGGCCGTCGAGGCCGAGATCGAGAACCTGCGGCATCTGGCGGAGGTGCTCGCCGACCCGCGGCCGGTGGAGCGGGCGGGACGGCTGCTCGCCGCCTCGCGCCCGCTGCCGGTGCTCGGGCTGCGGGCCGCCGCCGCCCAGGCGTACGGCTTCGCGTACTTCGCGGGCAAGGTCCACCCGGACGTGCGGCTGCTGCACGAGGGCGGCACCATGCTGCACGACCGGGTCGACGCCGCCGTGCACGCCGGCGCGACCGCCCTGCTCTGCTTCGCGCTGCCGCGCCACCCCCGTGAGGTCGTCGACGCCCTCGCCTACGCCAAGGAGGCCGGGCTGACCGTGGTGACGGTCGCCGACTCCGCCTTCGCGCCGGTCGCCAAGGTCTCCGACCTGCTGCTGCCGGCCGCCGTCGGCACCGGGCTCGCCTTCGACACGGCGTGCGCGCCTATGCTGCTCGGGCGGGTGCTGCTGGAGGCCATGTGCGACGGCCTGCCGGGGGCGCAGGCGCGGCTGGAGGAGTTCGACGCGAAGGCGGCGGCGCGCGGGCTGTTCGTGGAGTGACGACGCGGTGACGCCGTTCTCATGACCGTCTCACGTTCGCTCGCTAATCTGCTCGACCAGCGGCCCACGGAAGGTGAGTTGCCGGGCGACGAGGAGGCGGAACGTGACACGCGGGGATCGCAGGGCGCAAGGTCTGGCCCGGGTGGCCGTCGTCGTACGAGCGGGCGCGGCGCCCCTGTGGTGGTGCGGGGTGATCGCGGCGGGCGTCGGCGTCCTGCCGTCCGGCTTCACGGGCCGGCGGATCGGGGTGCTGACCGGGGCGGCGCTGTTCCTCGTCGCCGCGGCGGTGGTGGCGCTGGTGCGCCGGGGACGGTACACGGGCCTCGCGCACGGCGCGGTCCGCGCGGCCCGGCACGACGTCCTCCAGGACCGCGGGGTGACCGTACGGGTCTGGCGTCGCGGGCACCGCTGGTGGCTGCTGCTCGCCTTCGCCGCCGCGCTGGGCAGCGCGTTCGCCGTGCCGGCCGCGGGCGGCATGCTGCTCGCCGGGTGCGGGGCGGGGCTGTGGCTGAAGGCCGCGTGGCTCGGGCGGCGGGAGCGGGCCGAGGACGCTTTGCTGTGGGTGCGGGTCGACCGGCTCGCCGCGAACGGCGGCCGACCGGCCGGTAAGTCGGTCGAGGCCTACCGCAGTACGGGCATCGCGGCGGGCGACGCGGCCCCCGGTGGAGCGCGCCGCCGCACCGCGGCACTCGTTTAGGGCGTTCAGGGCCTGTCCGGCGGATCATGCCCTGGGCGCTGCGCGCCGCTCACACCTCCAGCTCCTCCTCGATCTTGCGGAGCTGGTGGCGGGCCATCGCCAGGTTGGCGCGCTTGGCGTCCAGGACCAGGTAGAGGAAGAGCCCGTTGCCGCCGCGACCGCTGATCAGACGGATCAGGTGGTACTGGTCGGACAGCGTGATCAGGATGTCCTCGATCTGCGCCTTCAGCCCGAGGTGCTCCATGGTGCGCATCTTGGCGCGCACCACGTCGGTGTTGCCGGCGGCCGCCACGTTGAGGTCGAAGGTCTTGCCGCCGCCCAACGTGCCCAGCGCCATGCCGCTGGTGTAGTCGACGAGCGCGACGCCGTTGGCGCCCTCGATCACGGCCAGGGCTTCCTTCAGCGCGGTTTCGGTGTTGGCCATGGGTGGATCTCCTCGTTTTCTCTGATCTCTGGCTTCTGACTGTTCTGGCTGTGCTGACTGTTCTGGCTGTGCTGACTGTTCTGGCTGTGCTGGCCGTGTTGGCTGGTCTGACCGTGTTGGCCGTGTTGGCTGTTCTGGCCCTGCTGGCTGTTGTTCTGGCGGCGCGGGCCCCTGCCGCGCGGGGGCGCCGCCTGCCCCGTCGTCGCCGTCGGAGCGGGGGGCCCGGCGTCGACGAGCTCCCCGATGCGGGCGCCGGCCCGGCGGGCCTCCAGATGCAGCCGGCCGACGTTGACGCGGTCCTGCGCGAGCACCGTCAGGACGGCGCTCTTGCCCGCCGCGTACGTGGCGACATAGCCGTACATCCCGCGGACGAGCAGCTCGCGGAAGTCGCCCTGCCCGGTCGCGTCCGCCATCCGCACCGCCACGCCGAGCGCCGTGGCGGTGAGCGCGGCCACGCCCTCCGGCTCCACGCCCGGCGTGTCGTGTGCCAGGACGAGCCCGTCCACACCCGCCGCGAGCGCCCCGGTCAGCTGGGGCACGCGGGCCCGCAGCCGCCGCAGCTCGGCGCGTATCTCGGGCTCCGCCGCCATCAGCTCGCTCCTCTCGGCACGAGGTCGCTGCCGTTCAAAGGGCCTCCAGCGCATCCCTGAGCCTCTTCAGCAGGGTGATGTCGGGGTCGTTCACACGGGGCAGTGCCGGGCCCCGCGGGGGGAGCGGTGCGGGCGGCGGGAACTGGGCGGTCAGCAGCCCCGCCGCGGCCAGCCGCCGGACGTCCACGAGCGTCGAGAAGGCCTGCCGGCCCAGCTCGCGGGCGATGTCCGTCGCGGTGCGCACCCCGTCCACCAGCGCCAGCACCGCGCGCTGCCGGGCGGTGAGCCCCGGGGCGGCGACGGGCTCGGCCGGCAGCAGCGGCGCGCTGTCCGGCAGCGGGTCCGGCCACAGACGGTCCAGCAGCTCACGGCGGCGCAGCGTCTCGCGCTCCACCGCCGCCACCGGCACCGGCCGCAGGACGCCGAACCAGTGCCCGGTGCCGTACCGGAAACGGCCCGGCGTGCTGCTCGGGGCGAGGGCGAAGTACGCGGCGTCGTACAGCGCCCCCATTTGGCACAGCTCCAGCGCGCCCCGGCTGATCCGGCCGGCCTCCAGCAGCAGCCCGGCGGCGCCGCGCTCCTCGTCGGCCCCCTCCACGGCCGCCCGCCAGACGCCGGGATCGACCGTGCCGTGGGTCAGGAGCAGCACCTCCAGTCCCGGGGAGAGCGGGCTCTCGGCGTGCACCACCCAGCCGTCGGCCAGGTAGATCGCGCCGCGTTCGCGCTCCAGGACGCCGGTGGCGCGCTCGGCGGCGAGCCGGGTCAGCATGGGCGAGACCCCGCCGCCCGCGCGGTCCCGGGCCGCCGTCTTGTCGCGCACCGGAAGCCGGGGCGGCGGCGTGGTGCCCACGACCGTCATCCCAGCACCAGCCGTCCGGCCATCTCGCCCAGCCGAATCCGGGCCAGGGCGAGATTGCCGTCCGACCGGGCCAGCCACACGTGCAGGAACACGCTGCTGTCGAAGGACGTCGGCACGAACCGCAGGACGTGGTAGCTGTCCCGGTTGCTGATGATCAGGTCTTCCACCGGGGGGTCGGCGTCCGCGTCCGCCTCGGGGGTGAACGCCCGCTGCTCGGCCGTGAGCCGCGCGACCTCCGCGGCCTCGGCCGCCGCGGTCTCGTGGTCACCGCCCGGGAACTCCCCGACCGCGCCCAGGGCCAGCCCGCTGGTCCAGTCGACCAGCGCGGCCCCCCGGGCTCCGGGCAGGCGCATGGCCTCCAGGAGGCACTCGTCGATTCCGGGCACCGTTGGCTCCCCTCCCGCCTGCGGTTCGGTTGAGTGAGGAAGAAGCTACGCAACGTGTCCGCGTGTGGGGAGTCTTCTGGCATTTTCCAGCGGAACATGCGACCGGATGACTAGGGTGGGTCGACTGAGCCCGTTTTCTCCCCGCCTGTTCTGCGCGACGCGCGACGGCCGTGGGGCTGCCTGTTCAACAGCGCGCCCGGGGGTGCGCGTCACGGGCGTGCGGGTGTGGCGGGGGTGGCGGGGGCGGTGTCGTGCGCCCCCCGGCTGTCGAGTGGCTGTCACGTGACTGTCGAGTGGCTCCTTCCGGTGTCGGCGGCCTCGTCGTGCCCCCGTGCTGTTGACTAGCCCTATTCAGACGGCCAGGATGTGAATAGAGACAACAACACTCCGCCGGGGCCGCCCGTCCGCCCCGTCCGCCCCCATCCGCAAGGAGGCCGACCATGTCAGGACCCCGCCCCGTACGAGCGCCCCGCGGTACGGAACTGAGCGCCCTGGGATGGCAGCAGGAAGCCGCCCTGCGGATGCTGCACAACAACCTCGACCCCGAGGTCGCCGAACACCCCGACAAGCTCGTCGTCTACGGCGGCACCGGCAAGGCGGCCCGCGACTGGCGCTCCTTCGACGCGATGGTCCGCACCCTGCGCACCCTCAAGCAGGACGAGACCATGCTGGTCCAGTCCGGCCGCCCGGTCGGCGTCATGCAGACCCACGAGTGGGCCCCGCGCGTCCTCATCGCCAACTCCAACCTCGTCGGCGACTGGGCCAACTGGGAGGAGTTCCGCCGCCTGGAACAGCTCGGCCTGACCATGTACGGCCAGATGACCGCCGGTTCCTGGATCTACATCGGCACCCAGGGCATCCTCCAGGGCACCTACGAGACCTTCGCCGCCGTCGCCGCCAAGAAGTTCGGCGGGACCCTCGCCGGCACCATCACCCTCACGGCCGGCCTCGGCGGCATGGGCGGCGCCCAGCCGCTCGCCGTGACCATGAACGACGGCGTCGCGATCTGTATCGACTGCGACCCCCGGGCGATCGAGCGCCGCATCGAGCACCGCTACCTCGACGTACGGGCCGACTCGCTCGACCACGCCCTGCGACTGGCCGTCGAGGCGCGCGACGCCCGCCGCCCGCTGTCCATCGGCGTCCTCGGCAACGCCGCCGAACTGGTCCCGCGGCTCCTCGCCATGGGCGCCCCGATCGACATCGTCACCGACCAGACCTCGGCCCACGACCCGCTGGCCTACCTGCCCACCGGGACCGCCTTCGAGGACATGGCCGACGCCGCCAAGGACCCGGCCGGCTTCACCGCCCGCGCGCGTGAGTCGATGGCACGGCACGTCGAGGCGATGGTCGGCTTCATGGACGCCGGCGCCGAGGTCTTCGACTACGGCAACTCCATCCGCGGCGAGGCTCAACTCGCCGGATACGAGCGGGCGTTCGCCTTCCCCGGCTTCGTCCCCGCCTACATCCGCCCGCTGTTCTGCGAGGGCAAGGGCCCCTTCCGCTGGGCGGCCCTGTCGGGCGAGGCCTCCGACATCGCCAAGACCGACAAGGCGATCCTCGACCTCTTCCCCGAGAACGAGTCCCTGGCCCGCTGGATCAAGCTCGCCGGTGAACGCGTCCACTTCCAGGGGCTGCCCGCCCGTATCTGCTGGCTCGGCTACGGCGAGCGGGACCGGGCGGGCGAGCGGTTCAACGACATGGTCGCGAGCGGTGAGCTGGCCGCGCCGCTGGCGATCGGCCGCGACCACCTCGACTGCGGTTCGGTGGCCTCGCCGTACCGCGAGACCGAGGCCATGCTCGACGGCTCCGACGCGATCGCCGACTGGCCGCTGCTGAACGCCATGGTGAACGTGGCGTCGGGCGCGTCCTGGGTCTCGCTCCACCACGGCGGCGGGGTCGGCATGGGGCGGTCCATCCACGCGGGGCAGGTGTCCGTGGCCGACGGCACGAAGCTCGCGGGCGAGAAGATCCGGCGGGTGCTGACCAACGACCCCGGGATGGGCGTCATCCGGCACGTCGACGCCGGCTACGACATCGCGGAGTCGGTCGCGGACGAGCGGGGCGTGCGGGTGCCCATGCGTGAGGGTGATCCGGCGTGACGAAGAGCGGAGACTCTCGGGCGGGCGCGGAGGCAGGGGCGCGGGGTGGGGGCTCCTTTTTGGGGATGTGGCGGGAGTTGGCTCCTGTCGGGCGGCATGCCGGGTCGCGTGGGTATCGGCGGTATGCCTGGACCGGTGCCGACGTCGAGTGCCGGGAATGGTTCCGGGCGCAGGCCGAGGCGCGGGGGCTGGTGTACGAGGTCGACCGCAACGGCAACCAGTGGGCCTGGCTCGGGGATCCCGCCGCCGGGGACGCCGTCGTCACCGGGTCGCATCTCGACTCCGTGCCCGACGGCGGCGCCTTCGACGGCCCCCTAGGCGTCGTGTCCTCCTTCGCCGCGCTCGACGAACTGCGCGGCAGGAACGCCCGGTTGGACAAGCCCCTCGCCATCGTCAACTTCGGCGACGAGGAAGGCGCCCGCTTCGGTCTCGCCTGCGTCGGCTCCCGGCTCGCCGCCGGACACCTCACCGTCGAGCAGGCGCACCGTCTGACCGACGCCGACGGCGTCACGCTCCCGCGCGCCATGGAGGCCGCCGGCTACGACCCCGACGCCATCGGGCCGGACCCGGAACGGCTCGCCCGCATCGGCGCGTTCGTCGAGCTGCACGTCGAGCAGGGCCGGGCCCTCGACCTCAGCGGCGACCCGGTCGGCATCGCCGGCGCCATCTGGCCGCACGGCCGCTGGCGGTTCGACTTCCGGGGCGAGGCCAACCACGCCGGCACCACCCGGCTGGCGGACCGGCGCGACCCGATGCTCCCGTACGCCGAGACCGTCCTCGCCGCCCGCCGCGAGGCACGACTCGCCGGGGCCGTCGCCACCTTCGGCAAGATCGCCGTGGAGCCCAACGGCGTCAACGCCATCCCCTCCCTGGTGCGCGGCTGGCTCGACTCCCGCGCCGCCGACCAGACGAGCCTCGACCAGGTGCTCGCCGGCGTCGAGAAGGCGGCCCGCGAGCACGCCGCGGCCCACGGCGTCGATCTCGACGTCGTCCGCGAGTCGTTCACGCCCGTCGTCGAGTTCGACCACGCCCTGCGTGACGAACTCGCCCGCATCCTGGGCGAGGCGGCGCCCGACCTCGACGTCCCCGTCCTGGGCACCGGCGCCGGACACGACGCCGGGATCCTCTCGGGGAGCGTCCCGACCGCCATGCTGTTCGTGCGCAACCCCACGGGCGTCTCGCACTCCCCGGCCGAGCACGCCGCCGAGGACGACTGCGTGGCCGGGGTCCGCGCGCTCGCCGACGTACTGGAAGGGCTGGCCCGCACGTGACCCCCACACAGCCGACACGCACGTACTGGCTGGAGCACGCCTGGCTCGACACCCACGTCGAGCCGGGCGTCGCCCTGGAGACGCGGGACGGCCGCATCACCGCCGTCCGCACGGACACCCCCGCCCCGCCGCCCGGCGCGGAGGTGCTGCGCGGCCTCACCCTGCCCGGCCTGGCCAACGCCCACAGCCACGCCTTCCACCGCGCCCTGCGCGGCACCGTCCAGGTCGGCTCCGGGACCTTCTGGACCTGGCGCGAGGTCATGTACTCCGTGGCCGACCGGCTGAACCCGGAGACCTACCACCGGCTCGCCCGCGCGGTGTACGCCGAGATGGCCCTCGCCGGCATCACCGCCGTGGGCGAGTTCCACTACGTGCACCACGCCCCCGGCGGCGTCCCCTACGCCGACCCCAACGCGATGGGCGAGGCCCTCATCGAGGCCGCCGCCGACGCCGGCATCCGCATCACCCTCCTCGACACCGCGTACTTCTCCTCCGGCTTCGGACAGCCGCCCGACGCCCACCAGCTCCGCTTCTCCGACGGCGGCGCGGACGCCTGGGCCGAACGCTGTTCACTTCTCAAGGAACGGGATCACGCGCGGATCGGCGCCGCCGTCCACTCCGTACGAGCCGTGCCCGCCGACCAGTTGGCGACCGTCGCCCGGTGGGCGGAGGAGCGCGGGGCGCCGCTGCACGTGCACCTGTCCGAGCAGACCGCCGAGAACGACGCCTGCCGCGAGGCCCATGGGTGCACCCCGACACAGCTCCTCGCCGAGCACGGCGTCCTCGGCCGGCGCACGACCGGCGTCCACAACACCCACCTCACCGACGAGGACATAGCCCTCCTCGGCCGCTCCGGCACCGGCACCTGCATGTGCCCGACGACCGAACGGGACCTCGCCGACGGCATCGGCCCCGCCGTCGCGCTCCAGAAGGCCGGCTCGCCGCTCTCCCTCGGCTCCGACAGCCACGCCGTGATCGACCTGCTGGAAGAAGCCCGCGCGATGGAGCTGAACGAGCGCCTGCGCACCCGCACCCGCGGCCACTGGACCGCCGCCGCCCTGCTGCGCGCCGCCTCGGTCGACGGTCACGCGGCCCTAGGCCGGGACGACGCGGGCACGCTGGAGGCGGGCGCCGCCGCCGACTTCACGACGATCGCGCTGGACTCGGTCAGGACGGCAGGGCCGCTTCCGCGGCTCGGGGCCGAGACGGCCGTATTCGCCGCGTCGGCAGCGGATGTGTCGCACACGGTCGTGGCAGGTCGTCACGTCGTTCGGGACGGGGTGCACTCCCTGGTGCCGGATGTGCCGCGGGCCCTCGCGGACGCCGTGGCAGCCCTGCGCGGATGACCTTCGTCCCTTCCCCCGAACCCCATCCCACCGCCGACCAGGCCAGCAAGGACGCCATGAGCAACGCGACGACCGTCAGCCCCGCCCACTCCGCGAGCACCGCGAGCACGCTCATCACCGACATCGCCGCCTTGGTCACCAACGACCCCTCCCTGAGTGACAGTTCTCCCCTCGGACTGATCCAGGACGCGGCCGTCGTCATCGAAGGCGACCGCGTCGTGTGGACCGGTGAATCAAGCAAAGCACCCGCCACTGACAATCGGGTCGACGCGGGCGGCCGAGCGGTGATCCCCGGCTTCGTGGACTCCCACTCCCACCTCGTTTTCGCGGGCGACCGCACCGAGGAGTTCAACGCCCGCATGTCGGGCCGTCCCTACTCGGCCGGCGGCATCCGCACCACCGTCGCCGCCACCCGCGCCGCCACCGACGCGGAACTGGAGGCGAACCTCGCCCGTCACCTCACCGAGGCGCTCCGCCAGGGCACCACCACCTTCGAGACGAAGTCCGGCTACGGCCTGACGGTCGAGGACGAGGCCCGCGCCCTGCGCCTGGCCGCCCGCCACACCGACGAGGTCACCTACCTCGGCGCCCACATCGTCGCCCCCGAGCACGCCGACGACCCGGCCGCCTACGTCGCCCTCGTCACCGGCGAGATGCTCGACGCGTGCGCCCCGCACGCCCGCTGGATCGACGTCTTCTGCGAGAAGGGCGCCTTCGACGGCGACCAGGCCCGCGCGATCCTCACCGCGGGCAAGGCCAAGGGACTCCACCCGCGCATCCACGCCAACCAGCTGTCCTACGGCCCCGGCGTCCAGCTCGCCGTGGAACTCGACGCGGCCAGCGCCGACCACTGCACCCACCTCACGGACGCCGACGTGGACGCCCTCGCGAGCGGCGGCACGGTCGCCACGCTGCTGCCCGGGGCCGAGTTCTCCACCCGCGCCGAGTGGCCGGACGCCCGCCGCCTCCTCGACGCCGGCGTCACCGTGGCCCTCTCCACGGACTGCAACCCGGGCTCGTCCTTCACGTCCTCCGTCCCCTTCTGCATCGCGCTGGCCGTGCGGGACATGCGGATGACCCCGGACGAGGCCCTCTGGTCCGCCACGGCGGGCGGAGCGGCGGCCCTGCGCCGCACGGACGTGGGCCGGATCGCCCCCGGGGCCCGCGCCGACCTCGTCCTCCTGGACGCCCCCAGCCACGTCCACCTGGCCTACCGGCCGGGCGTCCCGCTGGTCTCCCAGGTCTGGCGCCGAGGCGTCCGCGTGTCCTGAACCGGCTCCCCGGCCCGTCTCCGGGGGCGTCGGCGCGGACGCGACCGTGCCCGGAACGCCCACTGACGGGCGTCCCGGGCACGAGTGCATGCGGGGAGGTTTTTCAGCGCTGGAGGGAGGTCACTCCTCCAGGGTCAGGCCCTTGCGGAGCCGGACCAGCGTCCGGGAGAGGAGGCGGGAGACGTGCATCTGGGAGATGCCGAGCTCCTCGCCGATCTCCGACTGGGTCAGACCGGCCACGAAGCGCAGGGAGAGGATCTGCCGGTCGCGGGGCGCGAGCTCGGCGATCAGCGGCTTCAGGGACTCGACGTACTCGATGCCCTCGATGCCGTGGTCCTCGTAGCCGATGCGGTCCGCGAGGGCGCCCTCGGTGTCGTCCTCCTCGGGCTGGGCGTCCAGCGAGGCGGCGGTGTAGGCGTTCGAGGCGGCCATGCCCTCGACGACCTGGTCGTTGGAGATGCCGAGGCGCTCCGCCAGCTCGGCCACGGTGGGGGCGCGGTCGAGCTTCTGGGCCAGTTCGTCGCCGGCCTTGGCCAGGTCGAGGCGCAGCTCCTGGAGCCGGCGCGGCACGCGCACCGACCACGAGGTGTCGCGGAAGAAGCGCTTGATCTCGCCGACGATGGTTGGCATCGCGAAGGTGGGGAACTCCACACCCCGGCTGAGCTCGAAGCGGTCGATCGCCTTGATCAGGCCGATGGTGCCGACCTGGATGATGTCCTCCATGGGCTCGCTGCGGGAGCGGAAGCGGGAGGCGGCGAACTTGACCAGCGCGAGGTTCAGCTCGACGAGGGTGTTGCGGACGTACGAGTACTCGTGCGTCCCTTCCTCCAGCGACTCGAGCCGCTCGAAGAGGGTCTTGGACAGGGCGCGTGCGTCGACGGCGCCCACCTCGTCGTACGGGGGGATCTCCGGAAGTCCGGCGAGTGCGTCGGCGGGGTCGGTGCCCGCCTCGAGGGGATTCAGACAGTCCGGAGGGGGTGTCGACGTCGCTTTGTGGGTATGCGGGGCGTCGAGCCGGGGTGACATGATGTCCTCCATCGTTCTCGGCATACGGCTGCCGAAGCCTGTGCGTGCACTGCGGTGTGCGGCGCCTCCAAAGCCGGCCGTGTCGGATACGTGTTCCTCTAGCCCTACCGGCTTTACTCGACCGATCGCAAGTGCGTTCTGGTAGGTTATGTCCGTTTGTGGGTGATTGTTCGGCTGTTGGAGTGCGTATCGAAGGCGTAGTGTTCGAGGGCGTCAGGAAGCAGTCACGACCTCGGGAGAGACACGGCATGGACCGCGGGACGGTCGGCAGCGCACAGTCTGGCCGGCTTCTGGTGGAGGTGCGGGAAGAGGCCTCGAGCGCCGTCGTGACCCCGGCCGGTGAGTTGGATCACCACACGGCCGAATTGTTGCGTGAGCCACTCGACGACTGCCTCGCCAAAGGGTTCAGCCGCCTGGTGGTGGACTGCTCCCGGCTGGAGTTCTGCGACTCCACGGGGCTCAACGTGCTGCTCGGCGCCCGCCTGAAGGCGGAGGCCGCCGGCGGCGGGGTGCACCTCGCGGGCATGCTGCCCGTGGTGGCCCGGGTCTTCGAGATCACCGGTGCGGACGCCGTCTTCACCGTGCACGACACGGTCGAGGCGGCGCTCGTCGACGGCGACGGCGACGGCTGACGCACGGGCGGGCCCGGCGGCCCGGGGGCCCGCCTGTCGCGAGCCCCGACTGTCCGCCTGCCCGGCTGTGGCGGCCCGGCGCGTCGGTCGTCCGGCGGACCGCAGGACCCGTGCGACGGCCGGATCCCGGGCGTCCAGGGGTCCGCGTGGCGGACGGGTCGGGGCACATCCGGGCGAACGGGGGGTGTTCCGCCGGTTCCGTCGGGCAGGAGACATCCTGAACATGCATGTCGGCGGCAACGGTACGAGAAGGGGACGGGGGCGGGATGCGCAGACCGACCGTGCGGCGGCCGCTGAGCGTGTGTACTGGTTCTTGCACGCTCGGAGCCGGGAACCGCGTGAGTCATATGGGCCGTGTGGAACGTGTGAACCATGTGAGTGAAGTGAATCGTGTGAATCGTGTACTGGTGAATCGGTGAGGTGAAGTGCTGATGAGCACCACCCGGCCCTACTCGCCGGGCGACCGCGGCCCGGAGCCCAGCGGCGCTTCGGGGGCGTCCACGGGTCGTCAGGTCCGCAGGCTGAGCTTCGACGGCGCGAGCGGGGTCGTTCCGATGGCGCGGGACTTCGCCCGCCAGGCGCTGTACGCCTGGGGCTGGCTGCCCGCGGAGACCGCCGATCAGCGGGCGGCCGCCGAGGACGTGCTGCTCGTCGTCTCCGAGCTGGTCACCAACGCCTGCCTGCATGCGGAGGGGCCCGAGCAGTTGCTGCTCGGCTGCGACAACAAGGTGATCCGTGTCGAGGTCTCCGACCGCGGCACGGGCCAGCCGGCGCCCCGCACCCCGCACCGCGCGGGCCGTCCCGGGGGCCACGGCATGTTCATCGTGCAGCGGCTCTGCCTGGACTGGGGAGTCGTACGGGCGCCGGGGGTGGCGGGCAAGACGGTGTGGGCGGAGCTGGGCGCCCCGGCGTGAGGCTCCGCCGGTCGCGCGTTCGTTGCCCACCTGGTGTTCCACGGCCCCGCCGGTCACGCGCTCTTTGCCCACCCCCCCGCCCGACTCGGTAGGCCGAGCGGCTCGCGCGCGGGCAGGCGAGGCTTGGCTCTCGGCAGGCCGTGTCCCGCGACCCCGCCGGTCAAGCGCTCTTCGCCCACCCCCCGCCCGACTCGGTAGGCCGAGCGGCTCGCGGGCGGGTACACGGGGCTTCCGGGCCGCGCGGCCCCGAGCCCTCCGCGAGCTGCGCTTCCAGCCTGCGCCCATCTGGCCCACCGGGCTCTCGGCAGGCCGTGTCCCGCGGCCCCGCCGGTCACGCGCTCTTTGCTCACCCACCCGCCCGACTCGGTAGGCCGAGCGGCTCGCGGGCGGGTACACGGGGCTTCCGGCCCCCGCGGCCCCGAGCCCTCCGCGAGCTGCGCTTCCAGCCCGCGCCCACCTCGCCCGCCCGCCTCTCGGCAGGTTGTGTCCCAAGGGCCTCGCCGGCGGGCCGTCAGTCCGGCAGGCCTTGCGGCCTCGCGGCCTCTAGGGTTGAGGCCCAGCCGGGGCGGAGCCCCGCCCCGTGCCCCGCCGCGGGCGGGTCCCTGCCCTGCGCCCCGCAGCGGGCGGAGCCCTCCGCCCCCTGACCCGCAGCCCTCCCTCCCGTCCGTCCCCGGAGTCGTCCGACTCCGGTGTGCTCCTTCCCTTCCTTCCTTGCGGTGCCGGGCGTACCTTGTCGGCCTTATCTGATGTGGCGTCAGAAATGGCGCGAAGGCAACGACGAGCGACGAACGACCTGTCAGGAGTGAGGGGACCGTGTCGTACCGGAAGCGAACCGCCGTGCTCGCGACTGCCGCGGCGCTGGCCGGACCGGCGGTGTGGATGGCCGCCCCGGTGGCCAGTGCCCAGGTCGTCGACGTCAACTACGCCTGCAAGACGCCCATCGGCGACAAGAGCGCCCTCTCGCCCATCGACATCAAGGGCGTCGGCAGCGGCGGCAGCTACAAGATCACCATGTCCTGGCAGAAGGGCGTCTCCTCCAGCCCGGTCGAACTCGGCAAGGGCGCGATGAACCCGAGCGCCACCATCAAGCTGGGCGGCGCCGACAGCGGCACCATGACGGTCACCGGGCCCGCCAACCAGGCGGCGATCCCCGCCGACACCCCCATCAAGATCAACGATCTGAGCGGCACGTACACCCCTAAGAAGACCGGCAAGGTCACCTTCACGCCCGGCGTGCTCACCATCAAGGCCCTCGGCACGACCACCACCTGCACCCCCACCAACAGCCCCCCGCCCGCCCTCACCCTCGACGTGACGGCCGGGAGCGGCGGCACAGCGAGCGGCGGATCGACGAACGGTGGATCGACGAGCGGCGGCACGACCACTTCGGGCGGCGGCAGCGGCTCCGGCTCCGGCGGCAGCGGGCTTCCGCAGACCGGGCCCCAGGACTCCGCGATCGCCCTCGCCACCTTCGGCGGCACCGTCGTCCTCGCGGGCGCGGCAGGCACCCTCTGGCTGACCCGGCGGAACCGTACGCACTGATCTCCCGACCCCCGTACGACCGTTGGAGCCCCCGATGCCGTACGCCGCCACGTGCGCCCCGCCGTCGCCCCCGCTCCCGCCGCGCCGGCCGCCCCGCGCGGCGGCACCGGCTCCGGCCCGGGTCCTCGCCGCGGCCCTGCTGGCCTTTCTCCTGTCGGCCCTGCTCCCGCTCGCCTGGGCCGGGCCCGCCGTCGCGGCCGGGCAGCCCACCGTGCAACTGTCCGCGTCCCAGGCGGCGGCCGGCGGCTCCCTCACCGTGACGGGCGGCGGCTGGCGGCCCCGCGCGCTGCTGACGCTGCTGATCTGCGGGCAGGCCACCCCGGCGAGGGGCGTCGTCGGCGGCACCAACTCCTGCGCCAACGCGGACGGCCGGGCCGTCACCACCGACGCCGACGGCCGGTTCAGCCGAGCCCTGCCGGTGTCCGAGCCGCCGGCACCGTGCCCCTGCGTGGTCCACGTGGCCACCACCACGGGGACGAAGGCACAGGCCGACGCCGTCCTCCAGGTGACCGGGCACCCCGTGCGACCGCTGCCCGCCGAGACGACCGCCGGACGCCTGACCGTCCTCACGGACCCCTCGCTGAAGGGCTCCGACGGGCTGCTCACCTGGTTCGGCGCCCCGCCCGCCCGCACGCTGACCTTCACCGTCGGCAATGTCGGCGTCGCGCCCGTGAAGGACCCCGTCTTCCAGGTCGGCACCGCCCACGGCGTGTTCGCCCCGCAGTGGGACGAACGGCAGTGGCGCGGCACCATCGCCCCGGGTGGGAAGGCCCGCGTCGAGGTCCCCGTCGAGCTCGTCGCCGGCGCGCACGGCGACTACACCGTCTCCCTGAAGTACGGCGGGAAGGTCCTCGCCGAGCAGCCGTGGGGCGTCGGCCGCCCCTGGGGCGTGACCCTGTTCTGGATCCTGGTCTGCCTCGTCGTGCCGACCGCCGTGTTCCGCGTCGGCATGGCGGTGGTGAACCGGGTGCGGCCACCGGCCGCGGGCGGACGCCGGGGGACGGCCGCCGGCGGGCCACGGCACGGCGGACCGCGCCCGCCCGCCCGCGCCCCACGGCTCGGCGCCCGCCTCCCGCTCCCGCTTCCGTCGCGGCGCGGTCCCGCCCCCGCCCCGGCCCCCGCCCCCGAGCGCCCGCCCGCACCGGCCCCGACCCTGCCGTGGTTCACCCCGGACGCCGATCCGGGCGCGGCGGGCCGGCTCTCCGCACCGCACGACGACCACCCGACGAGTCCCACGACTCCCGGCAGGAAGGGAACCCAGTGAGAGAGCGCGCGAGAGCCGTACCGGGAGCCGCCCCAGGGCCCGGGCACATGCCGTCCGGGCGGCGCAGGGCGGCCATGACGGCGGTCGCCGTCCTGACCGGCGGGGCCGCCGTGCTGCTGGGCGTGGCCGTCCCGCAGGCGCAGGCCGCCGAGGTCTCCTACGCGACCCGCTGCATCCCGCCCTCGGGCGTCGGGCTGCCCCCGGTCGACGGCACCACGAAGGTCGAGATCACCGCGCCCGCGACGGCGAAGGTGGGCGACACCGTCGACGTCGTCTGGAAGTTCACGCAGGCGGCCTCCAAGAACCCCGACATCATCGATCTGCCGGCCGACTCGGTCCAGCCGTCCGGCACCCTCAAGGCGGCCGGCGCGCAGACCGCGGACGTCGCGATGCAAGGGCCGCGCGAGAACCCGCCGATCCCCAAGGGCGGCGCGATGGTCCTGTCCGCGATGAAGGGCAGCCTCAAGCTGACGACGGCGGGGCAGGTGACGCTCACGCCGGACGCCTACGTCGTCAACGCGCTGTCGACGGACACCAAGTGCGCGCCCACGCAGCAGGTGCAGGCCGCGGCGACCATCACGGTGACGCCGGCCGGCGGGAACTCGTCGAGCGCCTCGCCCGACCCGTCGGACTCCGCGTCACCGAGCCCCTCCTCGTCACCGTCGCCGTCGCCGTCACCGTCGGCCAGCCCGTCCGGCTCGCCTTCGCCCTCTCCCTCCCCCTCGGCGAGCGGACAGACCGACTTCACCGGCAAGGTCGTGAACGTCCCCTACACCTGCCAGTCGCCCATCGGCGAGAAGAAGGCGACCTCGCCGGTGCAGATCAACGCCCGCAAGAACGGCGGGAGTTACGACCTCACCGTGCAGTTCAAGAAGTCGGTGATGGACAGCCCGATCGATATCCCGGCCGACTCGGTGAAGCCGGCCATGCAGGTCGTGCTGGGCGGCGCGGACAAGGGCTCGGTGACGGTGGAGGGCCCGAAGAACGCCGCGCCGATCAAGCAGGGCGCGCCGATCGAGATCCCGGACCTGACGGGCGTCTACAAACCCGGCGCGACCGGTGAGACCACGCTCGCGCCGGGCGTCCTGACGATCGACGCGCTCGGCACGAAGACGACGTGCACCCCGGACAGCTCGCAGGTCTCGCTCACCCTGGACACCACCGAGCAGGCGAGCGGCGCGTCCGGCGGCAGCGGCTCCTCGACGTCCTCGGCGGGCGGCACGTCCACGACGGGCGGCCTCGCCGAAACAGGATCGAACGACCACGCCACCCTGAAGGCCCTCACCCTCGTCGCGGGCACGGCCGTCCTGCTGGGCGGGGCGGTGTTCACCTACATGCCGGGGCGCAGGCGCACGCGCTGAAACGGCGCAGGCGCACGCGCTGAAACGCGCGGAGGGCCGCCCCCGTCGGTGCGGGGACGGCCCTCCGTGAGGAGACGGACGTCAGTTGACGTTGCCCATGAGCTCCTTGACGCGCTTGCGGTACATCCACACCGCCGCGCCGGCGACGACGGCGAGTGCGGCCTCCAGGGCCACGATGCCGGTCTTGTTGAGGTCGACGCCGGCGATGGAGAGCAGACCGGTCGTGGCGTCACCGGCGGTGACGGCCAGGAACCAGACGCCCATCATCTGCGAGGCGTACTTCGCGGGCGCCATCTTCGTCGTGACGGACAGACCGACCGGGGACAGCGTCAGCTCGCCCACGGTCTGCACGAAGTAGATGCCCACCAGCCACAGCGCGGCCGCCTTGTGACCGCCCTCGGCGATCGACAGGGGAGCGAGGAAGAGGAAGAAGGACGCGCCGACGAGGATCAGGCCCATCGCGAACTTCACCGCGGTGCTCGGCTCCTTGCCGCGCCGCGCCAGCGCCAGCCACGCCCAGGCGAAGACCGGCGCCAGCGCCATGATCATGACCGGGTTGACCGACTGGTACCAGGAGACGGGGAACTCCCAGCCGAACACGGTGTTGTCCGCCGAGGAGTCGGCGAACAGCGACACCGTCGAGCCGCCCTGGTCGTAGATCATCCAGAACACGGCCGCGGCGACGAAGAACCAGATGTACGCGGACATCTTCGACTGCTCGGCGCGGTCCAGCTCCTTGTCCCGCTTGATGCGGGCGATGACCATGACCGGGATGATCAGGCCGGCCAGGGTGATCGGGACCAGCAGCCAGTTCAGCGTGTAGTGGCCCGAGAAGCCGACGATCGCGTAGAAGACGGCCGCGACGCCCGCCCACAGCGCGGACTTGCGCAGCGTGGCCGTCTTCTCGGCGGCGGACATCGGCGTGGGGACGAGGTCCGAGCGGGAGCTGAGGTGACGGCTGCCGAGGAGGAACTGGGCGAGGCCCAGCGCCATGCCGAGCGCGGCGAGCGCGAAGCCCAGGTGCCAGTTGACGTTCTCGCCGACGGTACCGATGACCAGCGGGGCGGCGAACGCGCCGAGGTTGATGCCGATGTAGAAGACCGTGAAGCCACCGTCGCGGCGCGGGTCGTCCGGGCCGTCGTAGAGGTGGCCGACCATCGTGGAGATGTTGGCCTTCAGCAGGCCGGAACCGATCGCGACCAGGCCGAGGCCCGCGTAGAAGGTGCCGGAGTTCGGCAGGGCCAGGGTGAGGTGGCCCAGCATGATGATCGCGCCCGCGACGGCGACCGTCTTGCGGGGGCCGAGGACGCGGTCGGCGAACCAGCCGCCCGGCAGGGCGAGCAGGTACACGAGGGACAGGTACACCGAGTAGATCGCGGTGGCGGTGGCCGCGCTCAGGTGCAGGCCGCCCGGGGCCACCAGGTACAGCGGGAGCAGGGCCTTCATGCCGTAGTAGGAGAAACGCTCCCACATCTCGGTCATGAAGAGAGTGGCCAGTCCGCGGGGGTGGCCGAAGAAGGTCTTCTCGGAGCCGGGGGTGCCCGGGCGGGCCGAGTCCTTCGTCAGGCTGGACGCCATGGTCGTTCCTTGCTGGTCGGGACGCATCGTGGTGCGTTACGCGCCCGGTTGGGGCGGCCGGCGCCGGCGTCGGTCCGCCACAGGTCATTCCTTCGAGAGCCGGGCACAAGCCGGCCCGCACACAAAAGAGACCTTCAGCGTCGGATGTGCGCCAAAGGTCCCCGCGGTGCTACAGGCGTTGTTTCACCATACGACAGCACACTGCCGGATATGGAAGGACTTGAGACACGGATCACAGGTGATCAAGGAACCGTGCGCGGGTTTCCAAGGCCCATCCCAGGATGACATCCCTCGACCGCAGGTTCGCACCAAGAACGGCCGTGTGGGGGATGGGCCGGACGCGGCGCTTGTCCGGGTTGTCCCTGAGTAAGAAACCGGGGTCACCATCACACCTCTGGGCCTGCCCGCCGCGGACTACCATCTGCTCATGACCCGAGTACTGCTCGCCGAGGACGACGCGTCCATCTCGGAGCCGCTGGCCCGCGCCCTGCGCCGGGAAGGGTACGAGGTCGAGGTGCGTGAGGACGGACCGTCCGCGCTGGACGCCGGAATGCAGGGCGGCGTCGACCTGGTCGTGCTGGACCTCGGTCTGCCCGGCATGGACGGTCTGGAGGTGGCCCGCCGGCTGCGCGCCGAGGGCCACGCCATCCCCATCCTCATCCTCACCGCCCGCGCCGACGAGGTGGACACCGTCGTCGGCCTGGACGCGGGCGCCGACGACTACGTCACCAAGCCCTTCCGTCTCGCCGAGCTGCTCGCCCGGGTCCGGGCCCTGCTCCGGCGCGGCTCCGCCGAGCCCCAGCAGCCGCCCGCCACCCACGGCGTGCGCATCGACGTCGAGTCGCACCGCGCCTGGATGGGCGACGAGGAGCTCCAGCTCACCGCCAAGGAGTTCGACCTGTTGCGGGTGCTGGTGCGCGACGCGGGCAGGGTCGTCACCCGCGACCAGCTGATGCGGGAGGTCTGGGACACCACCTGGTGGTCGTCGACCAAGACGCTGGACATGCACATCTCCTGGCTGCGCAAGAAACTGGGCGACGACGCGGCGAACCCCCGCTACATCGCCACCGTGCGGGGTGTCGGGTTCCGCTTCGAGAAGAGCTGATCCCTGTTCCAGGGGGCGCGCCCCCGGCGGGGGTGCGCCACCGCTCGTCCTGAAGTCACCGTCCGGAGAAGCCCGTGCGTCGCCGTCTGATCCAGTCCACTCTCGCCGTCGTGCTCGTCGTGATCGCCGTGTTCGGGGTGTCCCTCGTCATCGTCGAGACCCGCACGATCAGCAACAGCGCGCAGGAACGCGTGGACCTGGAGGCGGCGCGGCTGGCCAGCATCGTGGACAGCCGGCTCCTGGGCGCCGGGAACGTCGACGCGGAGGTCCTGCGCGACCAGCTCACCCAGGAGCGGTACGCCGTGATCCGCATCCCCGGCAAGCCGGTCATCGAGGTCGGCTCCCGGCCCGAGGGCGACGTCATCCGGGGCGAGGCGCGGGGCGAGGAGGGCGAGACCGTCGTCGTGGAGGAGCCGCGCTCCTCCGTGACCCGGGAGGTCGGCCGCACGCTGCTGATCATCGCGCTGGTCGCGCTGCTCGCCGTGATCGCCGCCGTGCTCCTCGCCATCCGCCAGGCCAACCGGCTCGCCTCCCCCCTCACCGACCTCGCCGAGACCGCCGAACGCCTCGGCTCCGGCGACCCACGCCCCCGCCACAAGCGCTACGGCGTCCCCGAGCTGGACCGCGTCGCCGACGTCCTGGACTCCTCCGCCGAGCGCATCGCCCGCATGCTCACCGCGGAACGCCGGCTCGCCGCCGACGCCTCCCACCAGCTGCGCACCCCGCTCACCGCGCTGTCCATGCGGCTGGAGGAGATCACCCTCACCGACGACCCGGACACCGTGAAGGAGGAGGCGACGATCGCGCTCACCCAGGTGGAACGCCTCACGGACGTCGTCGAGCGCCTCCTGACCAACTCGCGCGACCCCCGCACCGGCTCCGCCGTCACCTTCGACCTCGACGAGGTCATCCAGCAGCAGCTCGCCGAGTGGCGCCCCGCCTACCGCAGCGCGGGCCGGGCCATCGTCAGCTCCGGCAAACGCCACCTGCGGGCGGTCGGCACGCCGGGCGCGGTCGCGCAGGTGCTGGCGGCCCTGATCGAGAACTCCCTCATGCACGGCGGCGGCACGGTCGCGCTGCGCACCCGCGTCACCGGCAACCAGGCCGTCATCGAGATCACCGACGAGGGCCCCGGTGTCCCCGCCGACCTGGGCGCCCGCATCTTCGAGCGCACCATCAGCGGCCGCAACTCCACGGGCATCGGCCTCGCCGTGGCCCGGGACCTGGCGGAGGCGGACGGCGGCCGCCTGGAGATGCTCCAGGCCCAGCCCCCCGTCTTCGGCCTGTTCCTCTCCAGAACGGCCCCGTCGAAGAAGACACCGACAGACCCGGAACCCACGGTCCGCTGAATCAGCCCGTCTGGGGGTGCCCCCTCTGGGGGAGTTTGAGGACGAGGCCCTTTCGGGGCCGAAGCAGGGGGGCTGGGGGCGGCAGCCCCCCCAGGTCCGCTCAGCCGACCCGCTGCCGAAGCTCAGCCCGACGAGACTCCTCCGCGAGCAGCGACTCCGCCCCCTGCACAGCCTCCCGCGAGGGCACCGCCTCCCGCGAGGGCACCGCCTCCCGCGAGGGCACCGCCTCCCGCGAGGGCACAGCCTCCCGCGAGGGCATGGCCTGGAACACCCACGTCCGGTACGACCAGAACCGGAACAGCGTGGCGATCCCGATCCCGACGAACTTGAACACGTTGTTCTGCAACGGGGTGTCCCACCCGAACCCGTACGTCGCCAGGTACAGCAACCCGTTTTCGATGATCAGCCCCACCGCGCTGAACAGCATGAACAGCGTCATCTCGCGGGTGCGCCCGCTCTTGTCGCTGTCGCGGTACGCGAAGTAGCGCAAACCGACGTAGTTGAAGGCGATGGCGACGGCCGTCGCGATGACGCTGGCCCGCACCACCTGGAGATCGGTGACGTGCCGGACGAGGTTGAACACACCGAGGTTGACCAGGAGCCCGGCCCCGCCCACGGCGCCGAACTTGGCGAGCTCGCGGACGAGCGCGTGCAGCCGCCCTCCCCCCGAGGAACCATGTCCCATGGTCGTGCAGGCCCCCGTCCGGGTGTCGGTTTCGTCAACCCCGCCATGCTAACCACCCCTCCTTCAGGTTTCCTGTGGTGCGCCTCACGGGACGGGCACAGGACCGGAAGAAGCCGGAAAGAAGCCGGGAAGCAGTGGGTAAGAGGCCGGAAAAGGCCGATCGGTTCCCACCCGTCGCGCCCGGCCGGGAGGTGCGGAATCCGGCCGTCGGACGTGGCCGATACCCTAGGGGCGTGACGTTCCCGGTAGTCGGCATGGTCGGCGGGGGTCAGCTCGCTCGTATGACACACGAGGCGGGCATCCCGTTGGGCATCAGGTTCAAGCTCCTCAGTGACACCCCCCAGGATTCCGCGGCCCAGGTGGTGAGCGATGTCGTCATCGGCGACTACCGCGACCTGGACACGCTGCGCGAGTTCGCGCGGGGCTGCGATGTGATCACCTTCGATCACGAACACGTACCCACCGAACACCTCAGGGCACTGGAGGCGGACGGCATCCCCGTCCGCCCGGGCCCCGACGCGCTCGTGCACGCCCAGGACAAGGGCGTGATGCGCGCGAAGCTCACCGCGATCGGCGTGCCGTGCCCACGCCACCGCATCGTGACCGACCCGCGCGACGTGGCGGCGTTCGCCGCCGAAGGCGAGGGCTTCCCCGTCGTCCTGAAGACCGTCCGCGGCGGCTACGACGGCAAGGGCGTGTGGGTCGTCGACAGCGAGGCCGAGGCCGAGGACCCCTTCCGCGCGGGCGTGCCCGTCCTCGCGGAGGAGAAGGTCGACTACGTCCGCGAGCTCGCCGCCGACGTCGTGCGCTCCCCGCACGGCCAGGCCGTCGCCTACCCGGTCGTCGAGTCGCAGCAGGTCGACGGCGTCTGCGACACGGTCATCGCGCCGGCCCCCGGCCTCGACGAGGGCCTCGCCCTGAAGGCCGAGGAGATGGCCCTGACCATCGCCAAGGAACTCGGCGTCGTCGGCCACCTCGCCGTGGAGCTGTTCCAGACCCGCGACGGCCGCATCCTCGTCAACGAACTCGCCATGCGCCCCCACAACTCGGGCCACTGGTCCATGGACGGCGCGATCACCAGCCAGTTCGCCAACCACGTCCGCGCGGTCCTCGACCTGCCGCTGGGCGACCCGCGCCCGCGCGCCAAGTGGACCGTCATGGTCAACGTCCTCGGCGGCGACTTCCCCGACATGTACTCCGCGTACCTGCACTGCATGGCCCGCGACCCCCAGCTCAAGATCCACATGTACGGCAAGGACGTGAAGCCCGGACGCAAGGTCGGCCACGTCAACACCTACGGCGACGACCTCGACGACGTGCTGGAACGCGCCCGTCACGCTGCCGGCTACCTGAGAGGCACGATCACCGAATGAGCCCCGTCGTAGGCATCGTCATGGGATCGGACAGCGACTGGCCCGTCATGGAGGCCGCCGCCAAGGCCCTCGACGAGTTCGAGATCGACTACGAGGTCGACGTCGTCTCGGCGCACCGCATGCCGCGCGAGATGGTCGCGTACGGCGAGCAGGCCGCCGACCGCGGGCTGAAGGTGATCATCGCGGGCGCCGGCGGCGCCGCCCACCTCCCCGGAATGCTCGCCTCCGTCACCCCGCTGCCGGTCATCGGCGTGCCCGTGCCGCTGAAGTACCTCGACGGCATGGACTCCCTGCTGTCGATCGTGCAGATGCCGGCCGGCGTCCCCGTCGCCACCGTCTCGGTCGCCGGCGCCCGCAACGCCGGGCTGCTCGCCGCCCGCATCCTCGCCACCCACGACGAGGACCTCCTCGCCCGGATGCGCGACTTCCAGCAGGAGCTCAACGACCAGGCCACCGAGAAGGGCAAGCGCCTGCGCGCCAAGGTCGAGGGCTCCGGCAACGGCTTCGGCTTCGGGAAGTGACGCCCGTGACCCGGCTGGAAGACACGACGGCGGACCGGCTGGCGCAGGCCCGCGACCTCCTGGACGAGTTCCCGGTCGTCGACGGGCACAACGACCTGCCCTGGGCGCTGCGCGAACAGGTCCGCTACGACCTCGACGCCCGCGACATCGCCGCCGACCAGCACGCCCACCTGCACACCGACCTGCCCCGGCTGCGCGAGGGCGGCGTCGGCGCGCAGTACTGGTCGGTGTACGTGCGCGCGGACCTGCCCGACGCGGTCCCGGCGACGCTGGAGCAGATCGACTGCGTACGGCGACTCATCGACCGCCACCCCGACCACCTCAGGGCGGCGCTGACCGCCGCCGACATGGAGGCGGCGCGCGCCGAGGGCCGGATCGCCTCGCTCATGGGCGCCGAGGGCGGCCACTCCATCGCCAACTCCCTGGGCACCCTGCGCGGCCTGTACGCGCTCGGCGTGCGCTACATGACGCTCACCCACAACGACAACGTGGACTGGGCCGACTCCGCGACCGACGTGCCCAAGGCCGGCGGTCTGACGGCGTTCGGCCGCGAGGTCGTGCGGGAGATGAACCGGCTCGGCATGCTCGTCGACCTCTCCCATGTGGCGGCGACGACGATGCGGGACGCGCTGGACGCCTCCTCCGCGCCGGTGATCTTCTCCCACTCCTCCGCGCGGGCGGTCTGCGACCACCCCCGCAACATCCCCGACGACGTCCTCGAACGCCTGCCCGCCAACGGCGGCCTGGCGATGGTGACGTTCGTGCCGAAGTTCGTCCTCCAGGCCGCGGTCGACTGGACGGCCGCCGCGGACGAGAACATGCGCGCCCACGGCTTCCACCACCTCGACACCACCGCCGAGGCGATGAAGGTGCACCGCGCCTTCGAGGAGAGCACCCCCCGCCCGGTCGCCACGGTCTCGACGGTCGCCGACCACCTGGACCACATGCGCGAGGTCGCCGGCATCGACCACCTCGGCATCGGCGGCGACTACGACGGCACGGCCTTCACCCCCGAGGGCCTCAAGGACGTCTCGGGCTACCCGAACCTGGTCGCGGAGCTCCTGGACCGCGGCTGGTCGAAGCCCGACCTGGCCAAGCTGACCTGGCAGAACGCGGTACGGGTGCTGGGCGCGGCGGAGGACGTGGCCCGCGACCTGCGGACCACGCGGGGGCCGTCCCACGCCACGATCGACCGACTGGACGGCTGAGCGCTCCTCCAACCGCTCATCCGCTCACGGCTCCTCGATCCGCTTACGGCTCCTCGATCCGGCAGAGGCAGAACGGATGCCCTGCCGGATCGGCGTACACCTGGAAGTCCTTCTTCTCCCGGTCCTCCACGTCCAGCGGACGCGCGCCCAGCGCCAGCACGTGCGCGTGGACGGCGTCGAACTCCTCCCAGGTGGCACCGGCGTCGAGGTCCAGATGGAACTGCTGCGCGTTGCGGTCGCCCCGCGGCCACTCGGGCGGGGTGAACTCCTCCGCGAGCTGGAAGGAGAGCCGGGGACCGCCGGGGACCTGGAGGACGTACCAGTCGTCCTCGTCGGCCTCCGGTGTGCCGCCCACCACCGCCGCGTAGAACGCGGCGAGCGCCTGTGGATCGGGGCAGTCGAGTACGACGGAACGGACTCGGGCGACGGGCGCCATGCGCGACCTCCCTGTTGACGCGTCCGACGGACGCACGGACCCCCCGGGTGCCCCCGCGCCCCGCGCCGTAACGGCCCCCGCGCACACAGGGACTTCACACCTCACGCGCCGCCCGCGTACGGCAGAATGCAGGCAGACGCCGGTTCGGCCGACTGAGCCTCGGCCGAACCGGCGTCGTCCGCGGTTGCTCTGCGGTGCTCCGAGGTTGCTGCTCTGCGGTCGCTCTGCGGTGCTCCGAGGTGCGCTCTCAGGCGGTGGGGCGGCCCATCGCCCGGTACGTCCAGCCGGCCTTGCGCCACAGCTGCGGGTCGAGCGCGTTGCGTCCGTCGAGGATCAGCCGAGCCGCCACCGCCTCGCCGAGCGCCGCCGGGTCCAGCTCGCGGAACTCCCGCCACTCGGTGAGATGCAGCACGATGTCGGCCCCGCGCACGGCCTCCAGCGCCGAGTCGGCGTAGCCCAGGGTCGGGAAGACCCGGCGGGCGTTGTCCATGCCCTTCGGGTCGTAGACGGTCACCTGGCCGCCCTGGAGATGGATCTGCCCGGCGACGTTCAGCGCCGGCGAGTCCCGCACGTCGTCCGAGTCGGGCTTGAAGGTCGCGCCGAGCACGGCGACCCGCCGACCCAGGAAGGGGCCGCCGCCGAGGGCCTCACGGGCCAGCTCCACCATCTGCCCGCGCTGACGCATGTTGATCGAGTCGATCTCGCGCAGGAAGGTCAGCGCCTGGTCCGCCCCCAGCTCGCCGGCGCGGGCCATGAAGGCGCGGATGTCCTTGGGCAGACAACCCCCGCCGAAACCGATCCCGGCCCGCAGGAACTTCTTCCCGATCCGGTCGTCGTGCCCGATGGCCTCCGCCAGCTTGGCCACGTCACCGCCGGCCGCCTCGCACACCTCCGCCATCGCGTTGATGAAGGAGATCTTGGTGGCCAGGAAGGAGTTCGCGGACGTCTTCACCAGCTCCGCCGTCGGGAAGTCGGTGACCAGGAACGGCGAGCCCTCCCCGACCGGCCCGGCGTACACCTCCCGCAGCAGCCGCTCGGCCCGCTCGCTGCGCACTCCGACGACGATCCGGTCCGGGTGCAGCGTGTCCTCGACGGCGAAGCCCTCGCGCAGGAACTCCGGGTTCCAGGCCAGCTCGGCGTCCTCGCCGGCGGGCGCCAGCCGCGCGACCGTCGCCGCGAGCCGGTCGGCGGAGCCCACCGGCACCGTCGACTTGCCGACGACCAGGGCGGGCCCGTGCAGGTGGGGCGCGAGGGAGGCGATCGCCGACTCGACGTAGGACATGTCACAGGCGTACTCGCCGTGCTTCTGCGGCGTGTTCACGCAGACGAAGTGCACATCGCCGAACGCGCCGACCTCGGCGTAGTCCTGGGTGAAGCGCAGCCGCCCGGTGGACCCCTCGAACCCGGCGACATGCCGGCGCAGCAGTTCCTCGAGCCCCGGCTCGTACATCGGGGTCTCGCCCCGCTCCAGCATCTCGATCTTCTCGCGCACGATGTCCAGGGCGAGCACCTCGAAGCCCAGTTCGGCCATGGCCGCGGCGTGCGTGGCGCCGAGATAACCGGTGCCGATCACGGTGATCTTGAGGGCCATGGACGTGCTCCTGGAATCGAGGGGGGACCGGATGCGCTGAACGAGCATAGTCGGGGCGTACCGGGCCCCCTCGCCGGGCAGATCACAGGCGGGATTCCCCCTGTCGCCAAGCTCACGTACGCACCGCCGTGAGCGGGCTCTAAAATTCGAGTTACTTAACGGTAATTAGCGAGATCACCCCAGCTTCTTGGAGCGTGGAGACCTTGGCCGGAACGGCTGACTTCGACCTGTACCGCCCGTCCGAGGAGCACGCCATGCTCCGCGACGTCGTCCGCTCACTGGCCGAGGCGAAGATCGCGCCGTACGCCGCCGCGGTGGACGAGGAGGCGCGCTTCCCGCAGGAGGCGCTCGACGCGCTGGTCGCGAACGACCTGCACGCGGTGCATGTGCCCGAGGAGTACGGCGGCGCCGGCGCCGACGCCCTCGCCACGGTCCTCGTCATCGAGGAGGTGGCCCGCGTCTGCGTGTCCTCCTCCCTCATCCCGGCCGTGAACAAGCTCGGCTCCCTCCCGGTGATCCTCTCCGGCTCCGAGGACCTGAAGAAGCGGTACCTGTCGCCGCTGGCCAAGGGCGACGGGCTGTTCTCCTACGCCCTCTCCGAGCCGGAGGCGGGCTCGGACGCGGCCGGCATGACGACCAAGGCGGTCCGAGACGGCGACCACTGGATCCTCAACGGCGTGAAGCGCTGGATCACCAACGCGGGCGTCTCCGAGTACTACACGGTGATGGCGGTCACGGACCCGGAGAAGCGCTCCCGGGGCATCTCCGCCTTCGTCGTCGAGAAGTCGGACCCGGGCGTCTCCTTCGGCGCCCCGGAGAAGAAGCTCGGCATCAAGGGCTCCCCGACCCGCGAGGTCTACCTCGACAACGTCCGCATCCCCGCCGACCGCATGATCGGCCCGGAGGGCACCGGCTTCGCCACGGCGATGAAGACCCTCGACCACACCCGCATCACCATCGCGGCCCAGGCCCTCGGCGTCGCCCAGGGCGCCTTCGACTACGCCAAGGGCTACGTCCAGGAGCGCAAGCAGTTCGGCCGGCCGATCGCCGACTTCCAGGGCATCCAGTTCATGCTGGCCGACATGGCCATGAAGATCGAGGCCGCCCGCCAGCTGACCTACGCCGCCGCGGCCAAGTCCGAACGCGGCGACAGCGACCTCACCTTCCAGGGCGCCGCCGCCAAGTGCTTCGCCTCGGACGTGGCCATGGAGGTCACCACGGACGCCGTCCAACTCCTCGGCGGCTACGGCTACACCCGCGACTACCCGGTCGAGCGGATGATGCGCGACGCGAAGATCACGCAAATTTATGAAGGCACGAACCAGGTCCAGCGAATCGTGATGGCACGCAACCTGCCGTAGCGGTCCCCGGCGGTCCCCGGCGGTCCCCGGCGTTCCTCGGCGGGGACCTGCCTGGCCGACGGGGCCGCGTCGGCCGGGCAGGCCAGCTCGGGCCTCGAGCGGTTCGGTGAGCACGTCACCACGGCCAGGGACAGGTGGCGTGACGGCCTCGGGCCTGGAGCGGGCGAGCTGCAGTGGTTCGAGACGCAGTCGCCCCGGCCCGCGCGCCGAGGCTCCAGCCTCTGTGCCGGCTCCGCCTGAGGCAGCGGCGCCCTTCGCCTGAAGGGCGGGCCTCAGTGCTCGAACCCCTCCGCCGCCCGGCGTTCCCGCAGGTCCATGATGGCGCGGCGGCGGGCCAGGCGGTGGGTGCGGCGGATCTGGGCCTCCTGGTTGCGGCGGCGGTCGCGGTCGGTCTCCGGGAGGACCGGCGGGACCCGGCGCGGCTTGCCGTCGGCGTCGACCGCGGCGAAGACGAGGTAGGCCGAGCCGACCTGGGTGGCCGGCGCGGACTCGTTCCAGCGTTCGGCCAGGACCCGCACGCCCACCTCCATGGAGGTCCGCCCGGTCCAGTTCACCTGCGCCTTCACATGGACGAGGTCACCGACGCGGACCGGCTCCAGGAACGCCATCTCGTCCATGGACGCGGTGACGGCTGGACCGCCGGAGTGCCGGCCGGCCACGGCGCCCGCGGCGTCGTCGACGAGCTTCATGATCACCCCGCCGTGCACCGTCCCGAGGAGGTTGGTGTCGTTGTGGGTCATTATGTGGCTGAGCGTGGTGCGGGACGCGGACGTGGGCTTACCCGGGATGTCCGAGGTGTCCGAGTCCCCTGCGGTGACCTGGTCTGTCATGTCCTCCACCCTATGCCGAGGCGGACATCACGGGATTTTGTGTCAGCTTCGCAACAGCGGGGCCCTGATTTTCCGACGACTCTTGTAAGGCACACCGCTCCGCCCTGCACACTGGTCCGCATGAACGATTGGCCCGAGGGATGGTCGGACAACGACCGCGGCAACCGATACGGCCGCGGCAGCGGCGAGGCACAGCCCGAGAGCGCGCGCGTCATGCGGCAGGTCCGCCGCGGTCAGGGCGCCCCGCCGAACAGCCCCGGCATCCCGCAGCAGCCGTCGTACGTCAACGGCCAGGGATACGGTGGTGACTTCACCAACGCCCAGAACACCGGGTTCGACAGCGGCTACAGCTCGGGCCAGGTCTACGGCGGCGCGCCCGGCGGCCCCGGGGGCTACGGCCCCGGCGACCCGCGGCCCGCGCCGGACTGGCGGCGCCGGATCAAGTGGACGGCGATCACCGTCGTCACCGCGCTGGTGGTGACGACGGTCGGCACGTACTTCTGGGCCGACTCCAAGCTGAACCGCGAGGTCGACCTGTCGAAGGTCATCGACCGGCCGGAGGCGGGCGAGGGCACCAACTACCTGATCGTCGGCTCCGACAGCCGCGCGGGCATGTCCGCCGAGGAGAAGAAGAAGCTGCACACCGGTTCCGCCGAGGGCAAGCGGACCGACTCGATGATGATCCTGCACACCGGCTCCAACGGCGACACCCTGATCTCGCTGCCGCGCGACTCCGACGTGGAGATACCGTCCTTCGTCGGCTCCGACTCCGGCAAGACGTACAAGGGCACGGGCCGGCACGTGAAGCTCAACGCGGCGTACGCGGAGGACGGCCCCGAGCTGCTCGTGCGCACCGTCGAGTTCAACACCGGCCTGCGCATCGACCACTACGTCGAGATCGGCTTCGGCGGCTTCGCGAACATCGTGGACGCGGTCGGCGGCGTCGAGATGGACATCCCGCAGGACATCAAGGACACCAAGTCCGGCGCCGACTTCAAGAAGGGCACGCAGACCCTGAACGGCGAGGAGGCCCTCGCCTTCGTCCGCACCCGGTACGCGCTCGCCGGCTCCGACCTGGACCGCACGAAGAACCAGCAGAAGTTCCTCTCCGCGCTCGCCAACCAGGTGGCGACCCCGGGCACGGTGCTCAACCCGTTCAAGCTGTACCCGACCATGGGCGCGGGCCTGGACTCCCTGGTCGTCGACGAGGACATGGGCCTGTACGACCTGGCGTCCATGTTCTGGGCGATGAAGGGCGTCAGCGGCGGCGACGGCAAGTCGATGAACATGCCGATCTCCGGCTCCTCCGGCGGCAACCTCGTCTGGGACAAGACGAAGGTGAAGCAGCTGGTGGAGGAGCTGAAGAACGACGAGAAGGTGACCGTCACCGGCAACTGAGGCCCCCCCGGCAGCCGCAGCCGCAGCCGCAGCCGCCGGATCCCGGTCCCGTACGCGCGCGAGGGCGCCCCGAACACTCGGGGCGCCCTCGGTCACGTCAGGGGGCGGCTCACATCGTGGCGACCGCCATCGCGCGGCACATCTCGGCGCAGCGGCGACACGCCTCCGCGCAGCGCATCATCTGTGGATCGTCGGGCATGGCCATACACGCCTCGGCGCACATCTCGCACGCCCGCGCGCACATGGCGCACATCTCGGTCGCCATGGGCGAGCGCCGCATCATCATGTCGGCGCACATACGGGTCGTCTCGGAGCAGTCCATGAGCGCGCGCATGACCTGCATCTGGGCCTGACCGCCCATCTGCATGCAGGAGCTCATGGTCTCCTCGCACACGTTGTGGCAGGACATGCACGCCTCGACGCAGTCCTGCATTTCCTTGCTCATGGCCGGCATGGTTCCGGGCTGGGTCATGGCTCCTCCAGGGGCTCGGGCGGGACCCACGGCGGGCCCCGCGTGTGCCCTTCCGTCGTACGCCTCCACAGCGCCCTCCGCCATCGGACGGAACGAAATCCTCCGAAACTCCTGAGCCTGCCCCTCCCCGAACAGCCCCTTCAGGAGCAGTCCACCTCGTTCCCCCGCACCACCCTCGACTCGCCGACGGCCGGTGTCTCGCCGCGTACCTTGCGGACTTCTTGGAAGTTCTCGCCCACCGTGACCTTCAGGGTCGGGCCCAGGCCGGGGACGGCGCGCAGGGTGCTGCCCGGGAGGGCGGTGGACAGGGAGCGGGCGGAGCGGTCCCAGCGGGGGTCGTAGCTGATGACCGTGCGGGGGGTCGAGCGGTCCGCCGCGGGGGTCGGGCGGCCCGTGGCGCGGAAGCCGGTGGCCGCGAGGGCCCGGTCGACCCGCTTGGCCAGGCCCACCGTGGGCGTGCCGTTCTCCACCTGGACGCGGATCTGCTGCGGGGGCACCTCGACGGAGGCGACCGGGCCGGGAGCCGCCTCCGCGGGAACGGCCGTGGCGAGCGGCTTGTCCTCGCGCAGCAGCCGGAAGATCCGCTCCGACTTCACCGGGTCCCACTTCAGGGTCGAGCCGATGCCCTTCACGACGTGCCCCATCTGGCCGATCGGGACGGTCGTGAACTCCGACGACGACGGCGAGAAGGTGCGCATCGCCCGGCCGAGGTCGAGCAGCTCCTCCGTGCCGAAGCCGCGGTCCGCCCGCACCGAGCCGAGGACGGCCCGCGTCACGTCACGGAACTTCAGCGGGTTCAGCAGCAGACCGGAGGACGTCGCCCGGTCGACGAGGGCGGCCAGGAAACGCTGCTGGCGCTTCATCCGGCCGAGGTCGGAGTCGGCGTCGATGTGCCGGGAGCGCACGTACTGGAGGGCCGTGCCGCCCTTCAGGGTGTGCGTGCCGGGCGGGAGGTCCAGGCCGGTGTAGGAGTCCTTCAGGGGGCGGGCCGTGCAGACCTTCACCCCGCCGAGGACGTCCACGGTCCGCATGAAGCTGGTGAAGTCGACCTCCAGATAGTGGTCGATCTTCACCCGTGTCATGTGCTCGACCGTCTTCACGGTGAGCTGCGGGCCGCCCTCCGCGTACGCCGCGTTGATCTTGATGGGGTGTCCGTGGTGCGGATGACCGCTGTACCGGTCGAGGTGCGGCGGCGTCTCGGCGTACGAGTCGCGCGGCAGGCTGACCACGCTCGCCCGCTCCCGGTCCTCCGAGATGTGCACGATCATGATCGTGTCGGTGCAGTGGCAGGGCGCACCGCCCAGCCGGTAGCGCCGGCGCTCCGCCTGCGTGATCCGGTCGCGGCCGTCGGTGCCGACCAGCAGCACGTTCATGCCGTGACCCGCCCGCGGCCGGTTCTTCATGTCCTTGAACGCGTCGACGCGGACGATGTTCGCGTCGAGGCTGCTGACCACGGAGTGCCCGATGCCGGCCGAGGCGAGGACCACGACCGACAGGGTCGTCGCCGCCCGGACGGCCCAGCGCGGGCGTCTGCGCCGGACGGGCGAACGCGCCGCGCGCCGCGGCGGCTGCGGGCGGCGCCCGGGCCGGGAGGCGGGGGAGCGGGGCGGGGTGGGGGGCATGCGGGACACCTCCGGGCTGCGGCCGTACGAGGGGGAACCGTGAGCACCGTAGGCCCATACGATCTGTAGCCCGGTGTACCGCCACCGGCGGGGCGCACCGGTGTCCCCCGTTCGCGGTAACGTGAGCCCCCTATGAACGCGAAGTCCGACGTGCAGCCCCCCGCCGTGTCCGTCATCATGCCCGTCCTGAACGAGGAGCGGCATCTGCGCGGCGCCGTCCAGGCGATCCTCGCGCAGGAGTACGCCGGCGAGATGGAGGTCGTGATCGCCCTCGGTCCGTCCACGGACCGCACGGACGAGATCGCGGCCGAGCTCGTCGCCGAGACCGCGTCCCTGCCCGGCAAGCGGGTGCAGACCGTGCCGAACCCCACCGGCCGCACGCCCGCCGCGCTCAACGCCGCGATCGCCGCCTCCCGGCACCCGATCGTCGTCCGCGTCGACGGGCACGGGATGCTCTCCCCGGACTACATCGCCACCGCCGTGCGCCTGCTGGAGGAGACCGGCGCGCAGAACGTCGGCGGGATCATGCACGCCGAGGGCGAGAACGACTGGGAGCACGCCGTCGCCGCCGCCATGACCTCGAAGATCGGCGTCGGCAACGCCGCCTTCCACACCGGCGGCCAGGCGGGGCCCGCGGAGACCGTGTACCTCGGCGTGTTCCGGCGCGAGGCGCTGGAGCGGCAGGGCGGCTACAACGAGGAGTTCGTCCGCGCCCAGGACTGGGAGCTGAACTTCCGCATCCGGGAGGCCGGCGGGCTGATCTGGTTCTCGCCCGAGCTGAAGGTGTCCTACCGGCCGCGCCCGAACATGAAGGCGCTCGCCAGGCAGTACAAGGACTACGGCCGCTGGCGGCACGTCGTCGCCCGCTACCACGAGGGCTCCATCAACCTGCGCTACCTCGCCCCGCCGACGGCGGTGTGCGCGATCGCGGCCGGGCTGCTCGTCGGCGGCCTGGTGACGCCGCTCGGCTTCGTGATCCCCGCCGGCTACCTCGCGGCGATCGTCGCGGGGTCGGTGCCGGCCGGGAAGGGGCTGCCGCTGAAGGCGCGGCTGCGGATCCCCGTGGCCCTCGCCACCATGCACATGTCGTGGGGGTACGGCTTCCTGACCAGCCCGAAGGCGCTGGCGAGGAAGGTCATCGCCTCCCGCCGCCCGGCGGTCCTCAGCACGTCCTGACTTTCTCAGCACGTCCTGACTTCCTGAGCACCGCCCCGCCGGACCCCCTGGACCCGGGCTACCAGCTGTAGGCCGGGTCCACGTGCATGCACTGGCTGGTGTCGGCGGCGTTCATCGCCTTCGCCGACGTCGGCGTGGTGTCGTCCTCCTTCGGCTTCGCGGCGTCCTCGCCCTTCCCCGGCTCGTACGTCGAGCCCGAGCGCCAGTCCGCGCCCACGAAGAGGGTGATCCCGGAGACGTCGGTGGACCGCTTCACCTGGCTCGCCGGGATGCCGAGGGCCTTCGCCACCCGCTCGGCGTCGCCCTGGAGGTCGGCGCTCGGATAGCGGATCACCGTCCGCTGCTCGGCGGTCGCCGCCGAGGTGTCCGCCACGGCGCGGGCGAAGCCCTTGCCGATCAGCAGCTGTGTCACCGTGGACGCCCGTCCGCGCGCCGCGGCCCGCGTGCCGGTGGAGGAGCTGTTGTGGACCTGCACCGCGATCTCGCCGTCCGCGGCGGCCGGGTCCGTGACCGTCGGCGTGGGGCTCGCGGTGACGACGGGCTTCGCGGCGTCCTTGCCGTCCAGGGCGATGTCCTCGCGCACCAGCCGGAACAGCTTGTCGGCGTCCTCGGTGGGCACGACGCGGGCGCCCGCGTAGCGGTTCGGCATCGTCGTCATGGTGATGCGCTCGGTGGGGACCCTCTGGAGCTCGCCGGCCAGGTCGTACATCCGGGTGATGCTGTCCAGGCCGTCGTCGACGGTGATCGCCTTCGTGGCCGCCTCGGCGAGCCTGCGCAGCGAGTTCGGGTTGGTCAGCTTCGCCTCGGACCGCAGCTGGCGGACCATCGAGTTCATGTACATGTGCTGCGCCTTGGCGCGGGCGAGGTCGGTGTCGTCCTCGAAGCCGTAGCGGGTGCGCAGCCACTGGAGGGCCTGCTTGCCCTTGACGGAGTGGGTGCCCTCCGGCAGCCGCAGGCCGGAGCCCTTGCCGTCGCGGGTGTGCGAGTAGACGCTGGCGTCCACGCACACCGGGACGCCGCCGATGGCGTCGGCCATCGACACCACCCCGGCGAAGTCGATCATCATGAAGTGGTCGATGTGGATGTCGGTGAGCTTCTCCCAGGTGGCGACGGTGCAGCCCGGTCCGCCGCGGCTCAGCGACTTGTTGGTCATCTCGTCCTGGAGCGCCCCGTACTCGTGCCCGTCGTCGGGGTCCGTGCACTTGGGGATGTCGAGCAGGGTGTCGCGCGGCATGCTGATCACCGACATGTTGCTGCGGTCCGCCGAGACGTGCAGCAGCATCTGGACGTCGGCCAGCGGGGGGCCGTCGAAGGTGTCCTTGGCGCCGCCGAGCTTCTGGTTCTCGGCGGTGTTGCGGGCGTCGGAGCCGATCAGCAGGATGTTCAGCGGCTTCTGTCCGGCGGCGTTGGCCGTCGGCTCGGCCGCGCGGTCCTTGGCGTCGCCCAGGTTCAGGTCGTCGCTCTTGATGTTGGCGTTGAGGTGTTCGTAGTAGAGGTATCCGGCCCCCGCGCCGCCGAGTATGACCACCGCCAGGAGCGTCGCCGACCAGCGCAGCACGCGCCGTCTGCGCCGTCTGCGGTCGGGGCCGCGGCCGGCTCTGGGCCCCTCGCCGTCGCCGTCGTCGCCGCTGTCCCCGTCACCGCTGCCGCCGCCGTCGGCGCCCGGCCTGGCGGGGCCGTCCCCGGCCGCGTCGCTGCCGCTGTCGCGGTCACCCGCCGCAGCCTCGTCGCCGTCCTTGACAGCCCCCCGGTCGCCCGCCGCCGCGGCCTGGTCGGCCGCCGTCGCCCCAATTGCCGTGGACGTCGTCGTCTCCTCGACCTCAGCCGTGTTTCCCCGCACACTGCTCCGCGCCACTTGCCCTGCCTCCCCGCCCTGCGCCTGACACGGGCCCGTCCCGCGTCAAGTCAGACGCACGACGGGCCCGCAGGGTTACCTACTTGGCGCACTCGACCTTGTCCGCGGTGGACTTCTGGACCGAGTCCGGCACCTTCGCCGGAGCCGTGAGCGAGACGCCCGCGCCCTTGAAGTCCTTGCCCAGCGTCAGTGTCATCGTCGGCAGACCCTGGGCGTTCTGGACGCTCTTCCCTGGCTTCAGCGCGGTCCCGGCGAGCCCCATGACGGCGGCCAGCTTGCGTGCCTGGGGCGCCTGGTCGGGGGCGTACTCGAGCGTCGTCGTGCTGAGTTGCTGCGGGGCGTTGCCCGCGTTCTCGGACTTCGTGATGCCCTTCGTGTTCTGGAGCCAGGTGAGGGTCTCCTGCGCGCTGCCGGCCGGGGCCCCGCCGTTCATGACCTGCACCCGCACCTCGGAGGCCGCCGACTGGCTGCCCTTGAGCCGGGCCGCCGCGGCCGCGGCCGCCGCGTCCTTGGAGGCCTGCGCCTGCTGCTTGACCTCGGTGAAGGAGATGTCGTCGCGCACCATCTGGAAGACGGTGGGGGCGGTCTGCTCGTTGAGGACGACGGTCGCCTTCACCTTTTCCGCCGGGTTGTCGATCACCGGGACGGTGGTGAAGGTCAGGTTCTTGGTGTTGAGCTTGCCCAGCTCCAGACCCAGGTCCTTCAGCTTGTCGATGCTGTCGAGCTGGCTGTCGACGGTGAGCGCCTTGGTGCCCGCCTCCGCCAGCTTGATCATCTTGGTGGGGCTGGTGAGGGTGTCGTTCGACTTCAGCTTGCGCATCAGCGAGCTGAGGAACTGCTGCTGGATCCCGATCCGGCTCAGGTCGCCGCCGAAGCCCACCGAGTGCCGGGTGCGCACATAGGCCAGCGCCTGCTCGCCCGCGATGGTGTGGGTGCCCTTGGCGAGCTTCAGGTGCGAGTCCGGGTCGTCGATGTCCTTGGCCAGACACACCTCGACCCCGCCGACCGCCGTGGTCAGCGTCTTGACCGCGTTGAAGTCGGCCACCATGAAGTTGTCCGGGGTGATCCCGGTCAGCTCCGTCACCGTGCGCATGGTGCAGCTCGGCGTACGGCCGTCCTGGCCGAGGCTGGTGTTGAAGCGGGCGCCCCGGGTGCCCGGGATGACCTTGGTGGAGCCGTCCTCCTGCTCGGTCTGGCAGTCCGGGACGTCCACGATCAGGTCGCGCGGGATGCTCAGCGCGGTCGCGTTCGTCCGGTCCTTGGAGACGTGCAGCAGGATCGTGGTGTCCGCGTGGCCGGCGCTGCCCGCGTCGCCGTAGCCCTCGTTGCCCGACCCGGTGCGCTTGTCGGTGCCGATCAGCAGCAGGTTGATCGCCTTGTCCTTGCTGAAGCCGCCGGTGCTCGCGCCGTCGTCGGAGAGGGACGTGATGTTGCCGTTGAGGTGCTCCAGATACAGGTAGGCCGCGCCCGCGGTGCCCACCAGGACGAGGGCCATCGTCCCGCCGGTCCACAGCAGGACCTTCTTCGCCTTCGACTTCTTCACCGGCCGGCGCCCGCGCCGCATCGCCGGCTCCTCGGGCACGCCTCGGCGCCGGCGCGGCCCGGGAACCTGCCCCGGGAGCTGTCCTTGCGGCGCCTCCCGCTCCGACGTCTCCGTACGGCCGCGGACCGCGCCCGTCGCTCCCGCGCCGCGGGAGTCGGATCTGCGGGGCCCGGGAACCGCCGACTGCGGTGCGGAATGGTTCAGTCGCAGTTCGTATTCGCCGGTGTTCGGATTGAGCACCCACTGGTCTGCGGGATCGATGTTGTCCGCCCGCCCACGGCCTTGCGCGTCCACGGTTGTCTCGAATCCTCCGTCGGGGCCACGCGGCGCCTTCCCCCCTCAAAAGGCGCTCGGGTCACGGTCACACAGTGCACGATCCCAGGACGGTCCTCCGGCCCGGTGCACCGGATCGCTCACACTATCCGTCCAGTTCAGCGTCGGGCGACGACGGTGACAAATTCCACGTCCCTACAACCGGGCAATTCGTTCCATTTCCTTGAACTGGAGTTCGTGGAACCGCCGCACTTGGCAAGCGCTTTACCACCCCGACACGTTCGGCCCGCTCAGGCGCAGACGTCCTCGGCGGCGGTGTTCCCGCTGAACGTGGGCGCGGGCGGCGACGGCGACCGGTGCGCACCGTAGTCGTACGACTCCGCAGGGGTGGAATTCCGGCCGCTCCCGACGGACCCCTGGGCGGCTTTCCCGACGGCTTTCCCGGCGGCTTTCTGTGCGATGGACACCGGAGCGTCTCTGCGCAGCCGTTCGAACAGTTTCTCCGCCTCGGGCTCCACGAGCTGGTCGCGATTGGCGTTGTTCGCGTACGACTCCCGGGGAACGGTCAGGAATTGCACACGTTCGGTGGGAATGTCGCGAAGGCCGCGCACGAGTGCGTAGAGTCCGCGCAGGCTCGCCAGATCCGGGTCGGTGGTGAGGGACGACGTCGCCGCGTCCAGGACCGGATACAGCTTCGCCGGATTCAGCAGGACGTCGTTGCTCCGCACCTTGTTGACGAGCGCCCCGAGGAACCGCTGCTGCCGCTCCATGCGGTCGGTGTCGCTGCCGTCGCCGAGCGACTTGCGGGCGCGCACGTACCCGAGGGCCTGCTCGCCGTCGAGCGTCACCCGGCCCGCGGGCAGCCACAGCCTGGCCGCCTTGTCGTGGATGGGCTCCTTCAGGCACACCTGCACCCCGTCTATCGCCTCCACCATCTCCTTGAACCCGCTGAAGTCGACGACGACGTGGTGGTCGATCCGGATCCCCGTCAGCTTCTCCACCGTCCGGATGGTGCAGGCGGAGCCACCCGTCTGGAACGCTTGGTTGAACATCGCGAACACCGGCTCGGTCCGCGTACCGTTCCGCCGCCGGCAGTCGGGCACGTCCACCATCAGGTCCCGCGGGATCGACACCGCCGTCGCGCTGCGCCGCCCGGCGGCCAGATGCAGCAAGATCGTCGTGTCCGAGCGCTCCGTCCCGGAGTCCCGCCCATAGGCGTCGTTGCCGTCGCCCGAGCGCGAGTCCGACCCGATCAGCAGGATGTTCCGGGCGTCCCGCACCAGCGAGGTCGGCCGCTCGCTCTCGTACCGGGCGAGTTCCGCGGCGGCGGCCTCGTCGGGCGTGATGTTCCCGTCGAGCAGCGTGTACACCACCCACCCCACCACCCCGGCCCCCACGACGACCACGCCGACGGCCCCCGCCCCGAACCGCGCCCACCGCCGCCGACGCCGCCGCCTCAGCCCCGCCCCATGAGCGGACGCCCCCGCCCCCGGCCCGACCACACCCGACCTGTCACCCACGAAGCCCACCCCCTCCTCCCGACCGAACCCGAACCGACCGCAGAAGCGAGCACCCCTACTCTCCGACGATGGCTCGCGGGGGGCAGGGGTGCGGGGCGGGGGTGAGCCGAACGGGTGAATCTCTACCCATCCGAGTCGGGTGGTGGGTGGGCATAGGTCCGGGGTCCAGGGGGTGGAGCCCCCTGGCGGGGTTCAAGGGGCGGAGCCCCTTGCCCGCCTTGCCCGAGGCAGACGGCACGGCACGGCACCCATCACCGCAAGGCCGCCGGAGGCTACCGCGCGGTCGCCGTCACCCGCTCGCTCTCGATCCGCTTCGCGACCGTCTCCTCCCCCGCCAGCGACAGATTCCGGCACAACACCACGGACCCCCCGCTGGCCAACGGCGCGTACAGCCCCGCGCTCAACCCCTCCCAGGTGTCGTACGACAACCCCGACAGCAGCCGCGACCCGGGCCCGGTGAGACCGAGCCCGCCCGCGTCCCCGCGCGCGTGCTCCACCAGTTCCGCCCCCGTGTACTCCGCCCCGGCGACGATCAGCGCCGGCTCCTCCGCGTCCACGGGCGCGTACGCCGTGAAGCGGTCGCCGTGACTCGGCACGTCCACCGCGTAGTCGGCGTACCCCTCCGGAGGCGACGGCACGAACCGCCGCCCGAGCGGTGCCAAAGACAGCGCGTACCGCTCTCCCCGGCACGCCAGCCCCGTCTCGAAGTGACCGGGTCCGGCCACGACGACGTCCGCCCGCGCGGGATCGCCCGCCATGTCCGCGACCACGCCGACCGACGAACACGCCAGCAGCCACACCGCCGTCTGCCAGTGCGCGGGCAGCAGCAGCGCGACCCGGTCGCCGGGCTCGACGGACAGACCGTCCTGGAGGAGGTTCGAGGTCTTGGCCACCCAATTGGCGAAGGTGGCCACGGACAATTCGACCCGTTCGCCGGTGGCATCGTCGTAGAAGGTCACCAGCGGGCGCGCGGGATCCGCGGCGAGCGCGGAACGCAGCAGGTCGGCAGGGGTGCGATCGGTGGCGTTCACCCGCGCAAGCGTACGCGCCGCACAGCGCGAACACCCGCCCCGACGCCACCGGTTCGGCCGAACGCAGCCGACGGCCCGTCACCTCCCCGACATGCGGGCCCGTACGGCTGTGCCCAGCATCAGTGGCATGCGTGGATTGCTTGCTACCTCGATCGGTGTCACCTGCGCGGCGTCCCTCGCCCTCCCGTTGACGCCGTCCGCCACCGCGGTGACGGCGCCACCGGCGCCGACCGCGGAGACGGCGACCGCCGCGGCCCGGGCCACGAGCCTCGCCGCCCCGCTCCCCGGCAGCACCCAGTCGCTGCCCCTGACCCCCCTCGCCCGCGACCGCGCCCATGGCGGTTCCGGCCCCCAACAGGGCGTGCCCCGCCGGGACGTACGCCCCTTCTCCCTCCTCGGCATCGTCTGGGACGACCCGGACGCCGAACTCCACGGCCAGGTCCAGGTCCGCACCCGCGACGTCAGGACCGGCGCCTGGTCCGGCTGGCAGGACGTGGAGACCCACAACACCGACCACGGCGCCGACCCGGGCGCCGACGAACGCACCTCGGACCGGGTCCGCGGCGCCACCGCCCCGCTGTGGGTGGGCGATTCCAACGGCGTCGAACTGCGTGTCAGCTCCGCGACGGAGCACCGCACGGAGGACACCGCGCGGGGCGCCCGCACCGCGGCGTCGGCCGCTCCGCTCCCCTCGGGCCTGCGCCTGGAACTGGTCGACCCGGGCACCCCCGCCCCCGCACCTGCTTCCGCGGCCCGGCGCGTCGGGGCCGAGGCCACCGTGATGCCCGCGCTCGACCGCGCGGCCACCGAACGCGAACTCCGCGCCCTCTACGCCCCCGCGCTCACCGAGGGGCGGCGGGCGGCGAAGCCGTACATCGGCCCGCGTCCGGGCATCGTCACCCGCCGCGGCTGGGGCGCCGACGAGACGCTGCGGGAGAGCGGCTTCCGCTACACGACGAAGGTCAAGGCGGCCTTCGTCCACCACACGGCGTCGGGCAACAACTACACCTGCGCGCAGGCCCCGTCCGTCATCCGCGGTATCTACCGCTACCACGTCAAGAGCATGGGCTGGCGGGACATCGGCTACAACTTCCTCGTCGACAAGTGCGGAACCCTGTACGAGGGCCGCGCCGGGGGAGTGACGAAAGCGGTCCTCGGCGCCCACACTCTCGGCTTCAACAGCAACAGCATGGGGATCGCCGCCATCGGCACCTACACCAGCGTCAAGCCGTCCGCCGCGACGGTGAAGGCGGTCGCCAGTCTGACGGCGTGGAAGTTGGGTCTCTTCGGGGGCAATCCGAACGGAAAGACATACCTGAAGTCAGCAGGTGGCAATCTCTACGCAAAAGGTAAGAACGTACGACTGAACGTGATCTCCGGTCACCGGGACGGCTTCGCCACGGAGTGCCCAGGACGGCAGCTCTACGGCAAGCTCGGCTCGACCCGTACGACGGCGGCCCGCTACCAGGGGCGCTGAGGTCGATCCGGGACGCCCGGGCCGGGCCCTTCCAGGGGTCCCGGTCCGGGCGGACCCGTGCGGACGCAAGTCCGTCGAAGTTGCCGCACGACGGTCTGCATACACTGGCCGGCCGAAAGACAGTTCGGCCGGTCCCGGCAGGAAGCAGAGACGAAGGTGACAGAAGCGATCCTCCTGGTCGGCGGCAAGGGCACCCGGCTGCGCCCCCTCACGGTGCACACGCCCAAACCGATGGTCAGGGCAGCGGGGGTGCCGTTCCTGACGCACCAACTGGCGCGGGCTAGAGCGGCGGGCGTGGAGCACATCGTCCTCGCGACGAGCTATCTGGCGGAGGTCTTCGAACCGTACTTCGGCGACGGCTCGTCGATGGGCCTCCACATCGAGTACGTCACCGAGGAGGAGCCCCTCGGCACGGGCGGCGCGATCCGCAACGTCGCGTCCCGGCTGCACTCGGGCCCCGACGACCCGGTGCTCGTCTTCAACGGCGACATCCTCACCGGCCTCGACATCCGCCGGCTGGTCTCCACCCACGAGGCGACCGCCGCGGACGTCTCCCTGCACCTGACCAAGGTGACGGACCCGCGCGCCTACGGCCTGGTCCCCACCGACGACTCGGGCAAGGTGCTGGCCTTCCTGGAGAAGCCCCAGACGCCCGAGGAGATCGTCACCGACCAGATCAACGCGGGCGCGTACGTCTTCCGCCGCTCGGTCATCGACACGATCCCGCTCGGCCGACCGGTGTCGGTGGAGCGCGAGACGTTCCCCGACCTGCTCGAGGCCGGCGCCCACCTCCAGGGGATGGTCGACTCCACGTACTGGCTGGACCTGGGCACGCCCGCGGCCTTCGTCCGCGGCTCGGCCGACCTGGTCCTGGGCCGCGCGCCGTCCCCCGCGCTGCCCGGCCGCTGCGGCGACCGCCTGATCCTGCCGACGGCGACGGTCGCACCCGACGCGAAGCTGACCGGCGGCACGGTGGTCGGCGAGGGCGCCTTCGTCGCGGAGGGCGCGCGCGTCTTCGGCTCGACGATCCTGCCCGGCGCGGTCATCGAACCCGGCGCGGTCATCACCGACTCCCTGATCGGCGCCCGCGCCCGAGTGGGCGAACGCTCCGTCCTCACCGGCACGGTCATCGGCGACGGCGCGGTGGTGGGCCCGGACAACGAACTCCGCGACGGCGCGAGGATCTGGTGCGACGCGAAGATCCCAGCAGGAGCGGTCCGCTTCTCCTCGGACCAGTGAGCCCGTCTGGGGGTCCCCCTCTGGGGGAGTTCGAGGACAAGGCCCGTCCAGGGCCGAAGCGGGGTGTCTGGGGGGCGCCAGCCCCCCAGGTACGGGAAGGGTAGGGGCGGCGGGGGCGAAAACCCCCCCGCCGAACCGGCACCCTCACAACAACCCGATGTCCGTCTTCCGCATCCGCGGCGCCCGCCGCCCCGGCACCCGCCCGCTCAACAGAATCAACCGAGCCGCCCGATGCCGCTGCCCCGCATAAGGCTCCAGCAGCTCCAGCATCACCGAGTCGTCCGCCCCCCGATCCCCCGCCAGCGCGAACCCCACGATCCCCGGCAGATGCAGGTCCCCCACGGTCACCGCGTCCGCCGCCCCATGACTGCGCTGCACCGTCTCCGCAGACGTCCACGGCCCGATCCCCGGCACGACCTCCAACCGCGCCTGCGCGGCCCCGGGTTCCATCCCGACGGCCTCCTCCAGACGCCGCGCGACCCGCACCGCCCGCAGGATCGTCGACGCCCGCTTGTCGTCGACGCCGGCCCGGTGCCACTCCCAGGACGGGATCAGCGCCCACGTCCGAGGCGAGGGCATCACCCACATCCGCCCGTCCACGGGCCCCGGCGCGGGCTCCCCGAACTTGCGCACCAGCAGCCGCCACGCCCGGTAGGCCTCGTCGGTGGTGACCTTCTGCTCCAGGACCGACGGGATCAGCGACTCCAGCACCAGCCCGGTCCGCGTCAGCCGCAGCCCCGGCCGCCGGTGCCGCGCCATCGCCACGACCCGGTGCCGGGGCGTGAACGCGTCCGGGTCGTCGGCGGCCCCGAGCAGGTCCGGCAGCCGCTCCAGCAGCCACTCGGCCCCGGGCCCCCAGGCCTCCCCGCGTACGGCCCCGCCGCCCGCCGCCACGGAGACCCGCAGGGTGCCCGGCCCGGCGGGCGTCAGAGTGGCCCGCCACACCGACCCGTCCGGCGTGGTGCGGAACGTCGGATCCCCGGGCCCTCTGCGCAGCGGCCCCAGCACCAGCCCGAGATCGACCGGCCCCTCCGGCGTCCACGTCCGCACCCGACCGGACGCGGGCCCGGCCTGCCGGGGCACGCCCGCGGGCGGCACGCCGACATGCCCGCCGCGCACGGTCGTACGCGTGGGCCGGGGATCGAATCGTCCAGACACGGATGGGTTCCCGGGGAAGCGGAGTGGCTCCTCCGCGAGGAGGGAGCGGAAGGGACCCTACGAGAGTAGGCGCACCCGCGACGGAGGAACGCCCCCGCCCCGCGACGAAACCGGCTCCCGCCCCCGCCGTCGGCCGAGCCCCGGCCGGCCGGGGCTCACCGCACCTCCACGAACGCCGCCGCGTCCCGCTCCGGCCGGGCCCTCGGCTCCTCCGCCGGATGCCCTACCGCCACCGCCCCCATCGGATCCCACGCGCGCGGCAGCTCCAGCACCTCCCGCACCACGTCCCGGCAGAACATCGTCGACGACACCCACGCGGACCCCAGCCGCTCCCCGGCCAGCGCGACCAGGAGGTTCTGCACGCCCGCCCCGGTCGCCACGACGAACATCTCCCGCTCGGCCCCGTCGCGCCGCGCGTCGCCGTAGGTGTGCGACCCGTCCATGACCAGGCACGGCACGACCAGGTAGGGCGCGTTGCGCAGCACGTCCCCGCGCCGCACGCGCTTGGCGATCGACTCCTCGGACTTGCCGTCCCGCCGCAGGTCCGCGATCCACGCGTCCCGCATCGCGTCCAGCAGCCGGACCCGGGACTCCCGCGACTCCAGCAGCACGAACCGCCACGGCGTCGTGTGGTGCGGCGCGGGCGCGGTGACCGCCGCCGCCACGGCCCGCCGGACCGCCCCGGGGTCGACGGGTTCGTCGGTGAAGGCGCGCACGGTGCGCCGCTGGGTGACCGCGAGCCGCACCGCCTCCGAGGTGCCGAGCCGGAACATGTCGTCGCGCGCGCCGCGCACCATGGCCCGCGCGCCCTCGCCGTCGTCGGCGATCACATGGGGCAGCCCGCGCACGACGGCCACCGGCAGCCCGGCGGCCTTGCCCTTCACCAGGTCGCCCGCGGCGGCCAGTTCGTCCGCCGTCGCGACGACGGTCGCGCTCAGCGGGTTGCCGTGCGCGTCCGTGCCGCCGCGCAGATCGTCCAGCACGCGTACGCCGGCGGCGCCGATGGCGACGTCCGTGAGCCCCGCGCGCCAGGGTCGCCCGAACGTGTCGGTGACGACGACGCCGACGCTGACGCCGAGGGCGTCCCGCAGTCCTTCGCGGATCGCGCGCGCGGAGGCGTCCGGGTCCTCGGGCAGCAACAGCACCGTCCCGGCGGGGGTGTTGGAGGCGTCGACGCCGGCCGCGGCCATCACCAGGCCCTGCCGGTTCTCCACGATCCGCAGCGCCCCGCGCCGCGCGACGACCCGGACGGTCTCGGCGTCGACGGCGGCCTCCCGGTCCTCCGCCTGGACGATCCGCCCCTCCGCCTTGGAGACGATCTTCGACGTCACCAGCAGCACGTCCCCGTCGACGAGGCCGGGCTCGGCGGTGGCGATCAGCTTGGCGAGGTCGTCCCCGGTCCGCACCTCGGGCAGTCCGGGCACGGCCCAGACCCGGTAGCCGCCGGTCGTGTCTTCCGCGGTCACGCGCCCCGCACCTCCTCCGCCAGCGTGAGCGCCTCGCGGGCCATCCGCGCGGTCGTCTCGACGTCGGTCATCATCAGCGGCACGGCCCGGCAGCGGATCCCGGCGGCCTCGACCCGCTCGACGGCGCCCGCGTCCACGCTGTCCACGAGCCAGCCGTCGAGGAGTCCCGCGCCGTAGTGCTCGGCGACCGCCGCGGCCGTCGACTCCACGCCGACCGCCGCCAGCACCTTGTCGGCCATGCCGCGCACGGGCGCGTCCCCGACGATGGGGGAGAGGCCCACCACCGGGGCCCCGGCCTCGGCGATCGCCTCGCGGACGCCGGGCACGGCGAGGATCGTGCCGACCGACACGACCGGGTTGGACGGCGGGAAGAGGACGACGTCCGCCGCCGCGATCGCCTCCAGGACCCCCGGGGCGGGCTTGGCCTGCTCGGCGCCGACGGGCACGATCGCCTCGGCCGGCACGGAGGCCCGCAGCCGGACCCAGTACTCCTGGAAGTGGACCGCCTTGCGCTCCCCGTCGACCTCGACGGCGACATGGGTCTCGACCCGGTCGTCGGTCATCGGGATCAGCCGCACGCCGGGCTTCCACCGGTCGCACAGCGCCTCGGTCACCGCGCTCAGCGGGTATCCGGCGCCGAGCATCTGCGTCCGCACGATGTGCGTGGCGAAGTCCCGGTCGCCCAGCCCGAACCACTCGGGCCCGACGCCGTAGGCCGCGAGCTCCTCCTTGACGTGGAAGGCCTCGTCGGCCCGCCCCCAGCCCTGCTCCTCGTTGATGCCGCCGCCGAGCGTGTACATCACCGTGTCGAGGTCGGGGCACACCTTCAGCCCGAAGAGGTGGATGTCGTCCCCGGTGTTGCCGATGACCGTGATGTCCGCGTCCGGCACGGCCCGCTTCAGACCGCGCAGGAACCGGGCACCGCCGATGCCGCCTGCCAGAACCACAATGCGCATGGGGGAAGTCTCGCAGGCGGGTACGACAACGCGGCGCGCGGTGGCCGGTCGTCGGCTCCCGTCCGCGAGCGGTCGCGGTCAGGCGGTGACGGCGGCTGCCTCGCTGAGGTCCTCGCCGCGACGCCCCTCGCAGTAGGGGGCGGTGTGCATGGGCATCTCGGTCAGGCCCGGGAAGTAGACGTGCAGGCTGACCGCCGGCTCCAGCGCGTCGTTGGCGACCTCGTGCGCGTAGCCCGGCGCGAACACCCGCTGCGCCCCCGCCCCCATCACGCGCGTGCCGCGCTCCGTGCGCTCGGTCAGCGTGCCGTCCAGGACGGTCAGCACACCGGAGGAGCGGCCGTGGTCGTGCACCCCGCTGCCCTGTCCGGGCACCCAGGACAGCAGCCACACCTCGTAGCCGGGGCCGGTGCGCAGCCGGTGGTACCAGCGGGTCGTCGCGTCGTACTCCACGAGGTGCTCCCACTGGGAGCGGTCGGCGGCGATGGAGCGGGCCAGGCCGACGAACTCGGCGACGGTGGCCGGGTGCTCGCGGGGCGCCTGGAGGAGGTGCGGTACTTCGAGGATGTCGCCGGCGATCTGGAGGTCGTTGTCGCTGTTCATGGGGTGCGGTGGTTCCTCGGCGGAAGGAGTGGGGGGGGCTGGTGTCGCGTGCCGTCCGCCCGGGTCACGGGCGGCAGGGATGCCCGGGTGCGGGCGTGGGAACGAGCAGCCGAGTCGCTGTGGACTCAGGAACGGCCGGAGCGCGTTGGGCTCAACAGCCGGAACGGCAACAACAGCTACAGCGAGCGCGGGCAGCACCGTGGGACCCGGCGGTGCGGGTCGAGGTGAGTGCCAAGTTCGCGAGCATGCCCACAAGGACACCGGTTCACACTCCCGGTGTCAACTCGGCGGCCGCCATCCGGGACGGGTTCACCTCATCAGGTTCATCTGGAAGGTGAAAGGTTTGTGCATGCCCTCACCGGGACACATGGCGCACATGCCGGGCGCGCAAGCCTCGTGGTGATCCCGTGATCCGACTGTGATCCGGTTCGCTTCTCGCGCGCGTGTCGGAACGGGATCGAACCCCTGGGCGTCCTCCCTCGTGCAGGCGTTGCGCGGGCCGGGTGCCCGCCGGGCCTCTGCTGCGTGTCAAGGTTTATGCCGATTTGAACACTTACCGCATGGCCTTGGTTCCGCAGAGTGAATAAGGGGCCCAATAGCAGATCTCAGCTTGACTCGCCCGGAGCAGCACACTTGTAATTTCACTCGTGTCGTTCAGCCGACATCGGTAACGGCCACGTCACGGGGACGCGAGAGACAGAGCGAGGGGCGCACATGACCGAGCTGGTGCAGCAACTGCTGGTCGACGACGCGGGCGAGGAACTCGGCTGGCAGGAGCGCGCACTGTGCGCCCAGACCGACCCCGAGTCCTTCTTCCCTGAGAAGGGCGGTTCCACCCGTGAGGCGAAGAAGGTCTGCCTCGCGTGCGAGGTCCGCTCCGAGTGCCTCGAATACGCCCTCGCCAACGACGAACGCTTCGGCATCTGGGGCGGTCTGTCCGAGCGGGAACGCCGCAGACTGAAGAAGGCGGCCGTCTGAGCGGACGGCCCGCCTCCCCCAGCGGGAAGATCGCGAACGGCCCGTCGCCGGTGGGTTATCCACAGGCGGCGGGCCGTCCTCATGCCCAGCCGATAGTGTGGTCGCTCGTCCGAACGCCCAGCCGCCCCCACACGGCACAGGCGTCCACCGCAGTCCATCGAACCGGGGCCCGTACCTCGATGTCCGTGCACAGCCACACGGCAGCCCAACGCGACGCTGCCACACCAGAGTTCCCGCGTCATGTGGTGACCGCGGTCCTCGTCTCCCACGACGGCGCCCGCTGGCTGCCCGACGCGCTCGCCGGGCTGCTCGGCCAGGAGCGCCCCGTCCAGGCCGTCATGGCCGCCGACACCGGCAGCGCCGACGCCTCCGCCCAACTGGTCACCGACGCCCTCGGCCCCGACCGCGTGCTCCACCTCGCCCGCCGCACCGGCTTCGGCCAGGCCGTCGAGGAGGCCCACCGCACCGCCGCGCACCTCACCCCCGAGGAACTGCCCTACCTCAAGCGCCCCAGCGGCTGGGACCCCGCCACGCGCACCTGGCGCGACGACGCCTACGACCTCCCCGAGCTCCCGCACGGAGAGCCCGTCCAGTGGCTGTGGCTCCTGCACGACGACTGCGCCCCCGAACCCGACGCCCTCGCCGAACTCCTGCGCGTCGTCGACAACGAACTCGAACTCGGCCGCGACGACGTGGCCGTCGTCGGCCCCAAGCTGCGCGGCTGGTACGACCGCCGCCAGCTCCTGGAGGTCGGCGTCACCATCGCCCACTCCGGCCGCCGCTGGACCGGCCTGGACCGCCGCGAACAGGACCAGGGCCAGCACGACCACGTCCGCCCCGTGCTCTCGGTGTCCACCGCCGGCATGCTCGTCCGCCGCGACGTCTTCGAGGAACTCGGCGGCTTCGACCGCCGACTGCCCCTCATGCGCGACGACGTCGACCTGTGCTGGCGCGCCACCGCCGCCGGCCACCGCGTCCTCGTCGCCCCCGACGCCGTCGTACGGCACGCCGAGGCCGCCTCCCGCGAGCGGCGCGCCGTCGACTGCGCCGGCCGCACCACGGCCTCCCCGCACAAGGTCGACAAGGCCGGCGCCGTCTACACCCTCCTCGTCAACAGCCGCACCGCCCAACTGCCCTGGATCCTGCTGCGCCTGGTCCTCGGCACGCTCACACGGACCGTCGCCTACCTCGTCGGCAAGGTCCCCGGACAGGCCGTCGACGAGATCCGCGGCCTCCTGGGCACCCTGCTGCGGCCCGAAAGGATCATCGCCGGACGGCGCGGCCGCGGCCGGCCGCAGATCGACAAGGACGAACTGCGCGCGCTGTTCCCGCCGCCCGGAGCGACCGTCCGCGCCACCGTCGAACAGGTCGCCGGCGACCTCTTCGGCGCCTCCGACCCCGAGAACCCCGGCGGCGCCGGCCGGCACGGCGGCGCCATCGAGTCCGGACCCGGCGGCGACGACGCCGACTTCCTGGAAGTCGAGCAGTTCGCCCGCCTCAAGCGCATCGCCCGCAAACCCGGCCCGGTGCTCTTCCTGGTGCTGCTGCTGGTCTCCCTCGTCGCCTGCCGCAACCTCCTCGGCGGCGGCGCGCTCGCGGGCGGCGCCCTGCTGCCCGCCCCGGCCGACGCCTCCGACCTCTGGTCGCGCTACCTGGACGCCTGGCACCCGGTCGGCGCCGGCGGCACCCCGTCGGCACCCCCCTACCTCGCGATCGTCGCGCTCCTGGCCTCCCTGCTGTTCGGCTCGACAGGACTCGCCGTCACCGTCCTGCTGGTCGGCTCGGTGCCGCTGGCCGGCTTCACCGCCTACTTCGCCTCCCGCCCCCTCGTCGAGTCCCGGCTGCTGCGCGCCTGGGGCGCCGTCGTCTACGCCTTCCTGCCCGCCGCCACCGGCGCCCTCGCCGGCGGCCGCATCGGCACCGCCGTCCTCGCCGTCCTGCTGCCGCTCATCGCGCGCGCGGGCATCGCCGCGAGCGGCCTCGCCAACTCCTCCGGCGCGCGCGGCAGCTGGCGCGCGACCTGGGCCTACGCGCTGCTGCTGACGATCACCACCGCGTTCACGCCGATCGTCTGGCCCATCGCCCTGATCCTCGGCCTCGCCGTGCTGGCCGTGCGCCGCACCGAACTCCTCGCCTACGGCCCCCGCTTCCTCGCCCAGGCCGGCACCCCGCTGCTGATCCTCGCGCCCTGGTCGCTGACCCTGCTCCCGTTCGGCTTCTTCACCGAGGCGGGCCTCGAATACGGCCCCTCCTCGGCCACCGCCACCGACCTGCTCGGCGCGAGCCCCGGCGGGCCCGGCACCGTCGACGGACTGATGCTCATCGGCGTCGTCCTGGCCGCGCTGGCCGCCCTGCTGCGCTCGGAGCGCCAGTCCGGCATCCGAACCGCGTGGGCGGTCGCCCTGGTCGGCCTCGTCTTCGCGGTCCTGGCCAACCGCTCCGCGTGGGCCGGCCCCGCCACCCTCGTCTACGGCATCGCCCTGCTCGCCGCCGCCGTCCTCGGCGCCGACGGCGCACGCGCGCGTGTCGCCGAGCAGAGCTTCGGCTGGCGACAGCCGGTCGCCGCCCTCATCGCCTTCGCCTCGGCCGCGGGCCCCCTCCTCGTCGCCGCCGGCTGGATGCTCGCCGGCGCCGACGGCCCGCTGGAGCGCCGCGACCCCGTCCAGGTGCCCGCGTTCGTCGCCGAGGAGGGCAACTCCCGCGACCAGGCCCGCACCCTCGTCCTCGACAGCGACTCCGCCGCCCACGTCGGCTACACACTGGTCCGCGGCTCCGGCGCCCGCCTCGGCGACGCCGAACTCGCCGCCGCCGACGGCGAGAACGCCGACCTGGACAAGGTCGTCGCCAACCTCGTCGCCGGCTCCGGCGCCGACCAGGCCGACCAGCTCGGCAAGTTCGCCGTGCGCTACGTCCTCGTCCAGAAGGGCGCGCCCCGCGAGGTCGCCCGCGTCCTGGACGCCACACCCGGGCTGTCCCGGCTCAGCCAGCAGGCCGGCAGCGCCCTGTGGTGGGTCGACCACGACGTCTCCCGCGCGGCGATCGTCACCGAGTCCGGCAAGGGCACACCGATCCCGGTCGCCGCCGGACCCGTCGACGTCCACACCACCATCCCGGACGGCGACGACGGCCGGATCCTGCGCCTGGCCGACGCCGTCGCCGACGGATGGACCGCCACCCTCGACGGCAAGCCCCTCACCCGCACCACCGTCGACGGCTGGGCCCAGGGCTTCGAACTCCCCGCCACCGGCGGCAAGCTGGACATCACCTACGACGACCCGTTCACCCACACCGCGTGGCTGTGGGCGCAGGGCGCCCTCGCCCTCGTCCTCGTCGTCCTCGCCCTGCCCGGCCGCCGCCGCGACGTCGACGACGACCTCCCCGAGGAGGAGCCCCAGCCCGAGGCCGCCGCCGACGGCGAGGGCCGCCGCGCCCGCCGCCTGCGCGCCCAGGCCGAGGCCGAAGCCGTGGCCGAGGAAGCCGCCCAGTCCGAGAGCGCACCGCCCGTCCCGCCCGTCCCGCTAGAGGATCCGCAGACGGCCCCGGACACCCCGGTCGCCGTGCCCCAGCAGACCTCCTACGCCGACTGGGACGCGCCCACCCACGCGAACGCCCCGTACGGCGGCTACGGCGACGAGCAGCAGTACCGGGCAGCCCAGCAGCAGTACCCGGCGGGCGGCTACGACCAGCAGCCCTACGACCCCTACCAGGCCGGCCCCTACGACCCGTACGGCTACGGCCCCCAGGACGGCCGGCAGGCCGCCTACGACCCCGCCTACCAGCAGGGCTACGACCCCTCGGCCTACGACCAGGGCGGCTACGGCCCCGCACACGATCCGCACGACCTGCACGACCCGCACCGGAACACCCACGGCACCGGCAGTGAGCGCCCCGACGGGAGCCAGCAGTGAAGCGCACCACCCTCTCCCTGATCGCCGGCACGGCCGCGCTCGCCGCCGTCACCGGGTTCGCCACGCTCACCCAGCCGGCCGCCCCCGGCGCCGGCACCGCCGCCACGGCGGCCGGCGTCCTGCCCGTGGAGCGCTCCAGCCTGCTCTGCCCGGCGCCCAGCACCTCCGACCTCGCCGAGACGACGTACACGTCGTTCACGCCCGTCACCAAGGGCACCGGAAGCGACGGTACGGCCGAACTACGGCCCGCCACCGCGGGGAAGAACGCCGCCGCGGGCGGCGCCGACGACAAGAAGAAGACCCCGGCCAAGCCCGTCCTCACGCCCAAGGCGCCCGGCACACCCGCCTCCGGCGACACCACCGGCGGCGGCTCGCCCGCGCTGATGGGCACCGCGCAGGGCAAGTTCGCGCCCGGCTGGACGCTCCAGGAGACCACGCAGGTCGCCGCCGGCACCGGCCGCGGCCTGCTCGGCGTCACCTGCACCGCCCCGGACACCGACTTCTGGTTCCCGGGCGTCAGCACGGCCGCCGACCGCACGGACTACCTCCACCTCACCAACCCCGACGACTCCGCAGCCGTCGCCGACATCGAGCTGTACGGCAAGGACGGGGCCATCGCGACCACCGTGGGGGAGGACATCACCGTCCCGGCGGAGTCCAGCGTGCCGATCCTGCTGTCCACGCTCACCGGCGAGAAGCAGGACGACCTCACCGTCCATGTCAACGTCCGCAGCGGACGCGTCGGCGCGGCCGTCCAGGCCCTCGACGACAAGCTCGGCGGCGACTGGCTGGCCGCGTCCACCGACCCGGCGGGCAGCCTGGTCGTCCCCGGCATCCCCAAGGACGCCACCGCCGTCCGCCTCGTCGCCTTCACCGCGGCCGACGCCGACGCCGACCTGAAGGTCCAACTCGCCTCCCCCTCCGGGCTGATCACCCCGGCCGGCAAGGAGACCCTGCACGTCAAGGCGGGCATGACGACCGCCGTCGACCTGGGCGACGTCACACGCGGGGAGGCCGGCTCGCTCGTGCTGACCCCCACCGACCAGTCGGTGCCGGTCGTCGCGGCGGTACGGATCGTGCGCGGCAAGGGCGACAAGCAGGAGTCGGCGTACCTCCCCGCCAGCGGCCCCGTCGGCACGCGCGCGTCCGTGGTCGCCAACACCGCCAAGGGCACCACGCTCTCCTTGACCGCCCCCAGCGGAGCGGCCAAGGTCAAGGTCACCGCCTCCGCGGGCAGCGAGGGAGGAACGGCCGCCTCCCAGACGTACACGATCAGGCCGGGCACCACCCAGGACGTCCAACTCCCCGTGCCCGCGGGCCTGAAGGGCACCTACGCCCTCACCGTGGAACCCCTCACCGCCACCCCCGTCTACGCCTCCCGCACCCTGACGGCCTCGGTCGACGGCCTCCCCGGCTTCACCGTGCAGACCCTCCCGGCCGACCGCGGCACGGTCGCCGTACCGCGGACGGAGGAGGACCTGACGGTGCTCCAGAAGTAGTTCCGTGAAGGCGGGCAGCCGTGCCGCCGGGGCTCAGTCCTCCCCGTACCGGGGATCGACCGTCTCCGGCGCCAGCCCCAGCAGCTCCGCCACCTGCTCCACGACGACCTCGTGCACCAACGCGGCCCGCTCCTCACGCCCCTTGGTGCGGATCTCGACCGGCCGCCGGTAGACGACGACCCGCGCCCGCCGCCCCTCCCGCGCGGGAATCGTCCCGCCCAACGGCACCGCTTCGTCGTTCCACGGCTCGCCGGCCCCGGACGCGTCCAGCCGCGGCACCTCCAGCACCATGAAGTCGATGTCGGCGAGCTGCGGCCAGCGCCGCTCCAGCCGTTCCACCGAGTCCTGCACCAGATCCGCGAACACCTCGGCACGGCTGGCCGCCAGCGGCACCTGAGGGGGCGCGATCGGCCCTCGCATGCCCCGTCCGTGACGATCACGACGACGGGGCCCGGGGCCTGCGCTACGGGGCGGTACGGGGTTGTCCATCACTACTGAAGCGTAGTCCCAGCGGCGACCGGTCGCCGCGCCCCACGCGGTGCCTCGGACACGCCCCGGCCGCTCCGCGCGGCATGTCGCGGGATGACCATTCCAGCCAAGGTTGGGCTCGATTCCGTATCTCTCCGAGACCGTCGAACTCACGGCAATTGATGGTGTTTGTACCCGCCGACGACCGCATCCGACGGCCCTCCTTCCCGGAAAGGCTGGCGTTCCCGCAGGTCAGCGGGGTATGACTGGAGTGGTCTGTGGGGCGTTTCACAACCCGACACGGTGGAGTGACCTGGTGGAGAGTCGTCGCGGCCCGCTCAAGAGTGCGGTACCGTCCAACGTCGTGAGCCCTGTACGTCGCTGTTCGCGCACCGCCTGCGGCCGACCCGCCGTCGCGACGCTGACGTACGTCTACGCCGACTCGACCGCGGTCCTCGGCCCCCTGGCCACCTACGCCGAACCCCACTGCTACGACCTGTGCGCCGAGCACTCCGAGCGCCTCACCGCCCCGCGCGGCTGGGAAGTCGTCCGGCTCCTCGACGGTTCGGCCCCCGCCCGACCCAGCGGCGACGACCTCGAAGCGCTCGCCAACGCGGTCCGCGAGGCCGCCCGCCCGCAGGAACGCGCCGCCGGAGCCGGCGGCGGAGGCCGCGGGGCGGACCCGATGGAGGTCGCACGCCGCGGCCACCTGCGGGTGCTGCGCTCCCCGGACAACTGAGCCCCACGCCCCAGCCGCTCACCTGACGGACCGTCCGACGGCCCGCACCGATGTGAGCGGACGCGCGCGCGTGGTCACGTCCAGGCTGTCAGTCGCTCCGGGTAGTTTGTGGTGACTCACAGGACACCCAGGAAGGTTTGGCCGTGGCTGCTGATCTGTCGCAGATCGTGAAGGCGTACGACGTGCGCGGGGTGGTCCCGGACCAGTGGGACGAGTCGCTGGCCGAGCTGTTCGGGGCGGCCTTCGCCCAGGTGACCGACGCCGAGGCGATCGTCGTCGGCCACGACATGCGCCCCTCCTCGCCCGGCCTGTCCGCCGCCTTCGCCCGCGGCGCCATCGCATGCGGCGTGCACGTCACCGAGATCGGCCTGTGCTCCACCGACCAGCTGTACTACGCCTCGGGCGCGATGGACCTGCCCGGCGCGATGTTCACCGCCTCGCACAACCCGGCCCAGTACAACGGCATCAAGCTGTGCCGCGCCGGCGCGGCCCCGGTCGGCCAGGACAGCGGCCTGGCCGAGATCCGCGAACTCGTCGAGAGATGGACGGAGTCGGGCGCCCCCGAGCCGGCCCCGACCCCGGGAACCCTCACCCGGGCCGACACGTTGGACGACTACGCGGCGCACCTGCGCTCACTCGTCGACGTCACCTCCGTCCGCCCGCTGAAGGTCGTCGTCGACGCGGGCAACGGCATGGGCGGCCACACCGTGCCCACCGTCTTCGCCGGCCTGCCCCTCACGCTCGTCCCGATGTACTTCGAACTCGACGGCACCTTCCCCAACCACGAGGCCAACCCCCTCGACCCGGCCAACCTCGTCGACCTTCAGAAGCGCGTCCGCGAGGAGGGCGCCGACCTCGGCATCGCCTTCGACGGCGACGCCGACCGCTGCTTCGTCGTCGACGAACAGGGCGAGCCGGTCTCCCCGTCCGCGGTCACCGCCCTCGTCGCCGCCCGCGAACTCGCCCGCCACGGCGGCCGGGGCACCGTCATCCACAACCTGATCACCTCCTGGACGGTCCCCGAGGTCGTCCGGGAGAACGGCGGCGACCCCGTCCGCACCCGCGTCGGCCACTCCTTCATCAAGGCCGAGATGGCCCGCACCGGCGCGATCTTCGGCGGCGAGCACTCCGCCCACTACTACTTCAAGGACTTCTGGAACGCCGACACCGGCATGCTGGCCGCCCTCCACGTCCTGGCCGCCCTCGGCCACCAGGACGCGCCCCTCTCCGCCCTGGTCGCCCAGTACGACCGCTACACCGGCTCCGGCGAGATCAACTCCACCGTCGACGACCAGGCGGCCCGGATCGCGGCCGTCCGCACCGCCTACGCCGCCCGCCCCGACACCGTCCTCGACGACCTCGACGGCCTCACCGTCTCCACCGCCGACTGGTGGTTCAACGTCCGCCCCTCCAACACGGAACCCCTCCTGCGCCTCAACGCGGAGGCCCGCGACGAGGCGACGATGCACGAACTCCGCGACGAGGTACTGGCCCTGATCCGCGCCTGATCCGCGCCTGATCCGCGCCTGATCCGCACCGGATCCTCGTCCCGGGTCCGCGGCTGAGGCGGGCGGCGGGAGGGGCGGGAATGGCAGGGGCGGCGGGGGCGAGAGCCGTCGGCGGTCGCCCCAACGCCCCACCCGCACCAGCGGTACGCTGACCAGGCACATCCACGCACCGCCGCACCACCCCCACCGCACCGCCCCCTCCGCACGACCGAACACCCACCCGAAGGGACAGCCCATGCCGCTCGAAGCCGGCCTCCTGGAGATCCTCGCCTGCCCGGCCTGCCACGCCCCCCTCAAGGAGCAGGACACCGAGCTGATCTGCACGGGCCAGGACTGCGGCCTGGCATACCCCGTCCGCGACGACATCCCCGTCCTCCTCGTCGACGAGGCCCGCCGCCCCGCGTGACGCCGCCCGGCCGGCCGCACCCGCCGCGAGCCGCACCCCGTACGACCGCCCCCACCGCCCGGCCCCGGGCGGAAGCACCGCGGGTAACGGCACACCGACGACGACCCGCGACGACCCGCGACGACCCGGCGATCGGAGACCTGACGCCATGCTCGACGAATCGCTGCTCGACACGCCGGAGGCCCTGGCCCAGGCAGACCACCGCGCCCTCCTGCGCGGAGCGGCCGAAGCCGGGGCCCGGGTCCGCACCGCCGCCCGGCTCGCCACCGAGGCAGGCGTCCACGCACTCGAACCGGACGGCCGCCCCCGCGCCATCCTCATCGCCGGCCCCGGCGCCGCCGCCGGCTGCGTCGCCGACCTCCTCGGCGCCCTCGCCGGCGCCGCCTGCCCCGTCACCCGCCTCGCCCCCGCCGGCGTGGCCCCCGCCGCTGGCGCCCTGCGCTGGGAACTCCCCGGCTGGGTCGGCTCCATCGACCTCCTCCTCATCGCCACCCCCGACGGCACCGAGCCCGGCCTCTCCCTCCTCGCCGAGCAGGCCTACCGCCGCGGCTGCGCCGTCGTCGCCGTCGCCCCGGCCGGCTCCCCGCTGACCGAGGCCGTCAGCGCCGCGCACGGCGTGTTCGTACCGCTGGCGACCGCCCCGTACGAGCACGACGAACAACCGCCCGTCGCCGCGTCCGCCCCCGGGGTGCTGTGGGCCCTGCTCACCCCGCTCCTCGCGCTGCTGGACCGCATCGCCCTGCTCTCCGCCCCGCCCGAGGCGCTCGAACAGGTCGCCGACCGGCTCGACCACATCGCCGAACGCTGCGGCCCCGCCATCGAGACCTACAGCAACCCCGCCAAGACCCTGGCCGCCGAACTGGCCGACTCCCTCCCCGTGATCTGGACCGAGGGCGCCTCGGCCGGCCCCGCCGGCCGCCGGTTCGCCGCCGCGCTCGCCGAACTCGCCGGCCGCCCCGCCGTCGTCGCGGAACTCCCCGAAGCCCTCGCCTCCCACAACGCCCTGCTCGCCGGCCCGCTCGCCGCCGGCGCCGACCCGGACGACTTCTTCCGCGACCGCGTCGAGGAACCGCCCGCGCTGCACGCGCGCGTGGTGCTGCTGCGCGACCGTCCCCTCGGCGGACTCACCGCCGCCCCGGCCGCCCGCGACCTCGCCCTCAGCCACGACACCCCGATCAGCGAACTCGAACCGGAGCCCGGCGACGAACTCGTCACCCTCGCCGAACTGATCGCCGTCACGGACTTCACCGCCGTCTACCTGGCGCTCGGCTCCGGAGCCTGACACGGCGACCGGCCGCCCGTCGGACGCACGGACAGGCAGTCACCGCGCGCGCAGGCAGCCACACGCGCGCACAGGCAGGCACACGTACAGCAGGCACACGACAGCAGGCACACGACAGCAGGCACACGACAGCAGGCACACGTAAAGACAGACAGGCAGAGACACCGCATGGACCGCCTCGACAACACCGTCCGCCCCTACGCCTGGGGATCCCCCACCGCCCTCCCCGCCCTCCTCGGCGTCGAACCGACCGGCGAACCGCAGGCGGAGATGTGGATGGGCGCCCACCCCGGCGCCCCCTCCCGCACCGGCAGGGGCACCCTCGTCCAGGTCATCGAAGCCGACCCGGAACGCGAACTGGGCGCCGAGACGACCGCGATGTTCGGCCCCCGCCTCCCCTTCCTCCTCAAACTCCTCGCCGCCGGCGCCCCGCTCTCCCTCCAGGTCCACCCCGACCTGCGACAGGCCAAGGAGGGCTACGAGGACGAAGAACGCCGCGGCATCCCCGTCGACGCCCCGCACCGCAATTACAAGGACGCCAACCACAAGCCCGAACTCATCTGCGCCCTCACCGAGTTCGACGGCCTCTGCGGCTTCCGCGACCCCGCCCGCGCCGCCGCCCTCCTCGACGGCCTCGGCGTCGACTCCCTCAAGCCGTACGTCGACCTGCTGCACGCCCGCCCCGAGGACGCCGCCCTGCGCGAAGTCCTCACCGCGATCCTCACCGCCGACCCCGACGACATGGCCCGCACCGTCGCCGAGGCAACGGCCGCCTGCGACCGCCTCGGCGGCGACTACACCCCCTACGTCGGCCTCGCCCACCACTACCCCGGCGACCCAGGCGTCATCGCGGCCATGCTCCTCAACCACGTCCGACTCCAGCCCGGCGAAGCCCTGTTCCTCGGCGCCGGCATCCCGCACGCCTACCTCAACGGCCTCGGCGTCGAGATCATGGCCAACTCCGACAACGTCCTGCGCTGCGGCCTCACCCCCAAGCACGTCGACGTCCCCGAACTCCTGCGCGTCGTCCGCTTCGAGCCCGGCGACCCCGGCGTCCTGCGCCCCGAGGCCGCCCCCGACGGCGAAGAGCTCTACGAGACCCCCATCGACGAATTCCGCCTCTCCCGCTGGGTCCTGCCCGAGGGCGCCGCCGCCCACGACCTCACCCTCCCGACCCCGCAGATCCTGCTCTGCACCGCCGGCTCCGTGCACGCCGGCGAACACCCCCTGACACCCGGTCAGTCCGTGTTCGTCCCCGCGGGCGAAAAGGCCGAAGTGTCCGGAGCGGGCACGCTCTTCCGCGCCACGGTCGTCGTCTGACGCATCCCGCGACCGCCCGCCGGGCACACGCAACTCGGCTCGGGCTGCAACAATGGCCCACCGCAAAGGACGGGCAAAGCCGGCCACGGCACGAGCGCCCCGAGGACGACCCGAGGACGAAGGGACCACGCGAACACATGAGCGCGTCAGGCGGCACCAAAGCGATCGTGGCGGCACTCGCCGCCAACCTCGCGATCGCGGTATCGAAGTTCGTGGCGTTCGCCTTCAGCGGCTCGTCGTCGATGCTCGCAGAAGGCGTGCACTCGCTCGCCGACTCCGGCAACCAGGCACTCCTCCTGGTCGGCGGCAAGAAGGCCCAGCGCGAGGCCACCCCGCAACACCCCTTCGGCTACGGCCGCGAACGCTACATCTACGCCTTCCTCGTCTCCATCGTCCTCTTCTCCGTCGGCGGCATGTTCGCCATCTACGAGGGCTACGAGAAGCTGAAGCACCCGCACGAGATCGAGCACTGGTACTGGCCCGTCGGCGTCCTGGTCTTCGCGATCATCGCCGAGTCGTTCTCCTTCCGGACGGCCATCAAGGAGTCCAACCCCCTGCGCGGCGACCACTCCTGGACCGAGTTCGTCCGCCGCGCCAAGGCCCCCGAACTGCCCGTCGTCCTCCTGGAGGACCTCGGCGCCCTCGTCGGCCTCATCCTCGCCCTCCTCGGCGTCAGCCTCGCCATCGTCACCGGCGACGGCGTCTGGGACGGCATCGGCACCATCTGCATCGGCGTCCTGCTCGTCCTGATCGCACTCGTCCTGGCCGCCGAGACCAAGTCCCTCCTCCTCGGCGAGGCCGCGGGACCGGAAGAGACCCGGAAGATCGAGGCCGCCATCGTCGACGGCGCCGCCGTCACCCGCCTCATCCACATGCGCACCCTCCACCTCGGCCCCGAGGAACTCCTCGTCGCCGCCAAGATCGCCGTCCGGCACGACGACACGGCCACCGAGATCGCCGACGCCATCGACGCCGCCGAGTCCCGCATCCGCGAGGCCGTCCCCATCGCCCGCGTCATCTACCTCGAACCCGACATCTACAGCGAGACCGACGCCGCCAAGGGCGCGGACCGCGACGCCACCCCCGGCGGCCCCGCCCACCCCCCGGCCGACCACTGACCCCCCCCGGCCGGCCACCGACCCCAGCGCCTCACCCTCAGTGATCGGCGAGATCTGATCGGAGCCGGACTGGGGCCGCCCCGCGCCCGCGGTGTAGCTTGGATCGGAGCCAGACGTCGCTGCTGATGGCGGTCGGGCGGTCCACCGACGGACCGGCCGAGGGAGAGAGGGCCTCCGACGGACTGCGCTGCGCGTACGCGGGCATGCCTGAGTCCCTTTCGGGCACCCCTGTGTCCGTCGCCGCGCAGACAGCCGTAACCACACCTCGACCCAACCCCGAGGAGCAGCTCGCATGACGACTGTCGACAACCGACAGGACTTCAAGGTCGCCGACCTCTCCCTGGCCGAGTTCGGCCGCAAGGAGATCACGCTCGCCGAGCACGAGATGCCGGGCCTGATGGCGATCCGCAAGGAGTACGCCGAAGCCCAGCCCCTCGCCGGCGCCCGCGTCACCGGCTCCCTGCACATGACCGTCCAGACCGCCGTTCTCATCGAGACCCTGGTCGCCCTCGGCGCCCAGGTCCGCTGGGCCTCCTGCAACATCTTCTCCACCCAGGACCACGCGGCCGCCGCCATCGCCGTCGGCCCGAACGGCACGCCCGACAACCCGCAGGGCGTCCCCGTCTTCGCCTGGAAGGGCGAGACCCTGGAGGAGTACTGGTGGTGCACGGAGCAGGCCCTGACCTGGCCCGACAGCCCCACCGGCGGCCCCAACATGATCCTCGACGACGGCGGTGACGCCACCCTCCTCGTCCACAAGGGCGTCGAGTACGAGAAGGACGGCAAGGTCCCCTCGGTCGACACCGCCGAGAACGAGGAACACCGCGTCATCCTCGAACTCCTGAACCGCACCATCACCGACGGCTCCCAGAAGTGGACCCAGCTCGCCTCGGAGATCCGCGGCGTCACCGAGGAGACCACCACCGGCGTCCACCGCCTGTACGAGATGCAGCGCGACGGCGTCCTCCTCTTCCCGGCCATCAACGTCAACGACGCCGTCACCAAGTCGAAGTTCGACAACAAGTACGGCTGCCGCCACTCCCTGATCGACGGCATCAACCGCGCCACCGACGTCCTCATCGGCGGCAAGACCGCGGTCGTCTTCGGCTACGGCGACGTCGGCAAGGGCTGTGCGGAGTCCCTGCGCGGCCAGGGCGCCCGCGTCATCGTCACCGAGATCGACCCCATCTGCGCCCTCCAGGCCGCGATGGACGGCTACCAGGTCACGACCCTCGACGAGGTCGTCGACAAGGCCGACATCTTCATCACCACGACCGGCAACAAGGACATCATCATGGCCTCGGACATGGCCAAGATGAAGCACCAGGCCATCGTCGGCAACATCGGCCACTTCGACAACGAGATCGACATGGCCGGCCTCGCCAAGATCCCCGGCATCGTCAAGGACGAGGTCAAGCCGCAGGTCCACACCTGGAAGTTCCCCGACGGCAAGGTGATCATCGTCCTCTCCGAGGGCCGCCTGCTGAACCTGGGCAACGCCACCGGCCACCCGTCGTTCGTGATGTCCAACTCCTTCGCGGACCAGACCCTGGCCCAGATCGAGCTGTTCACCAAGCCCGACGAGTACCCGACCGGCGTCTACGTGCTCCCCAAGCACCTCGACGAGAAGGTTGCCCGCCTCCACCTGGACGCGCTCGGCGTGAAGCTGACCACGCTCCGCCCCGAGCAGGCCTCCTACATCGGCGTCGAGGTCGACGGCCCCTTCAAGCCGGACCACTACCGCTACTGAGTCCACTGCCCCGCCCACCGGGGAACCCGTCCGCGCACGGACGCGTTCCCCGGCACCGGCAGGCCCTCCGAGACAGGCCCCCGCACCCCCGTGTCGGGGGCCTGTCCCGTCGGCCCACGACCGACCCGGTCCTCATCGACCCACCAGCACCGGGCCGGCTCGCCGAGGTGACCGGACCAGCCCGTCACACCCCAGGACCCCCATGCCCCGCGGCCGGTATTCGCTCCACGATCCGCACGATCACACCCCTCTCGCCCACGAGCACTTCCACTGCGCCCCCGGCCCCTCCGGCTGGCGCTACGTCTCCCAGCTGACCACCCCCGCCGGCGACCACACCGGCTCCGTCGACCTCACCCTCGACGACCTCGGCCGCCCCCTCCGACTCGAACTCCACGCGGGCGACTGGCAGGTACGCGGCGCCGCCCTCGACGGCGTCACCTGGGTCCGCACTGACCCCACCGGAACCGAAGCCATCGAAGGCAACACCCCCGCCCACGCCTTCACCGGCGCCTCGCCCGCCTTCCTCATCGCCACCACCCGCCTCCTGCGCCTCACTCCCTCCCCGTCCGCGACCCGCGTCCGGCTCGTCGCCTTCACCGACCCGGTCCTCGCACCGCGCACCGTCGACCAGTCCTGGGCCCTGCTGAGAAGAGAAGCACACGCCACTGACAACGGCCCCCTGACCGTGGACGAATACCAGGTCACAGCCCTGGACACCGGCGAACAGCACGCCGTGCACATCGCCGGCGACGTCGTCCTCGCCGCCCCCGGCATCGAGCTGGAAGACCTCGAATCCCCGCCCTCGACGTTCACCGACTGAGGGGCAGGGGAGATGTCGGCTGCTACGCCGGCGGCACGAACCCGGTACCCGGACCCTCGACCGGCGGCACAGGGGAGGGTGCGGCGGGCGCGGAGGGCGTTGCGGGGGAGGCGTGGGAGGCGGGAGGACCGTAAGAAGGGGAAGACGGGGCCGGCGGGGCCGGCGGGCCGAACGCACCACCGCTTGACGGACCGTACGCGCCAGCGCCCGGCGGACCGTACGCACCCACGGCCGTCGGACCGCCCCCGAACGTCCTCCGCGCCTCCCGGACCTGCCGCTCCTGCACCACCGCGGCCAAGAACGCGGCGGCCTGGACCCCCGGCGGCACCGGAGCCCCCGTCCGCGCCGCGAGTTCACCGGCCAGCCGCTCCGCCATCGCCCGGCCGACCTGCGGATCCAACTGGTCCATCCGCCCCAGGTACTGCCGTATCGCGAGCCACAGACCGTCGGGCACCGCCGACAGATCGAGCGCCGTAAAGCGCCCCGCCAACCACGGCGGAGGCGGTGGCACGAATCCGCTCCGCGCCACCGGAACCCGCTCCCGCACCACCAGCGTGCCGGCGAACACATCCCCGAGCCGCCGACCCCGGGCCGACACCAGCGACGCGACGCACGCCACCACCCCGGCCGTCAGCAGAATCTCGACCACCCCGAGCGCACCCCGCACCAGCGCGTGCCGGAACCGGATCGGCCCGCCGTCGTCCCGCACCACCCGCAGCCCGCACGCCAGCTTCCCCAACGACCGCCCATGACTGAGCGTCTCCACCGCGATCGGCGCGCCCACCAGCACCAACAGGAACGAGGCGATCGACACCGCCGTCTGCGCCGCCTCGTCCAACGACGCCGTCGCCGCCAGCAAGGCGATGCTCACGACGACATACCCGACCACGACGACCGCCAGATCGAGCAGCGCGGCCAAAGACCTGCTGGGCAGCCTGGCGGGCTGCAACTCCAGCGCCACCGCCTCACCCGTCACCAGCTCGCTCACGCCCGCCGCCCCTTCCCCGACCTGCCCCGACGACGGCCAGTCTGCCAAGCTGAACGCACATCGCGCCTCCGTACGACAAGCTGACATCACGACCGGCCGCCGACGAGAAGCCGAGGAGCACGCACACCGATGGACCTCGACGTCTTCGTCTCCGCCCACCGGGCCGAATGGGACCGCCTCGACGCGCTCCTGCGCCGACGCCGTCTCACCGGCGCGGAAGCCGACGAACTCGTCACCCTCTACCAGCGCACCGCCACCCACCTCTCCCTGATCCAGTCCAGCGCACCGGATCCCCAGCTCACCGGCCGCCTCAGTCAGCTCGTGGCACGCGCGCGCAGTGCCGTCACCGGAGCCCGACGCGCCTCCTGGCGTGACGTCACCCGCTTCCTCACCCAAGGCTTCCCCGCCGCCGTCTACCGCTGCCGGCACTGGTGGATACCCACCGCCCTCGCCTCGACCGCCCTCGCGGCCCTGCTCGGCTGGTGGATCGGAGCCCACCCGGACGTCCAGTCCTCCATAGCCGCCCCGGACGAGCTGCGTGAGCTCACCCGCCCCGGCGGCCAGTACGAGACGTACTACTCGAGCCATCCGGCCGCCTCGTTCGCCGCCCAGGTCTGGACGAACAACGCCCAGGCCGCGGCCATGTGCCTGGTCCTCGGCGTCTTCCTGGGCCTGCCCGTCCTCTGGATCCTCTTCCAGAACATGCTCAACCTCGGCATCGGCATCGGCCTCATGTCGTCGGCCGGCCGGCTCGACACCTTCCTCGGCCTGGTCCTCCCGCACGGCCTCCTGGAACTGACCGCGGTCTTCGTCGCCGCCGGCACCGGCCTGCGACTCGGCTGGACCGTGATCGACCCCGGCCCCCGCTCCCGGCGCACCGCCCTCGCCGAGGAAGGCCGAGCCGCCGTGGGCATGGCGATCGGCCTCGCCCTGGTCCTCTTCGTCTCGGGGGCCATCGAAGGCTTCGTCACCCCCTCGGGCCTGCCCACCTGGGCCCGCATCACCATCGGCATCACCGCCGAAGTGCTCTTCCTCGCCTACGTCTACGTCCTCGGCGGTCGAGCCGCGCGCGCCGGGGACACCGGCGACCTCGACGCGGCCGAACGCAGCGCCACGGTGCCGACGGCCGCCTGATGTGCGTAGCCGTCCGGCGAACTGCTAGTCTCCTCTTCGCCCCACAAAAGCCGTTGACACGGAGCGCGTGGGGAGGTAGATTCGAACAGTTGCCTGGACTGGACATGGTCCGGTCGGCAACGGGTTAGTATCTATAAGGCCTCACGGAACTTCGATTCCGCAGAAGCCACTCCCGATGAATCGGAAACGAATGGCCGGTCTGACCGGCTCGAAACTTCTGATAAAGTCGGAACCGCCGGAAAGGAAACCGCGAAACAAAAGCGGGAACCTGGAAAGCACCGAGGAAATCGGATCGCGAAAAGGTCTGATAGAGTCGGAAACGCAAGACCGAAGGGAAGCGCCCGGAGGAAAGCCTGAGAGAGTCTCTCGGGTGAGTACAAAGGAAGCGTCCGTTCCTTGAGAACTCAACAGCGTGCCAAAAATCAACGCCAGATATGTTGATACCCCGTCCC
>NZ_JBIARQ010000002.1:479581-722421 GCF_042890065.1 Streptomyces sp. NPDC002328 | reverse complement strand
GTTGATAGGCCGGATCTGGAAGCACGGTAACGTGTGGAGGTGACCGGTACTAATAGGCCGAGGGCTTGTCCTCAGTTGCTCGCGTCCACTGTGTTGGTTCTGAAACCACGAACAGCCCCACTGGCTATGAAGTCGGTGGTGTGGCGTTCACAGTTTCATAGTGTTTCGGTGGTTATAGCGTGAGGGAAACGCCCGGTTACATTCCGAACCCGGAAGCTAAGCCTTACAGCGCCGATGGTACTGCAGGGGGGACCCTGTGGGAGAGTAGGACGCCGCCGAACAATCATTCAAAGAAATCCCCCGTGCCATTCGGCACGGGGGATTTCTGCGTTCAGGGCCGGGTCTAAGGCCGGGTCTAAGGTCGTGCCTATGGACTACGACCTGGTCATCTTCGACAACGACGGTGTGCTCGTCGACAGCGAACCCCTCTCCAACCGGCTGCTGGCCGGCTACCTGTCGGAGCTGGGGCATCCGACGACGTACGAGGACTCGATCAGGGACTACATGGGGTCCGCTCTCCACCGGGTCCACGACCTGGTGCTCGAGCGGACCGGGCAGCGGCTGCCGGCGGACTTCGACGACGTCTTCCACGCGCGCGTGTTCGTCGCGTTCGAGCGGGAGTTGGAACCGGTGCACGGAGTGGTGGGGGTGCTGGAGAAGCTGCGGGCGGACGGGGTGGCGTACTGCGTCGCCTCGTCGGGCAGTCATGCGCGGATTCGGACCGGGCATCGCAAGACCGGGCTGGACCGGTGGTTCGACGACGCGCGGATCTTCAGCGCGGAGGACGTCGGGCGGGGCAAGCCGGCACCGGATCTGTTCCTGCACGCGGCGCGGCGGATGGGGGCGGCCCCCGAGCGGTGTGTGGTCGTGGAGGACAGTCCGCTCGGGGTGCGGGCCGGGGTCGCGGCCGGGATGGACGTGCTCGGATTCACGGCGATGACGCCCGCCGAGAAGCTGGTGGGGGCCGCGCACTGCTTCTCCGGCATGCGCGAGCTCGTCGATCTGCTCGTGCGGGACCGAAGCTGAGGGAAATTCACCTTTGGCTGGATCTACCCACGGGTACGCCGGGGCCCTACGCTCGCCGCCATGACAGACGTACTGCGGCGTGGCAGGGCCTCGTTGGCGTTCAGCTTCTTCGCGCAGGGGGTCGCCTTCGCTCTGCTCGTGACGCGGATTCCGGCCATCCAGGACCGGTACGGCGTCTCCGACGCCTTGCTGCCCGTCTTCCTCGCCGCCGTGCCCGTCCTGGCCGGTGTCGGCAGTGTGGCCACCGAGCGGCTGGTGAAGCGGATACCGCCCAGTCAGGTGCTGCGCTGGTCGCAGCCGGTCGTGCTGCTTGCGCTGCTCGGGGTCGGGCTGGGGGAGCGGATGGCCGAGCTGGGGATCGCGCTCGCGGTCTTCGGTCTCGCCGTGGGAGCCCTGGACGCCTCGATGAACATGCTCGGGGTGAGTCTCCAGCGGGCGTACGAGCGCAGCATCATGCTGAGTTTCCATGCCGCGTACAGCCTGGGCGGGATCGTCGGGGCCTCGCTGGCGTGGGCGGGCGCGCACTGGCATCTGACGCTCTGGGTGTCGTATCTCCCGGTGGTGGCCGTGCTGTTGCCGGCCGTGCTGGCGGGGAGCCGGTGGTACGTCGACGCCCACGACGGGTCCGCTCCCGTTTCTGCCCCCGTACCCGCTGCCGGGGCTGTCGAGGCGGAGGGGCGGGCAGGCGGGGACGGTCTCGTCTTCAAGATGCTGCTGCCGCTGTGTCTGGTGATGACCTTCGCGTACATCGGGGACTCGACCGTCTCCAACTGGAGCGCGAAGTACCTCCAGGACGTGCTGGGGAGTTCGGAGCAGCTCGCGACCGTTCCGTACAACGTCTACATGGTGACCACGCTGCTCGGGCGGACCATCGGGGACTTCGGGGTGCGGCGGTTCGGGGCCGTGGTGGTGGTGCGGGCGGGTGCGGTGGTGGCGGCGCTGGGGTTCGGGGTGGTGGCCGTCGCGCCGGGGGCGTGGGCGGGGATGGGCGGGTTCACCCTCGTCGGGCTGGGGCTGTGCGTGCTGGTGCCGCAGACGTTCGCCGCGGCGGGGCGGCTGTTCCCCGGCGCGTCCGACGCGGCGGTCGCGCGGCTCAACGTCTTCAACTACGTGGGTTTCCTGGTCGGCTCGCCGTTGGTGGGGGCGCTGGGGGACGCGTGGAGCTATCGCGGGGCGATGGCGGTGCCGATGGTGTTGGTGCTGGTGACGTTGGTGTACGCCCGGTCGTTCGCTCCTCAACCGGACCGATACGGTGGCGGGCATGAGCGGCCGCGCACAGCTGATGTGGGACGAGGCAGTAACGGGGTATGACTTCGGTCCGGACCATCCCATGGATCCGGTCCGGCTCGCCCTGACGCGACGACTGGTCGACGCCCTCGGGCTCGATCGCGAGGTGGCGGTCGTGTCCGCCAAGCCGGCGGGGGAGTCGACGCTGCGGCTCGTGCACCGGGCGGACTACATCGAGGCCGTGAAGGCGGCGTCGCTGGATCCGAGGGGCGCGGACGCCTCCTACGGGCTGGGGACGATGGACGATCCGGCCTTCGCGGGGATGCACGAGGTGTCCTCGCTGATCGCCGGACTGTCCGTGGGGGCGGCGGAGGCGGTGTGGCGGGGTGAGGCGCTGCACGCGGTGAACTTCGCGGGCGGGCTGCACCACGCCATGCCGGGCGGCGCATCCGGGTTCTGCATCTACAACGACGCGTCGCTGGCCATCGCGCGGCTGCTGGAGCTGGGCGCGGAGCGGGTCGCGTACGTGGACGTCGACGTGCATCACGGGGACGGGGTGCAGGCGGCGTTCTGGGAGGATCCGCGGGTGCTGACGATCTCGTTGCACGAGCATCCCCGGACGCTGTTCCCGCAGACCGGGTGGCCCGAGGAGACGGGCGCGGAGTGCGCGCAGGGTTCCGCGGTGAACGTGGCGCTGCCGGCGGGGACGGGGGACGCGGGGTGGCTGCGGGCGTTCCACTCCGTGGTGCCCGAGCTGATTGCGGACTTCCGGCCGGACGTGCTGGTCACCCAGCACGGGGCGGACACGCACTTCGAGGACCCGTTGGCGCATCTCGCGGTGTCGCTGGACGCGCAGCGGGCCGTGCAGTCGGCCTGCCACGAGCTGGCTCATGAGCATGCCGGGGGGAAGTGGGTCGCGCTGGGCGGGGGCGGCTATGCGGTGGTGGACGTGGTGCCGCGGTCCTGGGCGCATCTGGTGGGTGTGGCGGCGGGGACGCCGGTGGCGCCGGAGACGGTGATCCCGGAGGGATGGCGGCAGGAGGTCTTCGCCCGGACCCGGCAGCTGGGGCCGATGCGGATGACGGACGGGCGGTGGCCGGTGGAGTGGGCGAGCTGGGACTCGGGCTACGACCCCGCGGACCGCCTGGACCAGTCGGTACTGGCCACTCGCCGGGCGGCTTTCCCCCTGCGGGGACTGCTGCCGTGACGGGCTGCCGGTGTGAGACGGAGGTGCCGGCGTGGCGGGGGTGGCTGCGGCGGGGCGAGGGTGGCCGGCGGGAGCCGGGGGTGTCGCCGTGGCGGGGGTGCCGGGGGCGGCGGAGCTGCCGGCGTGACGGGGCGAGGGTGGCTGGCGGGAGCGAGAAGCACCGGCGTGACGGGGGTGCCACTCGTGACGGAGGCGGTGCCGGGGGCGGGGGTGTCGGTTCGGGCGTCGGGGTGTGGGGTTCTTACGCCGAGCGTGTCCTTTTTCTCCGTTTCGGCGTCCTGGTGCGGTTCGGTCCGTCAGCATCGCTGGGGTGTTGAGTTCCGGTGGCCTCAGGGCGCATCTGCTGGCTGCCCGGTTGGCCGGGGTGGTGGCGACCTGCCGGGAGGACAGTCTTCGGCGCTACCGGTTGTTCGCGGCTCGGGATCCTCGGGTATTGATCGGACTTGATCCTGAATGGACCTGGTGTCAGCGCGATGTGATCGAGCTGATGGCGGACAAGTGTGGGGTTTCGGCCGATCCTCGGCACACATCAGGGCATGATGTGATCGACCCGAGCCGGACGATCGCCGCCCTGGACGCCTTCGCCGAGCGGCTCGCCGCGGTCGCCCAGCGTGGCGCTCCGGTGCTGCTGGGGACCGGGCACCCGCACCGGCTGCTCGGTTTCTACGCCGGGATCGCGGACGCTTTGTCGGCGGCGGGATGTGCTGTCCTCACCCCGGCGCAGGGTCGCTGTGTCGACATAACGACCCGGTTCGGTCTACGCACGTACAACCTCGACTACGTACGCGGTGTCGGGTTGGTGCGGGAACCAGGGGGCGAGCGCCCGGGTGGTGCGACCGGCGCACACACCCATTCCCCCCTCCCGGTTCGGCTGGCGCTGGCGGCGGCCGCGGAGGCCGGCGGCCCGCTGCCCGAGCTGGTGATCGGGGATCATGGCTGGGTCTGCGGCGCAGGTCAGCTGGGGTTCGAGGCGATGGGGCCGGCGGACACGGACGACCCCGCGCTGTTCGTGGGGGAGGCCGAGGGCTCGGTGTCCGTGGTCGTTCCACTTGATGACGCCGTACGGTCTGGTCACTACCGGCCGCTCACCCGCTACGTACTCAATCGGGCTTGTCTGTCACAGTAGGCCGCCGATGGGTGCACCTCTTCCCCACTCGCATCACCCGCCCCTACATTGGGGAGTGAGCACGCAGCGACGAAGAGTCACCGGAAGGGGAAGCCGGTGGCCGTCGAAGTCGAGTGCGGAAGGTTCAGGTGTGTCATGGCTGCTGACCAGAGGCCTCTGAGCGAGGTTCAGTTCCTTACCGTGGCGGAAGTCGCCTCGGTGATGCGAGTGTCGAAGATGACCGTGTACCGGCTGGTGCACAGCGGTCATCTGCCCGCGATCCGGGTGGGGCGGTCCTTCCGCGTCCCCGAGAACGCGGTTCACGAGTACCTCCGCGAGAGCTACGTGGGGGTGGAAACCGCCTGACCGACGTGGTCGGGGATCCGTCACAGGGCACTTCCGGATCCCCTCCACACCCTCGATTACGACCTCAGCGCTCGGGCGGGTAGGCTAGCCCCTCGTAGGTCGTATGGGCCCATGTCGCCCAGCACCGAGTGATGAGAAGTGAGCGAGGGTAGTCGTGGGCTCTGTTATCAAGAAGCGGCGCAAGCGGATGGCCAAGAAGAAGCACCGCAAGCTGCTCAAGCGCACGCGCGTTCAGCGTCGCAACAAGAAGTAAGTTCCCGACGCGCGAGCCGCGAAGGCGTGTGTGGCCCCCCATCGTGTATTCGATGGGGGGCCACACGCATAGCACGCGGCGGGACACGGCAGGACACTGCGGGACACGGCAGTACACCGCGGAACGACTGGCCGGTCTCGTCACTTCGTGCGCCGGGCAGTCATCACAGGGCAACACCGACCCGCTAAGTTGGCCCGCAGACGGGGAACGCGGCAGGGTACGAGCAGGGTGCGGCAGCACAGGCGGGACCAGAGGCGGGAACAGAGCGGAAGGAAGGCGCTGATCTTGGGCAAGGTCGTGCTCGTGACCGGAGTGGCCCGTCAGCTGGGGGGCCGGTTCGTGCGCCGGATCCAGCGGGACCCGGAGGTCGAGCGAGTGATCGCGGTGGACGCGGTGCGGCCCGAGCACCATCTCGGCGGGGCCGACTTCATCCAGGCCGACATCCGGCAGCCCGGCATCGCGCGGGTGCTCGCCGAGACCGGCGCCGACACCGTCGTCCACCTGGACGTGACGGCGACCGCGCTGGGCAGCGGGAGCCGGACCGTGGTCAAGGAGACCAACGTCATCGGGACGATGCAGCTGCTCGGCGCGTGCCAGAAGTCGCCGAGCGTGAAGCGGCTGGTGGTGAAGTCCAGTACGAACGTGTACGGGTCCGCGCCGCGCGATCCCGCCGTGTTCACGGAGACCAACCCGGCCAAGTCGCTGCCGAGCGGCGGGTTCGCGAAGGACACCGTCGAGGTCGAGGGATATGTGCGCGGGTTCGCCCGGCGGCGGCCCGACGTCGCCGTGTGCGTGCTGCGGTTCGCCAACATCCTCGGGCCGAGCGCGGAGACGCCGCTCGCCTCGTACTTCAAGCTGCCCGTGCTGCCGACCGTGCTCGGCTACGACCCGCGGCTTCAGTTCGTGCACGAGGACGACGTGATCGAGGTGCTGCGGATCGGCTCGCACGAGCCGGCGCGGGGCACGCTGAACAGCGGCACCTTCAACATCGCGGGGGACGGCGTGCTGCTGCTGTCGCAGTGTTCGCGGCGGCTCGGGCGGCCCACGGTGCCGTTGCTGCTGCCCGCCGTCACCTGGGCGGGCTCGTTGGTGCGTACGCTGGGGATGACGGACTTCTCGCCTGAGCAGATCCGGCTGCTCACGCACGGCCGGGTGGTGGCCACGGCCCAGATGCGCGAGACGCTGGGGTTCACGCCGAAGTACACCACCGCGGAGGCCTTCGCGGACTTCGCACGCAGTCAGGGGCAGGGGCTCCTGCCTCCCGAGGCCCTTGCGGGGGCCGTCGACCGGATCGCCGCGCTGCCCCTCGCGGGCGGCGGCCACCCCCCGACGCAGAGCGCCAACTGAGGAGCGCATCAACGATGGCGGACGCCAAGGTCATTCCGTTCGACGACGACCGGTCCCGCGGGGGCGCCGCGCAGCGGCCGCCGCGGCGGCGCGGCGGGGCGAGCCGGCGCGCGAACGGCGAGCCGGCGCCGGTCCGTGAGATCGGCGAGGCGGGTGCGGCAGGTGCGGGGGGTGCGGCGGAGGAGATGGGCGAGGTCCAGCCTCTGCCCGCCAGGGCCGTCCCGCAGGATGATGTTCAGGTGACCGGTGAGGGACGGCCGCCCGCGGGGCAGCGTGAGGACGTCGGCGGCCTGGAGCGACGCATCGCGGGCGGGCTGAACTTCCTGCGCCGGCGGCTGACGGGCGACTACGAGGTCGACGACTTCGGCTACGACGAGGAACTCACCGACCAGGTCCTGATGTCGCTGCTGCGGCCGGTGTACGAGAAGTACTTCCGGGTCGAGGTGAAGGGCGTCGAGAACATCCCGGCCGAGGGCGGCGCGCTGATCGTCGCCAACCACTCCGGGACGCTGCCGCTGGACGGCCTGATGATGCAGGTCGCCGTGCACGACCATCATCCGGCGAATCGTCACCTCAGGCTGCTGGCCGCCGATCTCGTCTTCGTGCTGCCGGTCGTCAACGAGCTGGCGCGCAAGCTCGGGCACACCCTGGCGTGCGCCGAGGACGCCGAGCGGCTGCTGGGGCAGGGCGAGCTGGTCGGGGTGATGCCGGAGGGCTTCAAGGGCATCGGCAAGCCCTTCAGCGAGCGTTACAAGCTTCAGCGCTTCGGCCGGGGCGGCTTCGTCTCCACGGCCCTGCGCAAGGGCGCGCCGATCATCCCGTGCTCGATCGTCGGGGCGGAGGAGATCTACCCGATGATCGGCAACGCCAAGACGTTGGCGCGTCTTCTGGGCTTTCCGTACTTCCCGTTGACGCCGACGTTCCCGTGGCTCGGCCCGCTCGGCGCGGTCCCCCTGCCGACGAAGTGGACGATTCAGTTCGGGGAGCCGATCCCGACGGACGGGTATCCGCCGGAGGCGGCGGAGGACCCGATGCTGATGTTCAACCTGACGGACCAGGTACGCGAGCAGATCCAGCACACGCTGTACAAACTGCTGGTGCAGCGGCGGTCGGTGTTCTTCTAGGCAAGGGTCGGATCTGGGCCGCACGGCACCGTGATGTGAGCCGACGGACGGAGTCCGGCGCAGCGGGTCGAAGCCCGCGGAGCGGTGCGAGAGCGGCAATGTGAAGGGGCCAAACTGCTGGTGCAGCGGCGGTCGGTGTTCTTCTGGGGGCCGTTGGCAGGTACGGAGTCGGGGGCGTCCTTCGTGGGAAGGGCGCCCCCGACTTCTGCTGCTCTCAGTCCATGTCCTCGCTGTCGATGCCCAGGCCGGGGAGGAGGCCGGGGAGGAGGGGCGGGACGGTGATGTCGGGCGGGGTGGGCGGGGTGGTGGTCGGGGTGGTGATGTCGGGGCTCTGGGGTGGGTCGAGCAGGCCGCCGGTGCTGCCGCCGAGGAGGCCGTCGTCCTCGGTGCCGGTGGCGGACGGGTTGCTGGGGCTGCCGGTGTCGCCGCCCGGCCGCTCGGCGCCGGGGGTGCCGTCGCCGGTGCTGGGGGCGGTGGAGCGGCCGGTGCCCGAGGCGTCGGGGGACGCCGTGCCCGTGCTCGTGCGCTGTCGTCTGCTGTCCTCGGCGCCGCCCTGAGCGGGCGGTCGGGGGAGCAGGGACTGGAGCGGGGCGACCTCCTGGTCTATGGCGTCGAAGACCGACGACACCTTCTGACTGACGTCGCCGAGCTGTACGGGCAGCTTCTCGCGCAGATCGCCCCAGACGTCGCGGTGCGAGCGCGAGAAGGCGGACAGCGCCTGGATGGGGCCCAGGGAGTCCGGGTCGCGCTCGTACGCCTCGTGCAGCAGCCGGTGGCCTTCGGAGGCGTCGTGCTGCATGCCGGACAGGGCGCGTCGGATCTCGCCCAGGGACTCATGGTCGAGCGGGACTCCGCCGCGGCCGCGCTCCATCAGCCGGCGTGCTTCGCCGAGCCGGGTGGATGCCTGGTCGAGGTAGGCCCGCCCGCGCTCGCCGTCGCCCTCGGCGAGGTAGTTGAGCTTGAAGTCCTCGATGCCGCGCTTGAGTCCGTACAGCGAGTCGCCGGGCAGCGCGTCGGAGCTCGCGGCGGCGACGCCGCCGAAGGCTCCGGCGGCCACGCCGACGCTGAGTCCGCCCGCGGTGAGGCTCTTGGCGAGCCGTGTGCGCGGTCGGAGCTTGCCCAGCGGGGACGCCCGGTGGGCTCCCCGCGCGCGGGATCGCTGCTCGGGTACCGATGCGTCCGTCGCCTCGCCCGCGGCGCCCGCCTTCAGCATGGCCTCCATCGCCGCGACCAACTGGGCGCGCTGGACGACCTTGACCTCAGGGTCGAGTTCCGGCCGCGGCAGCTCGGCGAGACTCGTCGCGAGGGCCAGGAGGCGGCCCTGCTCGGTCTGGTCCGCAGCGGCCGGTGCCGGTGCCGATCCTTTGGACTGCTCGGCCGCCGTGTCCTGGTCGGACTGCTCCTCCAGGGCCTGGGCGAAGGCGTTCGCCCGCCGGTGCGCCGATACGTTCGCGATCACTGGCGGCACCTCCTCTCGTCATGACGGTCGACTCCCCGGGGGTCCTGGGGGTTGCACGCCCGCGACCGCTTCCACACGATCGAGTGATCGGTGACGGCCGGGACGTGACCACAGGGAGCCTGTATCCCGCACAACGACTGGCACGGCACTTGGGTTACGGACTGCGGATGATCGGATGGGGAAGTCAACGGACTTTCACTGAACGTGAGTTGAGGTCGCCCTGGGTGGGCGGGGTCAGCGGGCGTCGTCCGGGAGGAGACGCGCGAGCGTGCGGACGGCCCGGTACTGGAGCGTCTTGATGGCGCCCTCGTTCTTCCCCATCACCCGGGCCGTCTCGGCGACGGAGAGGCCCTGGAGGAAGCGGAGGGTGACGCACTCCTGCTGCTGGGGGTTGAGCCGGCGTACGGCGTCCAGCAGTGCGGCGTTGGAGAGGGACTCCAGGACGGAGTCCTCGGGGGAGCGCTCGACCTCGTTGGCGTCGAGCATCTCGCCGGTGGTGACCTCCAGCCGGAAGCGGCTGGACTTGAAGTGGTCGGCGACGAGGTTGCGGGCGATGGTGACGAGCCAGGCTCCGAAGTCCCGGCCCTGCCAGGTGAAGGTGCCGATCCGGCGCAGGGCGCGCAGGAACGTCTCGCTGGTGAGGTCCTCGGCGGTCGCCTTGCCGCCCACCCGGTAGTAGATGTACCGGTACACCGTGTCGCTGTACTGGTCGTACAGGCGGCCGAAGGCTTCGGCCTCGCCGGCTTGCGCGCGTTCGACGAGGTCCATCATCCGGGCGCTGTCGCTGTCGGCGGCCGGCCGGCGGGCGGTGGCCGCGCCGGTCGCGCGTCCTCGTCTGCCGACCGTGCGTCCGTCGCCCGACCGCCGGCCCTCGACGACGCTGCGCGCCGGCACCTGCTCCAGGCCGTCGGCCAGTGCGTAGCACGGGCCGGCCGGAGCGGCGGTGGCGAAGGCGGGGACGGGGACTGCGTACGCGGTGGGGACGAAGCCGCGCAACAAATCCTGGACCGTAGCGACCTTTGCGCGCAGCGTAGCCAGGCCCGAGGTGTCAACCCCGACGTGTGGGTACACGGGACTCCCAGAGGCAGAGCTTCCATCACGTGCAGTGCGGGACCTTTCACCCGTCGTAGCGACGGAGGGGTACCGGATTGCGTCTGAGGAGAATAACGCTTCGTACAGGTGCTGCTACACCGAGTTGCTCAAAGTGTCGATTACGTCGCTTCTGTCGCCGATTGACGCTCGATCAAGCGGCGCAGAGTGAACGTTTATCGATCGGAAAGGTTCGAGTTTCCGGTCGCTCCAGGGCGTGTTGTGGCGGTGCGCGGACAACGCACGGCGCCTGCTCGAACGTCGGCGCGGCGCACCCCACCTGCGCGGGACGCGGCGGTGACCGGCACACACCACCGACCACACCACGCGAGCCGCCCGTTTCACGGAACGCGAGCGGCGGCCCGCCAGCCCGGGTGAGGCGCGGGGCGCGCGGTCGACGGGGGTGGGGGCGGGGGCGACGGGGCTGGATGCAGGGCCGGACGCGGGGTCGGCGGCGCGATCCTCGCGGGGGCCGCCCCGCGTGCTCGTGTTCCGCTCGATGACCTCGCGTGCTCGCGCTCAGTTCAGCGCCGGGGGTGGCGCAGGGCGATCGCCGTCGCCGTGCTGCCCGCTCGGGCCCCGCGTGCTCGCGCTCAGCTCCTGCCGCGCCGCACGGCGATCGCCGCCGCCGTCCGCCCGCTCGCCCCGCGTGCTCGCCCTCGGGCCGGCGGCCTCGCGTGCTCGTCTTCCGCTCGGCTGCCCCGCTTCCTCGCGCTCGACTCAGCGCCTGCGGCGGCGTAGGGCGATCACAGCCGTGCCGCCCGCTCAGCCGCCCCGCGTGCTCGCGCTCCGCGCAGTGGACCCGCGGCCTTGCCCCTCGCTCAGCGTCTGCGGCGGTGCAAGGCGATTGCTGCTGCTGTGCCGCCTGCTACCGCGCCCACTCCTGCTGCTGCCGGGATGCCGACCTTGGCTGCCTTGCGGCCTGTGCGGTAGTCGCGTAGGCGCCAGTCGAGGTCGCGGGCGTGCTTGCGGAGCTTGGTGTCGGGGTTGATGGCGTAGGGGTGGCCGACGAGGGAGAGCATCGGGATGTCGTTGTGGGAGTCGCTGTAGGCCGCGCAGCGGGAGAGGTCGAGGCCCTCCGCGGCGGCCAGGGCGCGTACCGCCTCCGCCTTCGCCGGGCCGTGCAGCGGCTCGCCCACGAGCTTGCCCGTGTAGACGCCGTCCACCGACTCCGCGACCGTGCCCAGCGCGCCGGTGAGGCCGAGGCGGCGGGCGATCACCTGGGCGATCTCGACGGGGGCCGCTGTGACCAACCACACCTTCTGGCCGGCGTCCAGGTGCGCCTGGGCCAGCGCCCGGGTGCCCGGCCAGATGCGCTCGGCCATGTACTCGTCGTAGATCTCCTCGCCGATCGACTGGAGTTCGGAGACGCGATGGCCCTTGACGATGGACAGCGCCGAGTCGCGGGCCTCCTGCATGTGTTCCGGGTCCTCGATGCCGGCCAGCCGGAACCACGCCTGCTGCCAGGCGAACCGGGCGAGGTCGCGGGTCTCGAAGAACTTGCGTTTGTACAGGCCACGGCCGAAGTGGAAGAGGGCGGCGCCCTGCATCACGGTGTTGTCCAGGTCGAAGAAGGCAGCCGCCTTCTCGTCACCGTGGACGGGGAACTGAGCTTCGTCCTGGGTGTCCTGCGTGGACTTGCGGGCGGCCTCCGCCGAGGCCTCGCCTGCCAACACGCTCCGCGCCGTGGCGGAGCGCCTACGGGGAGTGAGCCATCCGAGAGCGGCCATGGCGTGAGCATAGCCAGTTCGGCAGGTGGTTCCGGAGTCACGAGGTTTGAACGCTGTGAACTCTCCGCGACCGTGTCGTTAAAGGAGCCGGGCGGGAACGGGCGGGAATGGGCGGGGAGGCGGGGCGGAACGGCGGCCGCCGCCCGCGCGCCGCCGCGCGAGAATGGCTCACATGAGTCCCCTCTTCCGCCGCAAGGGCCCCGCACCGCAGGACCGGCTCGTGACGTTGATCGGCAAGCCGGGCTGCCACTTGTGCGACGACGCGCAGCTCGTGATCGAGAAAGTGTGCGGCGACCTCGGCGTGCCGTGGGAGAAGCGCGACATCACCGAGGACGCCGAGCTCCACGACCAGTACTGGGAGCAGATCCCCGTCGTCCTGGTCGACGGTGAACAGCACACCTTCTGGCGGGTGAACGAGGAGCGGCTGCGCAGGGAGTTGGCGGGCGGCTGACGCGGGGGCGGCCCCGCGGCCGGACGGTGCTTGATCGACAACTGACCGACCAGTCCAAGTAGGTCGCAAAGTCGCTTAGGATCGACGGTGACCAGGTCTCGGGGGCGGGATTCGTGAGGAGAGTGTGCGGTTTTGCCCCCGGTAAAGAAGGAACGCGGGCGCGTGTGCGCCGGTTCCCCGCGCATACGCCGGGGGCGCGTGACCCCGGTCACGTTGGCCGGGCAAATCGGACACCATCTTTGTGCACGCGTTCACAAAGACATAGCCTGCTTTCGACGGGGCGGTCTGGGGACGTACGACCGCCTACAGCCCCGCTCTACCCGCAGGAGCACCGTGGCAACTGGCCGAACTCACCGACCGGCGACCCGTAGCCGAGGGATTCCCGAGGCCACCGTCGCCCGGCTTCCGCTGTACCTCCGCGCCCTGACCGCGTTGTCGGAGCGCTCGGTCCCCACGGTCTCCTCCGAGGAGCTCGCGGCCGCCGCGGGGGTCAACTCCGCGAAGCTGCGCAAGGACTTCTCGTACCTGGGCTCCTACGGGACCCGTGGTGTGGGGTACGACGTCGAGTATCTCGTCTACCAGATCTCCCGTGAGCTCGGGCTCACCCAGGACTGGCCGGTAGTGATCGTCGGTATCGGCAACCTCGGCGCGGCGCTGGCCAACTACGGCGGTTTCGCCTCCCGCGGCTTCCGGGTCGCGGCCCTCATCGACGCCGATCCCGCGATGGCCGGGAAGCCGGTCGCCGGGATCGCGGTGCAGCACAGCGACGAGCTCGAGAAGATCATCACCGACAACGGCGTGTCGATCGGCGTCATCGCGACGCCCGCCGGCGCCGCCCAGCAGGTCTGCGACCGGCTCGTGGCCGCCGGGGTCACCTCCATCCTGAACTTCGCGCCGACCGTGCTGACCGTCCCGGACGGCGTCGACGTGCGCAAGGTCGACCTCTCCATCGAGCTCCAGATCCTCGCCTTCCACGAGCAGCGCAAGGCCGGCGAGGAGGCCGCCTCCGGCGACGGCGCCGGCCCGGTGCCCGTCACCCGCGGCCGGTCCGCCGACAAAGGTCCTGACGGGGACGTCCCCGCCGTGATGCCGGCATGAGTCTCCTCGTCGTAGGACTGAGCCACCGCACCGCGCCCGTGAGCGTGCTGGAGCGCGCGTCGCTCTCCGCGGACGCACAGTCCAAGCTGCTCCAGGACACGGTGGCGGCCGAGCCGGCCGCCGAGGCCGCGGTGCTCGCCACCTGCAACCGCATCGAGCTCTACGCCGACGTGGACAAGTTCCACGCCGGTGTCGCCGAGCTGTCCACGCTGCTCGCCCAGCACAGCGGGGTCGGCCTGGAGGAGCTCACGCCCTACCTGTACGTGCACTACGAGGACCGGGCCGTCCATCACCTGTTCTCGGTGGCCTGCGGTCTGGACTCGATGGTCGTCGGCGAGGGCCAGATCCTCGGGCAGATCAAGGACTCGCTGGCCCGCGCGCAGGAGCTGCACACCGCCGGACGGCTGCTGAACGACCTGTTCCAGCAGGCCCTGCGGGTCGGCAAGCGCGCCCACTCCGAGACCGGCATCGACCGCGCCGGCCAGTCCCTGGTCACCTTCGGCCTCCAGCAGCTGTCCGCGGGCGGCGACGTCACCGCGTGGGCCCGCGGCAGGCGCGCCCTCGTGATCGGCGCCGGCTCCATGTCCTCGCTGGCGGCGGCCACGCTCGCGCGTGTCGGCGTCGCCGAGATCGTCGTCGCCAACCGCACCTTCGACCGCGCCGAGCGCCTCGCGCACCTGCTCGAAGAGCAGTACGGGCGACGCCCCGCCCACGCGGCCGCCGAGGCCGACGGGACGGAGGTGACGGCCCGTGCCGTCACGATGGAGGCGGTGGCCGAGGAGCTGACACGTGCCGACGTCGTCGTCTCCTGTACGGGGGCGACGGGGCTCGTCCTCACGGCGGACGCGGTCGCGGCGGCGGTCGAGGGCCGCACCGGAGCGCCCGTCGCCTTCACCGAGGACCTCTCCGCCCAGGAGCCCGCGCGGACCGGCGTACGGCCGCTGCCGTCCCCCTCCCTCGGCTCCGCCGGGGCGGACGACAACTGCCCGCTCGACCTGTCGGCCGTGCAGCAGTCCGGCTTCTCCGTGATGGGGGAGGCCGCCGTCGCCGGCATGGACGCGGCGACGCTGGAGCAGCACGCCGCCTGGGTCGCCGGCGCCGGCGTGGACCGCCGCGAGGCCGCCCGCCGGCCCGAGGCCGAGGCCGAGCTGATCAGCGCGCTCGCCGCGACCGCCGCGACCCTCGGCCGGGTCCCCGAGCGCCGGGCGCCCGAGCCGGTCGCCGCGCCCGTACGGCCGGAGCCGGTGCTGTTCCTGCTGGACCTCGCCATGCCGCGGGACGTCGACGCGGCCGCGCACCGGCTCGCCGGGGTGCGGCTGGTGGACATCGAGTCGCTCGCCGAGGTCTCGGCCGACGCGCCGATGGCCTCCGACGTGGACCAGGTGCGCCGGATCGTCGCCGACGAGGTCGCCGCGTTCGGCGCGGCGCAGCGGGCCGCGCACATCACGCCGACCGTGGTCGCCCTGCGCGCCATGGCCGCCGACGTCGTGGCCGGCGAGATCGCCCGGCTCGACGGGCGGCTGCCCGGCCTGGACGACAAGCACCGCGCCGAGATCACGCAGACCGTGCGGCGGGTCGTCGACAAGCTGCTGCACGCGCCGACCGTGCGGGTGAAGCAGCTCGCGGCCGAGCCCGGCGGCGCCGGGTACGCGGACGCGCTGCGCACCCTGTTCGACCTCGACCCGGAGGAGGTCGCGGCCGTCTCGCGGGCGCAGGACGGCGACGGCGGCGGGTCGCCGGCCGACGTGGCCGCCGCGACCGGCATCACCGCGGCCGGCATCACCGGTACCACCAGTACCACCGGCATCACCGCGAGCACCGGCATCAGCGCGGCGGCCGGCAACACCGAGATCACCGAGAACCACGCCAAGAACCGAGGGCCGGTATGAGTACGAAGGCACTGAGGCTCGGGACCAGGCGGAGCAGACTCGCCATGGCCCAGTCCGGGCAGGTGGCGGACGCCGTGCGCCGGGTGACCGGGCGGCCCGTCGAGCTCGTCGAGATCACCACCTACGGCGACACCTCCCGCGAGCACCTCGCGCAGATCGGCGGCACCGGCGTGTTCGTCACCGCGCTGCGCGACGCGCTGCTGCGGGGCGAGGTCGACTTCGCGGTCCACTCGCTGAAGGACCTGCCGACCACGCAGCCCGAGGACCTGGTCCTGGCCGCCGTGCCGGTGCGCGAGGACCCGCGTGACGTGATCGTCGCCCGGGACGCGCTGAAGTTCACCGACCTGCCGCGCGGGGCGCGCATCGGCACGGGTTCGCCGCGCCGGATGGCGCAGCTGAACGCGTACGCCCGCGCCCACGGACTGGACATCGAGACGGTCCCGATCCGGGGGAACGTCGACACGCGGATCGGTTTCGTCCGGGACGGTGAGCTGGACGCCGTCGTTCTGGCCGCCGCCGGACTGAACCGGATCGGTCGGAGTGAGGAAGTGACCGACTTCCTGTCGGTCGACACGGTTCTGCCCGCCCCCGGCCAGGGGGCACTGGCGATCGAGTGCAGGGCGGGGAACACCGCCCAAGACGCAGACCTGATCGCTTCGCTCGGCGAGCTCGACGACCCGTTCACCCGGGCCGCCGTGACCGCCGAACGGTCACTGCTCGCCGCCCTGGAAGCCGGCTGCTCCGCCCCTGTGGGCGCGCTCGCCGACCTTCCCCCACTCTCGGCTCCGCTCGAGCGGGGGGACCCCCAGGCCGACGGGCAGATTGTCAAGGAAATGCGCCTGCGCGGCGTCGTCGGCACGACCGACGGCACGCGCATGGTGCAGCTGTCCACCACCGGTCCCGTGCCCGAAACGCACGACCGGGCAACGGCGCTCGGTCGCGAACTCGCGGCCGAGATGCTTGCCCAGGGCGCGGCCGGTCTGATGGGGGAGCGAGCACAGTGAGCCCCACCGCCCTTCCTGCCGCCGCCGGTCCTGAACACGGGCACGTCACCTTCCTCGGTGCCGGACCCGGGGATCCGGGACTGCTGACCCTGCGCGCCGTGGAGGCGCTGGCCCACGCGGACGTCCTCGTCGTCGAGCACGAGGTGCTCGACGTCGTCCGGACGCACGCGAGGCCCGGCGTCACCGTCGTGAACGCGGAGACCGGTCCGTCCTCGGACCCGCTCCCGGGCACGGGCGCGCCTCTCGCCGCGGTCGTTGACGGCGCGTCAACAACCGTTGCTGATCCCGCGGTGCGGGATGCCGCACATCTTGTCATGGAGGCCGCGCGGGGCGGCAGGCGGGTCGTGCGTGCGGTGTCCGGGGACCCCGGACTCGACGCCTACGCGGCCGAGGAGATGCTCGCCTGCGCCGCGGCCGGCGTGCCCTTCGAGGTCGTCCCCGGCGTGGCCGCGGCGGTCGGCGTGCCCGCCTACGCGGGTGTGCCGCTGCGCGACGCGCAGGGCGCCGACGTCCGGTTCGTGGACGCCCGTACCGCCTCCGACCGGTGCTGGACCGAGGTCGGCGCGTCGGACGGCACGGTCGTCGTGTCGACGACCCTCGACTCGGTCGCGTCCGCCGCCGGCGAGCTGGTGTCGGCCGGGCGCAAGCCCGACACCCCGATGACGGTCACCGTCGCCGGCACGACGACCCGGCAGCGCACCTGGTCGGCCACGCTCGGCACCATCGCGCAGACGCTGAAGCAGGCCAAGGTGCTGCCCTCGCCCGAGGGCGGCCGGCCGGTGATAGCCGTGGTCGGCGAGCGTTCCGCCCCCGCCCAGCGCGACCAGCTGGCGTGGTTCGAGTCCAAGCCGCTGTTCGGCTGGAAGGTGCTCGTGCCGCGCACGAAGGAGCAGGCGGCGTCGCTCTCCGACCAGCTGCGGTCCTACGGCGCCGTCCCGCACGAGGTGCCGACGATCGCCGTCGAGCCGCCGCGTACGCCCCAGCAGATGGAGCGGGCGGTGAAGGGCCTGGTCACGGGCCGCTACGAGTGGATCGCCTTCACCTCGGTGAACGCCGTCAAGGCGGTGCGGGAGAAGTTCGAGGAGTACGGGCTCGACGCCCGCGCCTTCGCCGGGATCAAGGTCGCGGCGGTGGGCGAGCAGACCGCCAAGGCGCTGATCGCCTTCGGCGTGAAGCCGGACCTGGTGCCCAGCGGTGAGCAGTCGGCGGCGGGCCTGCTGGAGGACTGGCCGCCCTACGACCCGGTGTTCGACCCGATCGACCGTGTCTTCCTGCCCCGGGCCGACATCGCCACGGAGACGCTGGTCGCCGGGCTGATCGAGCTCGGCTGGGAGGTCGACGACGTCACGGCCTACCGGACCGTACGGGCCTCTCCCCCGCCGGTGGAGACGCGTGAGGCGATCAAGGGCGGCGGCTTCGACGCGGTGCTGTTCACGTCGTCGTCCACGGTGCGGAACCTGGTCGGCATCGCCGGCAAGCCGCACAACGTGACCGTCATCGCGTGCATCGGCCCGGCCACGGCCAAGACCGCCGAGGAGCACGGTCTCCGCGTGGACGTCATGGCTCCGGAGCCGTCCGTGCACAAGCTCGCGGAGGCGCTGGCCGACTTCGGCGTACGGCGCCGGACCGCCGCGCTGGAGGCCGGCGACCCGGTGACGCGGCCGAGCGAGCGCAGGCCGGGGGCTCGGCGACGCCGGGCCACGTGAGACGCGGAAGCGCCTGACGGCGTGTGCTGTACGGCCCTGCGCCTGGGACTCGACCCGGGTGCGGGGCCGTGCGCGTTCGCGCCGACGGGGTGGCGGGCCGCGGGTGTTCGCGCCGACGGGGCGTCGGCAAAGGCGCTGTCGGGGCGGGCGTAGCTTAGGCGTATGACGAAGTACGGATCCTTTCCCGGTACGCGTCCCCGGCGGCTGCGCACCACCCCCGCGATGCGGCGCATGGTCGCCGAGACCCGGCTGCATCCGGCCGATTTCATCCTGCCCGCGTTCGTGCGGGAGGGCGTGAGCGAGCCGGTGCCGATCCAGGCGATGCCCGGGGTCGTGCAGCACACCCGGGACAGTCTGAAGAAGGCCGCGGCGGAGGCCGTGGCGGCCGGGGTCTCCGGGATCATGCTCTTCGGGGTGCCGGAGGAGGCGAAGAAGGACGCGCTCGGGACGCCGGGCACGGATCCGGACGGGATCCTCCAGGTGGCGATCCGGGATGTGCGGGCCGAGGTCGGGGACGACCTGCTCGTCATGTCCGACCTGTGCCTGGACGAGACGACCGACCACGGGCACTGCGGCGTGCTGGACGCGCAAGGGCGCGTCGACAACGACGCGACCCTGGAGCGGTACGCCGAGATGGCGCAGGTCCAGGCCGACGCCGGCGCCCATGTCGTCGGCCCCAGCGGGATGATGGACGGGCAGATCGGCGTCGTCCGTGACGCGCTCGACCAGATCGGGCGGGAGGACGTCTCGATCCTCGCCTACACCGCGAAGTACTCGTCGGCCTTCTACGGGCCCTTCCGGGAGGCCGTCGGGTCCTCGCTGAAGGGCGACCGCAAGACCTACCAGCAGGACCCGGCCAATCTGCGGGAGTCGCTGCGCGAGCTCGCGCTGGACCTGGAGGAGGGGGCCGACATGGTGATGGTCAAGCCGGCCGGCCCCTACCTGGACGTCCTCGCGCGCGTCGCCGACGCGGTGGACGTGCCCGTCGCCGCCTACCAGATCTCCGGCGAGTACTCGATGGTCGAGGCCGCCGCCGAGAAGGGCTGGCTCGACCGGGACCGGGCGATCCTGGAGACGCTGACCGGCATCAAGCGGGCCGGGGCGCGGAACATCCTCACGTACTGGGCGACGGAGGCGGCTCAGAAGATCCGGTGAGCTGAGCGCCTGCCGGTGGCCGCGGTGGCCTGAGGGGACCCCGGTGGGCCCGGTGTCTACCGGTCGAGGGCGTCGTCCATGTCCCGCTGCCAGTACGTCACCGTCAGCGAGCTGTCGTAGTACACGCCCGCGGCCGGCAGGGGCGGCGTCGCCGACGCGCCGCCCTCGCTGTTCGGCGTCCGGCCCTGGAAGCCGACCGTCAGCTTCTTCGCCGTCGTCCCGCCCTCGCCGCTGCCGTCGGCCGCCGACAGCAGGACGCCCGCGTAGCCGGACTCACCGGGGGCGAGGGTCGTCACGGCCTGCGGCCGGGTGTCCTTCGCGGCCTGCGGCACCCACTGCATCTCGTCGAAGCGCAGCACGGGGTAGTAGGTGAGGTCGCAGACCTTGCTGCCGGTGTTGGTGACCGTGATCAGCATGTGGTTCAGGGGGCGCGGGACCGGCTTCGCGGTCACCTTCGTGTTGGAGCCGTTGCACAGGACGCGGTTCTCCGGGGCGTACGGGTCCTTGTCGTCCTTGCTCTGCGCGGTGCCGCCGGAGGACGGCTTGCCGGAGGTGCCGCCGGTGCTCTCGGCGCCCGTTCTCGCGGGCAGCGGGGTCCCCGACGACGCCGCGGGCGTCGACCCGCCGGCGCTCCGCGCGTCCGTGCCCTCCTCGCACGCGGTCAGGGACAGGGCGGCGACCGCGGCGATCGCGGGGACGAGCAGACGGCTGGTGCGACGGATGCGCATGGCGAAGTCCTCTTCCGGAAAAGGGTGGTTGGCGCAGGCCGCTCGACCGGTCGGCGGGAGCGGCGTGCTTGGATGGCCTCAGCTTGTTGGGAGATCCGTCCCGGCCGCCACGCCTGGCGGGCCATCAGGGACGCTGGAACGGCCACAAGCCTTCTGAGCTGGAAAGACAGACCGTCCCCGGAACGCCGGGATGGGACATGGGGGGTGGACGAACGGTGTCTGCGACCGAGTTCGCGGATCTGCTGCGGGAGTTCAAGGAGCGGTCCGGGCTGAGCTACGGGACGCTCGCGAAACGGCTCCACATGAGTACGTCGACGCTGCACCGCTACTGCAACGGGGACGCCGTCCCCGCCGACTACGCGCCGGTGGAACGGCTCGCCCGGCTCTGCAAGGCGAAGCCCGAGGAACTGGTCGAACTGCACCGGCGGTGGGTGCTGGCGGACGCGGGGCGGGGGAAGAAGGGCGCGGGGGTCGCCGTCGCCGGCGAGGCCGCGGACGTGTCCGAGGCGACGCAGGCAGACCGGGACGTCGAAGCGCCGACACGAGGCCCGGCCGGTCCGGACGATCCGGCCGGTCCGGACGAGGGCGAGTCATCGGACGACGGCGACGGCGACGGCGCGAACGAGGGCGGAGCGGCATCCGGCGTTCGCCGTCGCCCGCGTATCCTCGCCGCGGTCGCCGCCGCCACGGCCCTGAGCGCCGTCGCGCTCGCGCTGTCCCTGACCCTGCCGGGCGGCGGCTCGGACGACGACGAGGGCGCGCGTCCGGCCGGCAACGTCTCCGCGCAGGGGAAGCGGGGGGCGGAGTCGAGCGTCTCGCCGTCGGTCTCCGTGTCGTCCACGACGTCGTCCTCTCCCTCGCCCTCCGCTGCTGGCGCGTCGCCGTCCGGGTCGCCCTCGACGTCGGCTCCCGCCGGGGGAGGCGCGGGGCCGGAGGCCCCTGAGGCGGACGACACCGCGCCTCCGCTGACCGTCGCCGTCCGTCCGTACGCCTGGCTGGACCCCTGCTCGCCGCACTACCTGGTCGACAAGGAGCCGGGGCGGGTGTCGCCGCCGCCGCTCGAACAGGACGCGCACGCCTGGGTGGCCGCGCACGGGGCCGTGCCCTCGGGGGAGCAGATGGTGGAGGTGACCGTGCAGGGGACCGGGGCCGCGACCGTCGTCGTGGAGAGCCTCAAGGTCCGTACGGTGCAGAAGAGTTCGCCGCTCGCCTGGAACGACTTCGCCATGGGGTACCCCGGCGTCGGCTGTGGCGGCGGGGTGCCGAAGCGCTACTTCACCGTCGCGCTCGACGCGGTGCGTCCGGCGCTGCTGCCGGAGGCGGGAGCCGACGACTTCCCGTTCTCGGTGAGCGAGTCCGACCCGGAGGCCTACTACGTCGCCGCCGACGCCTCCGCGTACGACGTGCGGTGGGTGCTGGAGCTGTCCTGGTCCAGCGGGTCGCGGCGGGGCACGCTGACCGTCGACGACGACGGCAAGCCGTTCCACACGAGCGGCAACAACGGGCGGCCCTCCTACGAGTTCCCGATCGGCGGTTCCGCGTGGGGGCGGGCCGGGGCCTCGCCGACGCCGTAGGAGCTCGGCTCGGAAGGGCCCTCGTCGCGTACGCCCTGGCCGTCCTCGCAGGCGGTGAGGGCCAGGGCGGCGGCGCAGGCGAGGGCGGTGAGGAGCAGGCGGGTGCGGCGGTGCCGGGTGGGGGCGCGGTGTATCGGCATGGGATCAGAGTGGTGCGTGCGGGGGCCGTGGGGCCAGAGTTGCCGGGGAAGTCGGGACGCTGGTCCGTTCCTCCCCTCTCTGACCTGCGGTGACGTCACCCGCCCGGGACGGCGCCCGGGACGGTCAGGCGTGCTCCCGTCCCGCCTGCCGGCGCGCTGGGGCGTCGGTCAGTCCCACCAGAAGGTCCAGGCCCGTTCGTCGACGAGGTCCTTCGCGTACTCCCGCAGCGTCTGCTGGTTGAAGTTGTCGGGGCAGAAGGCGTAGTGCTCCGCCGCCAGCGCCTCGGCGTCGGCGGGGTCGGTGGGCGGGGCGGCCACGGAGACGGTCAGGGTGTCGAAGCCGAGGGCGACGACGCGTATGCCGAAGCGGTCCTCCCAGGAACGCAGGACCGCGCAGAGCCGGGCCACGTCGTCGTCGTGGTTGAGCGGGCCGGACCAGCCGATGGCGGCGGGGATGTCGGCGGAACGGCGGGCCGGGACGAGGGCCACGCGGGGATCCTTGAGCCAGGGGCGCGAGCCGTCGGAGAGGGCGTCCGCGAGCTGCGTGGCGCAGGCGCCGGGGTCGACGGTGAGGGGGAGGGCGGGGGCGAGACCGGGCCAGTCGGGGCCGAACGGGGCGAGCCAGTCGCCGAGTTCGTCGTCCGGCTCGTCCTCCTCGTCGCCCTCCCAGTAGTCGGCGAGGACGTCCTCCGCGTCGTGGTCGCCGGGGTAGGAGACGTCCCCCGGCATCAACTCCCATTCCTCGGGCCCCCCTTGGCGGTCACCCGTGTCGACGAGCACGGGCAGCAGCCCCGCACGCCCCGCCGGCCCGCCCAGCGCCGCCCAGTTGCCGGAGGACGCCGACTGCTCCGCGTGCCACAGCAGCGGCTCGTCCCACACCCCCTCGTCCGTGGTGTCGATCAGCCGCCCCGGCGGCAGCCGGAGGCCGAGGGTACGCCCACTGGGATCGGAGGCCAGCACGGGAAGAGGATTGGGAAGAGTCGCCATGGTGGGGACTGTAGGGCCCGGCACTGACAGTCGGGCCCCCGCCGGTCGGCGTCAGAGCTTCTCAGGCGTCCTGATGCCCAGCAGGGCCATCCCCCGGTGGAGGGTTCGGGCCGTCAGGTCGATCTGGAACAGGCGGTTTTCCTTCTGTTCCGGGGTCTCCGCCTTCAGGACCGGGCACTGGTCGTAGAACGTCGTCAGGTGTGAGGCCAGCTGGTAGAGGTACGCCGCGAGCTTGTGGGGCTCGTAGGCCGACGCGACCTCCAGGATCGTCTCGCCGAACTGGTCCAGGTGCAGGCCGAGCGCGCGTTCCGCCGGGGCGAGGGGCAGCTCCGGGTGGGCGGTCGGCGTCGCGCCCTCGGACTTGCGCAGGATCGACTGGATACGGGCGTACGCGTACTGGAGGTAGACGGACGTGTCGCCGTTCAGCGAGACCATCTGGTCCAGGTCGAACTTGTAGTCCCGCACGGCCGACGTCGACAGGTCGGCGTACTTCACCGCGCCGATGCCGACGTGCCGGCCGTTCTCCTCGATCTCCTGCTCGGCGAGGCCCATCTTCTCGGCCTTCTCCCGGACCACGGTCGTCGCCCGGTCCACCGCCTCGTCGAGGAGGTCGACCAGCTTCACCGTCTCGCCCTCGCGGGTCTTGAACGGCTTGCCGTCCTTGCCCAGCACCGTGCCGAAGGCGAGCTGGTGCGCCTTGACGTCGTCGTTCAGCCAGCCGGCCCTGCGCGCGGTCTCGAAGACCATCTTGAAGTGCAGCGACTGACGGGCGTCGACGACGTAGAGCAGTGACTGCGCCTTGAGGTTGAAGACGCGGTCGCGGATCGCGGAGAGGTCGGTGGCCGCGTAGCCGTAGCCGCCGTCCGACTTCTGGACGATCAGCGGGACCGGGTTGCCGTCCGGGCCCTTGACGTCCTCGAAGAACACGCACAGCGCGCCCTCGGAGCGGACGGCCACGCCCGACTCCTCCAGCAGGCGGCAGGTCTCGGCCAGCATGTCGTTGTAACCCGACTCGCCGACGATGTCCGCGTCCCGGATCTCCATGTCCAGCTTCTCGAAGACGGAGAAGAAGTAGATCTTCGACTCGTCGACGAACTTCTGCCAGGTGGCCAGCGTGTGCGGGTCGCCGGCCTGGAGGTCCACCACCCTGCGGCGGGCCCGCGTCTTGAACTCCTCGTCGGAGTCGAAGACTTTGCGCGCGGCCTTGTAGAGGCGGTCGAGGTTGGACATCGCCTCCTCGCCGCTCGCGTGGGACTCCTTGTGGTCCAGTTCGTGCGGGTGCTCGTCCAGATACTGGATGAGCATGCCGAACTGGGTTCCCCAGTCGCCGATGTGGTGCCGGCGGACCACCGTCTCGCCCGTGAACTCCAGGAGTTGGACCACCGCGTCACCGATGACGGCCGACCGCAGGTGGCCTACGTGCATCTCCTTCGCCACGTTCGGCTGCGCGTAGTCGATCACCGTCGTGCCCGGGTGCGCGGCGTGCGGCACGCCGAGCCGGCCCGTGTCGTCGGCGTAGCGCGCGGCCAGGTTCTCCGTGATCGCCCTGTCCGTGATCGTGACGTTCAGGAAGCCGGGGCCGGAGACCTCGACCTCCTCGATCACCTCACCGGTGACGACCTCGGCGACGACCTTCGTGGCCAGCTCCCGCGGGTTCGCCTTCGCCTTCTTGGCCAGCGCGAGGATGCCGTTGGCCTGGAAGTCGGCCCGGTCGCTTCGTCGCAGCAGCGGGTCCGCGTCGGCGGCCTCCGGCAGGGTGGCCGAGAGGGCGGACGCGAGGTGCTGCCGGACGGAGTCGCTGAGGGACGTGACCGAGGCCATAGGAGTGGGTGCCGTTCTCCTCGTGGAATTGATGGACCCGGCCAGTATCCCACGGGGGGTAAAGCGCTTTTCCGGCCTCGCGGGTCTCGCGGGCCTCGCGGGCTGGGTCGGCCTGGCGGCTCAGCCGGTGCGGCGGGACCGGTTGCGCAGCAGCACGAGTGCGCCACCCGTGAGGGTGAGCGCCGTCGCGCCCGCGGCGGCGGCCATGACCGGTCCGGCCCCGACTTCGGCGAGCCACCCGCCGGTGGTCGACGTGGTCGAGGACGCCTTGGCGACGGTGAGGACGAGGGTGGCCTCGTCGTTCGACCGGTCCGGGTCGTTCGGAGTCGGCGTGGGGAGGGAGGCCTGCACGCGGTGCGTGGTGCCGGCGGCCTCCTTCGGGAAGTTCCAGGCGAAGGGAATCGTGACGGTGGCGCCCGGTGCCAGATCCTCGAGGACGTCGCAGATCAGCACGTCCGGCTCGGCCCAGCAGTCCTTCTCGTACCCGGACTCGGTCCCGTAGTCGGTGCCCATGGAGAAGTGCACGGCGTCGAGCCGGACGGGGGCGGGGCCGTGGTTGGTCACGACGAGCCGCGTCGTCACGCCCTCGCCGACGGCCACCGGCCCCGAGGGCGCCTCCCATGCGAAGCCGAGATCGGCGGGCGTCCGCACCGCGACCTTTCCCGTCACGGTGTCGTTCCCGGGCTGGGCGTCGACCGTGTCGCCGGTGTCGGCGGTGGTGGTGAACGTCAGCGTCGTCCCCGGCGCCACGTCCGCGTCGACCTCGACCAGCACGTACGCCGCGACGTCCGCCTTCCCGTCCTTCGCAGTGCACTTCACGATCCGGCCGTCGGCGGACGGTGCGCAGTCGCCGTCGGTCCCGTCCTCGTAGGTCCGCACGTAGGCGACGCCCTGCGGGAGCGTCAGGGTGAGGCCCCACCGGGGAGCCTGACCCGTCAGGAGTTCGGCGGTCGGCCGCACGCCGATGGTTCCGCCCGGCGCGGCGCTCGCGTTGACGAAGGCCTGCCTCGCCCGCACGTCGACCGGACCGGCCGCGGGCGCCGCCCGCGCGGCCGTCGTCGTGGCGGCCAGCAGCGACAGCGTGGCCGCCCCTGCTCCGGCGGTGAGGCATCCCCGGCGTCGGCGCGTGCGCAATGTTCCCCCTGGTCGTCTCGGTCGTCGGGAGCGGCGCGTCGCGCCGTCACCGGAAGTCGTTTTCGTGGTTGGGGGCCGGGCTGGGACAATGGGTGCGCCGGCCGTGCGACCGTACCGGCCGCCGTTGAGGAAACATCCAGAGAAACCAGAAAAAGAGGACGTGCCGAACGTGGCTCAGAGCACCGAGACCACCGACTGGGTCTCCCGTTTCGCGGATGAGGTCATCGAGGAGTCGGAGCGTCGGGCCCCCGGCAAACCCGTCGTGGTCGCGTCCGGGCTCTCCCCCTCCGGCCCCATCCACCTGGGGAACCTGCGCGAGGTCATGACCCCGCACCTCGTCGCCGACGAGGTCCGCCGACGGGGGCACGAGGTCCGGCACCTGATCTCGTGGGACGACTACGACCGCTACCGGAAGGTGCCGAACGGCATCCCGGGCGTGGACGCGTCCTTCGCCGAGCACATCGGCAAGCCGCTGACCTCCGTCCCCGCGCCCGAGGGCTCGGCGCACCCGAACTGGGCCGAGCACTTCAAGGCCGCGATGGTCGAGGCGCTGGCGGAGCTGGGCGTCGAGTTCGACGGGATCAGCCAGACCGCGCAGTACACCACCGGCGTCTACCGGGAGCAGATCCTGCACGCCGTCCGGCACCGGGGCGAGATCGACGCGATCCTCGACCAGTACCGGACCAAGAAGGCCCCGGCGAAGAAGCAGCAGAAGGCGGTCGACGAGGCCGAGCTGGAGGCCGCCGAGGGCTCGGGCGCGGCGGCCGAGGACGACGGCAGCTCCGGCTCCGCCGGCTACTTCCCGTACAAGCCGTACTGCGGCAACTGCGAGAAGGACCTCACCACCGTCACCTCCTACGACGACGACAGCACCGAGCTGACGTACGCCTGTGACGCCTGCGGCTTCTCCGAGACGGTGCGGCTGAACGAGTTCAACCGCGGCAAGCTGGTCTGGAAGGTCGACTGGCCGATGCGGTGGGCGTACGAGGGCGTGGTGTTCGAGCCGAGCGGCGTCGACCACTCCTCCCCGGGGTCCAGCTTCCAGGTGGGCGGCCAGATCGTCGGCATCTTCGGCGGCGAGCAGCCGATCGGGCCGATGTACGCGTTCGTCGGCATCAGCGGCATGGCCAAGATGTCGTCGTCGCGGGGCGGTGTGCCCACCCCGGGCGACGCGCTGAAGATCATGGAGCCGCAGATCCTGCGCTGGCTGTACGCGCGGCGGCGGCCCAACCAGTCCTTCAAGATCGCCTTCGACCAGGAGATCCAGCGGCTCTACGACGAGTGGGACAAGCTGGACGGCAAGGTCGCCGACGGGTCCGCGCTGCCGGCCGACGTGGCCGCGCACTCGCGCGCGGTGCGCACCGCCGGCGGTGAGCTGCCGCGTACGGCCCGGCCGCTGCCGTACCGGACGCTGGCCTCCGTCGCCGACATCACCGCCGGGCACCAGGACCAGGCGCTGCGGATCCTCTCCGAGCTCGACCCGGAGAACCCGCTCGGCTCGCTGGAGGAGGCCCGGCCGCGCTACGACCGGGCCGAGGCCTGGATCAACACGCAGGTGCCCGCCGACCAGCGGACCATCGTGCGCGAGGAGGCCGACGGCGAGCTGCTGAAGTCCCTCGACGAGACGTCGCAGCAGTCGCTGCGGCTGCTGCTCGACGGGCTGGAGTCGCACTGGTCGCTCGACGGGCTGACGCACCTCGTGTACGGCGTGCCGAAGGTGCAGGCCGGGTTCTCGGCGGACGCGACGCCTAAGGAGCTGCCGGCCGAGATCAAGACCGCGCAGCGGTCGTTCTTCGCCCTGCTGTACCACCTGCTGGTGGGGCGGGACACGGGGCCTCGGCTGCCCACGCTGTTGCTGGCGGTGGGGCAGGAGCGGGTGCGGATTCTGCTGGGGGAGTAGCGAGAGCGTGAGAGAAGCGCCCGGTGCCTTGGGGTACCGGGCGCTTTCTCGTGCGGGTTTCTGTGCCGCTGCTCATGCGGCTTCTTATGCCGCTTCTTATGCGATGTGGTCCTCTTCCAGTTCCGCCGAGTGGCGCATCTGGAAGCGTTCCGTCAGGGTCTTCAGGTCGCTCGGGCTGAGGATCGTGCCGTACGTCGTCTGGATGTTGTCGCCGAGGACGCGGGGGGTGGGGTAGCTGCCGTCTATCGACTGACGGAAGACCTGGTAGTAGGCGTCCTCGTCCGGCTCCGGGGGGCCGCCGCCGTCGCCCAGTTCCCGGGTGCGGCCGCGGCTGACGGGGATGGGGAAGCTGCCGGTTTCCTCGGGGGAGGGTTCCTCCGGCGGGGGTTCTTGGCGGTACTGCTCCTCGTCCCACTGGATGCCGGGGTCGAAGTCGGGGTTGTAGCCGCCGTGGTACTCGATCTGCTGCGGGTGGCGGGAGTGCAGCCACTGGTTCACGTCGGGCTCGGCCGGGTTGCCTGGTTGCCCGGGGTTCTGGTGGCCGCCGGGGTATGCGCGCTGCTCGCTGTGAGGCGCCGCTTTCTGTGGGACGGGCGCCGCCCCAGCGGCACGATTGCCCGCGGCGGCGGGTGTGCCTGCGTCGGCGGCAGGTGTGCCTGCGGCGGCGTTGGGTGTGCCCGTGGCTGAGAAGGGGCCTGCTGCGGGGCCCATGCCGGCGGCGGAGGGGTCTGTTGCTACGGCGGGTGTGCCTGCGGCGGCGCCAGACATGCCTGCGGCGGCGGGTGTGCCCGCGGCGGCTGCGAGTGGGCCTGCTGCGAGGCCCGTGCCGGCGGCGGAGGGGTCCGCTGCTGCGGCGGCATACGTGCCCGCGGCGGACGGGTCTGCTGCCGTGTTCGTGCCGGCGGCGGAGGTGCCCGGTGCCGCGGTGGGCGTGCCTGCGGCGGCGTCCGTGCCCGCTGCTGCGGCGGACGTGCCCCTTGCGTCGGTGGGTGTGGCTGCGGCCAGGGCTGGGGGCTGTGTAGGGCGTAGTTCCGGTTGGGGAACCGGGGGCAGGAGGGCTGGTTCTATGCCTGCTGCTGCCAGGCCCGCCGGGGCTGTTTCCGCCAGGGGGACGCCGTAGCGGGCCAGGCGGAGGGGCATCAGGGATTCGACCGGGGCCTTGCGGCGCCAGGCGCGGCCGAAGCGGGAGCGGAGGCGGGCCTGGTAGACGAGACGTTCCTGCTCCAGCTTGATGACCTGGTCGTAGGAGCGCAGCTCCCAGAGCTTCATCCGGCGCCAGAGCAGGAAGGTCGGCACCGGGGAGAGCAGCCAGCGGGTGAGGCGGACGCCCTCCATGTGCTTGTCGGCCGTGATGTCGGCGATCCGGCCGACCGCGTGGCGGGCCGCCTCGACCGACACCACGAACAGGATCGGGATCACCGAGTGCATGCCGACGCCCAGCGGGTCCGGCCAGGCGGCGGCGCCGTTGAACGCGATGGTCGCCGCCGTCAGCAGCCACGCCGTCTGCCGCAGCAGGGGGAACGGGATGCGGATCCACGTCAGGAGCAGGTCCAGGGCGAGCAGGACGCAGATGCCCGCGTCGATGCCTATCGGGAAGACGTACGAGAAGTTCCCGAAGCCCTTCTTGACGGCCAGCTCGCGCACGGCCGCGTAGGAGCCGGCGAAGCCGATGCCGGCGATGATCACGGCGCCGAACACGACCACACCGATGAGAACGCGGTGCGTCCGGGTCAGCTCTATTGGCGCGGCCACCCGCACTCCCCTCCCCTTGCGTGTTGTTGCGCGCAACAGGGTGGCACACGCGTGCGACGCACGCGGTGCCGGTCTGTCAGCTCTTGTTCTCGGCGGAGGCCGAGGCCGACGGCTTCGAGGGGGACGCCGACGGGGACGGCGACGACGTCGACGGCTTCGAGGGGGACGGGCTCGTGGCCGAACCGCCGCCCGTGGCACCGCCGTTGGCCGATTCGCCGTTGGCCGACCGGACCGCCGCCACCACTTCCTTGGCGGCCTTCTCCGCGGACTTCGTCAGCGCGTCCGGGCTGGGGGTCTTGTCGCCGGCCAGACCCGCGCCGTTGTAGTCGAGGGTGACGACGACGTTCTCCACGCGCGCGACGACGGTCTGCTGCTTGAAGGCGCCCTCGGTCTTCTTCAGGTCGTAGCGCACGGTCGTCGCCTGGTCGCCCGCGCCGGTGAGCGCCTGCGTCTTGGCGTTCGCCGCGCCCGAGACCGCCTGGGCGCCCTTGACCTGCTTGGCGTAGTACTCCTGCGCCTGCTGGTCGCCGGAGCTCGCCGCGTCCGACTCGAAGCGCAGCAGGGAGACGTTCAGCCAGCGGAACTGCGAGCCCTTCACCCCGTTGTTCTGAAGGCTGGACCAGGAGCAGGACGCGCGGGCGCCGGTGTCCTTCGACGCGCCCTCCTTGCCCGCCGCGCCCGCCTTGGGCACCAGTTCGGTCAGCGTCTTCTTCGACAGCGCCTTGCAGGCCTCCGGCAGCGCCTTGTACGCGGCGGCCTGCACGGTCGGCTGGGCGCTGACGGTGGCGCCCGCGCCGGCGGCGGTGTCGGCGCCGGTGTTCTGCGTGGCGTTGGCGTCGGCGGAGCCGGAGCCGGAGCCGGAGTCCGAGGAGCAGCCGACGGCGACCAGCATCACGGGGAGTACGGCCGCCGCGGCGAGGGCGCGGTTCAGGCCTCCGACTCGCTGCGTCCGCCGGCCGCGCCGGTCGCGGTCGTCGCGGTGGTCGTGCTGGTCGTCTCGCTGGGCTCGTCGCTGCATGGTTCCTTCACTCATGACGCTCGTGGTTCCTGCGGTCGGATCGGGTCCGAGTGGCCACGGTACGCGGTGAAGGAGATGTGCGGTCTCGCTTGGAGGGGTTCGCGGGCGGAGGGCGGCGGGGCGTGAAGTCGCCTCAGCCGCGCAGGGAGTCGGCGAGCTGAGCGGCCAGTTTCCGGGCCCTGTCCTGCATTTCCTCGCTGTCCGGCACCGTGGCGATCGTCGTCGGCTGCTCCTCGTACCGGATGGTCACAATGACGTTCGACGTGCGGAACGCCACAGTCACCGTGCGCTGTTTGGCCGTCGAGGCGGAGTCGTCGAGCACGTCGTCGACGAACGCCTCGTCGCCCAGGCCTTCGAGGAGGCGGGGTTGGAGTTCGGCGGGCGTGGTGGTGGCGGAGGGGGAGGGGGCGGCGGAGTCGCTCGCGGGGGCGGTCGCGGTGCCGTTCGCGGGGGCGCTCGCCGGGGCGGTGCCCTCGCCGCCGGCCGCGGGGGCCGTGCCCTTGGCGGGGCTCGCGGACGGGGACGCCGCCGCGGACCCCGACGAGGACCCGGACGGGGACGCCGACGGGGAGGCCGGCGAGGCGTCGCTCGTCGAGGCGACGGGCACGGGCAGGTCGGCCGCCGTCACCTTCCCCGCGAACAGGTCCTCGGCCTCGGTGTCGTCGCTGACCGCGGTGTCGTACGACACCACGCGCTCGAAGTCGACCAGCAGGTGGTCGGTGGCGTCCGCCGACTCCACCTTCCAACGGCAGCCCGTCTTGCGGTCGGTGTCGAACGTCTGGGTCGCCTCGCCCGCGTAGGCGTCCTCCCGCCGCGTCGCGTCGGCGATCTCGCGGACGCCGGGCAGGAGCGTGTCGAGGGTGCCGCGGCTGACGGCGCGACAGGCTTCCGGGAGGGTGTCGTACCGGCCGGGTTCGGCGACGGCGCTGGCCGTGCCGGCCTTGCCCGGGTTGGCGTCGTCGGTGGGGCCGCCGTCGTCGGAGTCGCCGGTGCAGCCGGCCAGCAGCGCCGCGAGGAGCGCGGCGGCGCCGGTTACGTACGCCTTCCGCTGCACGGTCGGCTCCTCTCGACGGTTCGACGGTCATGACGTGGACGGTTATTCGCTTGCCGGGCGGGGGCGACCACTGGAGACAATGTGTATCGCACGCAACGCCGTGGATGCCGGTCCCTCGTCCTGTACGTCGACCTTGGCACCGGTTTTGCTATTAGAGACTTCTGTTGTGACTCCGGGGGAATGAGGGCGATATGTCGTACGTGGAGATGCCGGGCGCGAAGGTACCCATCCGTATGTGGGCCGACCCGGCGACGGTCGAGGACGTGGCGCTCCAGCAGCTGCGCAACGTCGCCACCCTGCCCTGGATCAAGGGCCTCGCCGTGATGCCGGACGTGCACTTCGGCAAGGGCGCGACGGTCGGTTCCGTGATCGCGATGCAGGGCGCCGTGTGCCCGGCTGCGGTGGGCGTGGACATCGGCTGCGGCATGTCCGCGGTGCGGACCTCCCTCACGGCGAACGACCTGCCGGGCGACCTGTCGCGCCTGCGGTCGAAGATCGAGCAGGTGATCCCGGTGGGGCGGGGCATGCACCAGGACGCCGTCGACCCGGGCCGTCTGCACGGCTTCGCGACCGGCGGCTGGGACGACTTCTGGGAGCGGTTCGACGGGATCGCGGACGCGGTCAAGTTCCGTCAGGAACGCGCCACGAAGCAGATGGGAACGCTCGGAAGCGGCAACCACTTTGTCGAGGTGTGCACGGACACGACCGGCGCCGTCTGGCTGATGCTGCACTCCGGTTCCCGCAACATCGGCAAGGAGCTCGCCGAGTTCCACATCGGTGTGGCGCAGAAGCTCCCGCACAACCAGGGCCTGGTCGACCGCGACCTCGCCGTGTTCATCGCGGAGACCCCGCAGATGGCGGCGTACCGCAACGACCTGTTCTGGGCGCAGGAGTACGCGAAGTACAACCGCACGCTGATGATGGCGCTCCTGAAGGACGTGGTCCGCAAGGAGTTCCGCAAGGCGAAGCCGGCCTTCGAGCCGGAGATCAGCGCGCACCACAACTACGTGGCCGAGGAGCGCTACGACGGGATGGACCTGCTCGTGACCCGCAAGGGCGCGATCCGGGCCGGTTCCGGCGAGTACGGGATCATCCCGGGCTCCATGGGCACGGGTTCGTACATCGTGAAGGGCCTCGGCAACGAGAAGGCCTTCAACTCGGCGTCGCACGGCGCCGGCCGGCGCATGAGCCGCAACGCGGCGAAGCGGCGGTTCTCCACGAAGGACCTGGAGGAGCAGACGCGGGGCGTGGAGTGCCGCAAGGACTCCGGTGTCGTGGACGAGATCCCGGGCGCGTACAAGCCGATCGAGCAGGTGATCGACCAGCAGCGGGACCTGGTGGAGGTCGTGGCGAAGCTGAAGCAGGTCGTCTGCGTGAAGGGCTGACGACGGCGGACGACGGCGGGGGATGGCGAAGGGGCTCGGGCCGGTCGGTCCGGGCCCCTTCGCGCGCATGACCGGCGCCGAGTTCCCGGGCGTCAGCCGAGCCGCTTCTCCAGCAGCGTCACCGCGTACGGGCTGCCCTGGCCGCCGTTCTTCGCTCGGTTCTCGCCGACGACCTTGTAGCCCGCCGACTCGTAGTAGGCGCGCAGGCGGGGGTTGGAGGCGAGGCAGTCCAGGCGGGCGTAGGCGCGGCCGGACGCGGCGATGCGGGACTCGGCCTCGGCCAGCATGCGGCGGCCGGTGGCCGGCGGGGACGTGTGCGGGGCCGTCATCAGACGGTGGACGTATCCGGCGTCGGGCGGGCGCGGGCCCCAGGCGGCCGGGTCGTCCCACCAGATTTCCCAGGCGCCGGTGACCGTGCCCGCCACCCGGGCGAGCCACACCTCGCCCTCCCGCATCCGGGTGTGGAAGTGGGCCGCGGTCTTGCCGCCCGGCGTCCACTGGTCGATCTCCCGGGCCGACTGCCACAGGGCCGCCGTGTCGTGCAGACGGACCAGGGCCGGGACGTCCTCGGGGGTCGACCGGTGGAACGTCGACTCCGGCCAGGCGGAGGGGATCGGCTCCAGCAGGCGGTCACGGAGAGCACCGGCGACGGCGTCCGGGTCCAGGCCCAGGGCCTGGGCGACGTAGTTCCTGGTGCTGCCGTAACGGGAGTCGACGGCCGCCAGGTAGTGGCGCATTGCCGAGGCGGGGGCGCGGCCGAAGCCGGGCCAGGCGGGGGTGCGGCCGTCGTTGCGCGCCCGCCAGTCGGCGAGCAGGGCGTCCGTCGCCAGTTCCGTCAGGCTGAAGTCCTCGACGATCACCTGCTCCTCGACGCCCAGCAACCCCAGTACCAGAGCGGCCAGTTGGCCCGTGCGGTCCTTGCCCGAGGCGCAGTGGAAGACGAGCGGGGCGTCCGTGTGCGCGATCAGCTCCAGGGCCTCGCGGATCTCCTTCGTGCCGTCCTCCGCCACCTCCATGTAGCGCTCGGCGAGGTACGGGCCCGGGTCGACGTCGGCGGTCTGGACGGCCTGGTCGTAGGGCCGGTGCTCGATGCTGAGGTTGCGGTACGCGAAGGAGGGGTGGGCGGGGATCCGGCCCCGGCCCTCCGCCTCCCAGGGGTGGCGCAGGTCGATCACCGTGCGGACGCCGAGGGACAGGAAGAGGTCCCAGTCCGGCGTGTTCTCGGTCAGCTTGCCCAGGGAGTCCGCGCGGTACAGGAGTCCCGCGCGGACGCGCGAACGCCCGTCCGCGGTCCGATACCAGCCCAGATCACGGAAGTTGTGCAGCGTCTCGAAGGCTATGTGTCTGTCCACGGGCGCGACCCTACGGGCGCGTGGGGCGACCGTGATCAGATTTTCCGGTGCACCTTCGTGTTGGACGCCTGGGCGCGGGGGCGCAGGACCAGGAGGTCGACGTTGACGTGGCTGGGGCGGGTCACCGCCCAGGCGATCGTCTCGGCGACGTCGTCGGCGGTGAGGGGCTCGTCCACGCCCTCGTAGACCTTCGCCGCCTTGTCCCGGTCGCCGCCGAAGCGGGTCAGGGCGAACTCGTCGGTCTTCACCATGCCGGGCGCGATCTCGATGACCCGCACCGGCTGTCCGACGATCTCCAGGCGCAGCGTCTCGGCCAGCACATGCGCGCCGTGCTTGGCGGCGACGTAGCCCGCGCCGCCCTCGTACGTGCCGTGTCCGGCCGTCGACGACACGACCACGACCGTGCCGTCGCCGCTCTCGACCAGCTTGGGCAGCAGGGCCTGGGTGAGGTTCAGGGTGCCGATGACGTTCGTCTCGTACATCGTGCGCCAGTCGTCCGGGTCGCCGGAGGCCACCGGGTCGGCGCCGAGCGCGCCGCCCGCGTTGTTGACGAGGACGCCGATCGTCCTGAACGCCGTCGCGAACTCGTCCACCGCGGTCCGGTCGGTGACGTCCAGCTGGTACGCGGTCGCCGAGCCGCCCGCCGCGACCAGCTCCTCGGCCAGCGCCTCGATACGGTCCTTGCGGCGGGCGGTGAGGACCACGCGGTAGCCGGCCGCGGCGAGCCGGCGGGCGGTGGCGGCGCCGATCCCGCTGCTCGCACCGGTGACGACGGCGATGCGGGAGGCGGGGGACGGGGCGGCGGGGGCCATGGGACTGCTCCTAGGGCGGGGCGGCGGGGTGGACGGCACAGGAGGGGCGGACGGGTGCGACGGGGCGGACGACGCGCCGACCCTCCGGCGGCCAGGATAGGCACGCGGAGATCACGAACGGCCCGCGATCCCGCTTTTCGGACAGGCGAGTTCGCAGCGGGCCGGGTCAGCCGCCGTTGCGTGGGCGGGCAGGGTCAGCCGCCGTTGCGCGGGGCCCACATGATCACGGCCATGCCGGCGAGGCAGACCAGCGCGCCCGTCACGTCCCACCGGTCCGGGCGGTAGCCGTCGGCGACCATGCCCCAGGCCAGCGAACCGGCGACGAAGACACCGCCGTACGCGGCCAGGACGCGGCCGAAGTCGGCGTCCTCCTGGAGGGTGGCGACGAAGCCGTACGCGCCGAGGGCCATGACACCCGCGCCGATCCACAGCCAGCCGCGGTGCTCGCGCACGCCCTGCCAGACCAGCCACGCCCCGCCGATCTCGAAGAGCGCGGCGACGACGAAGAGGGCGGCGGAGCGGAGCACGAGCATGCGATCAGCTTCGCACGCGCCGCGGAGCCGCTTCCGGCCGGTCGGGTTCCGCCGCGTCGTACGATCTGCGGACGGCGCTGACGAAGGGGTGTGCGGGCGATGTCCGGGAACGTGCGGTCGCGGTTGCTGGACGAGCTGTCCACCGTGTCCCGCCGGTACGTGGCGGCGTTCGCGCTGTTCAACCAGGCCGTCGCCGACCGTCTCGGGCTGCACCCCACCGACCTCCAGTGCCTGAACCTGTTGTCGCTGGAGCGGGAGCCGGTGACGACGGGCCGGGTCGCGGAGCTGACGGGCCTGACCACCGGATCGGCCACCCGGCTGGTGGACCGGCTGGAGAGGGCGGGGTACGTCGTGCGGCAGCGGGACGCGGTCGACCGGCGGCGGGTGCTGGTGGCGACGGTGCCGGAGCGGATCGCCGAGTTCGGGCGGACCTGCGAGCGGCTGGGCGGTGACTGGTCCCCGCTCTTCGAGGATCTCGACGAGGCCGAACTCGCGGTGATCGTGCGGCACATGAGGCGGACGGTGGAGTTCAGCGGGGAGCAGGTCGTGCGGCTGCGGGAAGGCCAGGGCTAGGCATGGGGGTCGTCGACGACACCGGCATACGCGCGGACCGCGACGGCGAGCACGTCGGTGACCGTGACCGTGACCGTGACCGTGACCGTGACGGTGACCGCGGCCGGGAGGCGGGGCCCGCGCGCGGCCTGCCCCGGAACTGGCCGCTGCTGCTGGCGGCGGCCGCCGTGGTGCCGGGCGCGCTGTTGGTGCTGGTCGGGCGGTCGCTGGAGGAGCCGGCCGTGCAGGCGTGGCGGACGGTGGCCCTCGCGGTGACCGTGCAGGCGCTGCCGTTCCTGCTGCTGGGTACGGCCCTGTCGGGGGCGATCAACGCGTTCGTGCCGGAGCGGGTGTTCAGCCGGCTGCTGCCGAAGCGGCCGGCGCTCGCGGTGCCGGTGGCCGGGGCCGCCGGGGTCGTGCTGCCGGGCTGCGAGTGCGCGTCGGTGCCGGTGGCGGCCAGTCTGATCGGCCGGGGGGTCACCCCGGCCGCCGCGTTCGCGTTCCTGCTGTCCGCGCCGGCCGTGAACCCGGTGGTGCTGACCGCCACCGCGATCGCCTTCCCCGGCAGCCCCGAGATGGTGCTGGCCCGGCTGCTGGCCTCGCTGGTCACCGCGGCCGTGATGGGCTGGCTGTGGCTCTGGCTGGGCCGCGCGGAGTGGCTGAAGCCCGCCGTACAGCACACCGGGCACCGGCCGGGGCACAGTCGGTGGACGGAGTTCCGGCAGGGCTTCCAGCACGACTTCCTGCACGCGGGCGGGTTCCTGGTGGTCGGCGCGATGGCCGCGGCGACCTTCAACGTGGCGGTGCCGCGCTCGGTCGTCGACACGTTCGCCGGCTCGCCCTGGCTGTCGGTGCTGTTCCTGGCGCTGCTGGCGATCGTGCTGGCGGTGTGCAGCGAGGCGGACGCGTTCGTGGCGGCGTCGCTGACCGGGTTCTCGCCGACGGCGCGGCTGACGTTCATGGTGGTCGGGCCGATGGTCGACCTCAAGCTGATCGCGTTGCAGGCGGGGACGTTCGGACGGGCCTTCGCGCTCCGATTCTCGACGGCGACCGCGGTCGTCGCGGTGGTGTGCAGCGTGCTGGTGGGAGGGGTGCTGCTGTGAAGCGGCTCGCGCAGGTCGGACTGCTGCTGCTGAGCGGGCTGGGCCTGTTGCAGGCCTCGCTGCTGACGGACGCGTATCTGCGATACGTGAAGGAGGGCATGCGCCCACTGCTGATCGCGTCGGGGGCGGTGCTGGTGGTCCTGGGGGCGATGGAGGCGTGGTCGGCGTGGCGCGAGGGGCGGCGGGGGCGGGACGGCGAAGGGGCGCGGGGGCGTGACGGCGAGGGCGCGCGGGGGCGTGACGGCCGCGACCACGGGCAGGACCACGGCCACGGTCACGGGCAGGACCACGGCCACGGTCACGGGCAGGACCACGGCCACGGTCACGGGCAGGACCACGGCCACGGCCAGGACCACGGCCACGGGCACGGCCACGGCCAGGACCACGACCAGGACTACGACCACGGCCACGATCACTCCGGCGTCCCCCGTGTCGCCTGGCTGCTGTTCCTGCCCGCGTTGAGCCTGCTCTTCTACGCCCCGCCCGCGCTCGGCTCCTACACCGCGTCGCGCGGTGCGCCCAAGCCGGTCGCCGTCGTCGAGGAGGACGGCTTCGACCCGCTGCCCGCGACCTCGCCGCTGCCGATCACGCTCACCGACTTCACCCAGCGGGTGCAGCAGGACGCCGAGCAGGCGATCAAGGGCCGTACGGTCCGGATGACCGGGTTCGTCACACCGGCCGGCGGGAACGGGGCCGAGGGCTGGTACCTGACCCGGATCATGATGTCGTGCTGTGCGGCGGACGCGCAGTCGGTGAAGGTGCGGGTGTACGGCGTCGACGCGCCGAAGGCCGACACCTGGGTGACGGTGACGGGGACCTGGCACGCGGGCGGCACCCTGGGGACGATGTCCGCGGCGGTCGCGCTGGACGCCCGGGGCGTGGAGAAGATCGAGCGGCCGTCGAACGGCTACACGGACGCGTTGCCGTTCGGCTCCTGAGCGGAGCCGAGGCCGGGGCTGGAGCCGGGGCCGGAGCCGGGACCGCGGGGAGGGCCCCCGGGCTCCCGCCGGGGTGAGTAGGCAGTGGGCGGGACCCCGACCGTCGCCTTGAAGTCGCGTACCAGATGAGCCTGGTCCGCGTAGCCGAGGTCGGCTGCCAGGGCCGCCCAGTCGACGTCGGTCGAGGTCTCCGCGCGCTCCAGGGCCTCGTGGATGCGGTAGCGCAGGATGACCCACTTCGGGCCGACGCCGACGTACGCGGCGAAGAGGCGCTGGAGCAGGCGCACCGAGACGCCCTCGGTGCGCGCCAGGTCGGCGACGCGGCGGACGGAGCGGTCGGTGCGGATGCGGTCGGCCAGGGCCATCGCCCGGTCGGCCTCGGGGTCGGGGCGCGGGCCGAGACCGAGGAGGAAGGCGTCGAGGGCGGCCACGCGGGCGTCCTCGTCGTCGGGGGAGAGGACGGCCCCGGGGTCGGCGTCGGGGAGGCGGACGCGGCGGCCCGTCCAGTCGCCGACGGGGTGGTCCGGGGCGAAGGGCCGGAAGCCGCCCGGCCGGAACTGGACCCCACAGACCCGCCCCGCGCCTTCGAGTTTCTGGGTGAAGAGGCCGAGGCCGATGCCGGCGATCTCGGCGAAGGGTTCCTGGCCCTCGAACCGCTGGAAGACGACGTTCACCGAGGGGTGCGGGACGACATGGGAGGCGTACGGCTGGTTCAGGTCCCAGTCGATCAGCCAGTAGTGCTCCAGGTACGGGCGCAGCGGCGGGGCCGGTTCGCGGCGCCGGAAGCGGACGCGCGCGAGGAGCTCCGCGGCGTCGACGATGCCTCGGGTGTCGCGGCGTGGGGCGGCCATGAGTCGATCGTAGGGCGGGGCGCCGACAGCCGGGGGTACTCGGGAATAGGGGTCGGGGGGCGGTCGTTCAGAGGTATAGTTGAACGGTCAACAACTTTGGAGGTTGAGGGGCCATGCAGTTCGGGATCTTCACGGTCGGCGACGTCACGCCGGACCCCACCACCGGGCGCACGCCGACCGAGCGCGAGCGGATCAAGGCCATGGTCGCCATCGCGCAGAAGGCCGAGGAGGTCGGGCTCGACGTCTTCGCGACCGGCGAGCACCACAACCCGCCGTTCGTGCCGTCGTCGCCGACCACGATGCTCGGCTATGTGGCGGCCCGCACGGAGAACCTGATCCTCTCCACCTCGACCACCCTGATCACCACCAACGACCCGGTGAAGATCGCCGAGGACTTCGCGATGCTCCAGCACCTGGCCGACGGGCGCGTCGACCTGATGATGGGCCGCGGCAACACCGGCCCGGTGTACCCGTGGTTCGGCCAGGACATCCGGGAGGGCATCAACCTCGCCATCGAGAACTACAACCTGCTGCACCGGCTGTGGCGCGAGGACGTCGTCGACTGGGAGGGGAAGTTCCGCACCCCGCTCCAGGGCTTCACCTCGACGCCGCGCCCGATGGACGACGTGCCGCCGTTCGTCTGGCACGGCTCCATCCGCTCGCCCGAGATCGCCGAGCAGGCCGCCTTCTACGGCGACGGCTTCTTCCACAACAACATCTTCTGGCCGGCCGACCACACCAAGCGGATGGTCGAGCTGTACCGGGCCCGGTACGCGCACTACGGGCACGGCACGGCGGAGCAGGCCATCGTCGGCCTCGGCGGCCAGGTGTTCATGCGGAAGAACTCGCAGGACGCGGTGCGCGAGTTCCGCCCCTACTTCGACAACGCGCCGGTCTACGGGCACGGGCCGTCCCTGGAGGACTTCACCGACCAGACCCCGCTGACCGTCGGCACGCCGGAGCAGGTCATCGAGAAGACCCTGGCCTTCCGGGAGTACGCGGGCGACTACCAGCGTCAGCTGTTCCTCGTCGACCACGCGGGGCTGCCGCTGAAGACCGTGCTGGAGCAGCTCGACCTGCTCGGCGAGGAGGTCGTGCCGGTGCTGCGCGAGGAGTTCGCCAAGGGCCGCCCGGCGGACGTGCCGGACGCGCCGACCCACCAGTCCCTGCTGGCCGCGGCGCACGCGAAGAAGAAGGAGACCGTGGCATGAAGCTCGTCGTCGTCTCGGCGGGACTGAGCGTCCCCTCGTCCACCCGCCTGCTGGCCGACCGGCTGGCGACGGCCACGGCCGAGCGGACCCCGGCGGAGGTGGAGGTCGTGGAGCTGCGCGACCTCGCCGTGGAGATCGCGCACCACTTCACCAACGGCTTCCCCGGGCGCAGGCTGGCGGCGGCGCTGGACGCGGTGGCGTCGGCGGACGGCCTGATCGTCGTCACCCCGGTGTTCTCGGCGTCGTACAGCGGACTGTTCAAGTCGTTCTTCGACGTGCTGGAGCAGGACGCGCTGGCGGGCAAGCCGGTGCTGATCGCCGCCACCGGCGGCTCGGCCCGGCACTCGCTGGTCCTGGAACACGCGCTGCGCCCCCTCTTCGCCTACCTGCGCGCGGTGATCGTCCCGACGGCGGTCTACGCGGCCTCCGAGGACTGGGGCGCGGAGGGCCTGCCCGAAAGGGTCGAACGGGCGGCGGGCGAACTGGCGACCCTGATGAGGGGCCTGCCGGCGGCGAGGGGACCGAAGACCGGCGGTATGGAGGTCATCCCGTTCGCGGAACAACTGGCGGCACTGTCGAACAGGGGGGTGTGAAACTGCGGGGTGCGCTCTTGGCGGGGGCCGGTCCCATCAGCCCGTCCGGCGTTTGAGGACGAGGCCCGTTCAGGGCCGAAGCGGGGGCCCGGGGGCGGCAGCCCCCGGAGACGCCCACACCGACGGTGAGAGCCGAGTAAGAAGCCAAGCAGCACCACCGCACGACTCCGCCAAACCGCCGGAGGCCCTGGCAGAGTGGACCGCGTGCCTCAGACCGTTCTCCTGGCCGAAGACGACCGCGCCATCCGCCACGCCCTGGAACGCGCCCTGACCCTGGAGGGCTACCAGGTCACCGCGGTCGCCGACGGCGTCGAGGCGCTGGCGCACGCGCACAGGACGCCGCCGGACATCCTCGTCCTCGACGTGATGATGCCCGGCATCGACGGCCTCCAGGTCTGCCGGGTGCTGCGCGCCGAGGGCGACCGCACGCCCATCCTGATGCTGACCGCGCTGGTGGAGACCGCGGACCGGATCGCCGGACTGGACGCGGGCGCCGACGACTACGTCCTGAAGCCCTTCGACGTCGAGGAGGTCTTCGCCCGGCTGCGCGCGCTGCTGCGCCGCAGCGACCCGGCCGCCCGGACCGACGTGCCGAAGCCCGCGGCGGCGGCGCCCGCCCGCTACCTGGAGGCGGCCGGGCTGCGGATGGACCCGCAGGCGCGGCGGGCCTGGCGCGGGGAACGCGAACTGGAGCTGACCCGAACCGAGTTCGAGCTGCTGGAGCTGCTCGTGCGCAACGCGGGCATCGTCCTCGACCACTCCACGATCTACGACCGCATCTGGGGCTACGACTTCGGGCCGGGCTCCAAGAACCTCGCCGTCTACGTCGGCTACCTCCGCCGCAAGCTGGACGGTCCGGGCGGCGCCCCGCCGCTGATCCACACCGTGCGGGGCGTGGGCTACGTGCTGCGGGAAGACTGACGCGTGGCACGCACGGGCGGGGCGGACGACCGGTCGGCGAGGTCGCCGTCCCGGCGGCGCGCCGAGCTGGTCTCGCTGCGCACCACCTTCGCGGTGTCCTTCGCCGCCGTGACCGCCGCCGTCACCGTCCTCGTGGGCGTCCTGTCGTACGGGGCCGCCGCGCGACTGGTCAGGGTGGACCAGGAGTCGGTGTTCGACGAGGTCGTGCAGGACCTGCGGGACGAGGTGCGGGACCAGGCGATGGACCCCGAGGACTTCTCCTCGTCCGCGCCCGGCCACGACATCGTGCGGCCGGCCCGCACGGACGTGCAGGTGCTGGGGCCGGACGGCGCGGTCGTCGACCCCGGCGACCCCGGGCTGCCGGTCAAGGAAGCCGACCGGGAGGTCGCCGCCGCGGCGACGGCGGGGACGCTCGCCGAGCACGAGGACGTCGACGTCGGCAGCGACGTCTACCGCGTCGCCACCGTCGCCCTCGGCGGCGGCCGGGGCGCGGTGCAGATCGCGCAGGAGTTCAGCGACACGGAGGACCTGCTGCGGGCGCTTCAGCAGCGGACCCTGGTCCTGATGACCGCCGTGGTGACGGCGGCCGGGCTGTTCGGCTGGTGGCTGGCCCGGCGCATCACGCACCGCCTGGTCATCCTCACCACCGCCGCCGAGGACGTCGCCCGCACCCGACGGCTGGGCGTCCAGGTGCCCGTCACCGGCCATGACGAGGTGGGCCGCCTCGGGCGCGCCTTCGACCGCATGCTGGGCCGGCTCGCGCAGTCGGAGGAGGACCAGCGCCGGCTGGTCCAGGACGCCGGCCACGAGCTGCGCACTCCGCTGACCTCGCTCCGTACGAACATCTCGCTGCTGCGCCGCATCGACGAGCTGCCGCCCGCGGCCCGTGAGGAACTCGTCGCCGACCTGGGCCAGGAGGCGCGTGAACTGACCGATCTGGTCAACGAGTTGGTGGATCTCGCGGCCGGCCAGTCGGACACCGAGCCGCCCCGGCGGGTCGACCTCGCCGACATCGCCGAGGACGTCGCGGGCCTCGCCCGCCGCCGCACCGGGCGGACCGTCCAGGTCCGGGCGAGCGGGGACACCACGACGGACGGGCGGCCGGGGATGCTCCAACGGGCGCTCAGCAATCTCGTGGAGAACGCGGCGAAGTTCGACCGGGAGGGGGCGGGCCCGATCGAGATCGCCGTCACCGGCCCGGCGGGCCCCGGCCCGGTCCGCGTCGAGGTCCTCGACCGGGGTCCCGGCATCACCGCGTCCGACCTCACCCGCGTCTTCGACCGCTTCTACCGCGCGGCCGACGCCCGCTCCCTGCCCGGCTCGGGCCTCGGCCTGTCGATCGTCCGCGAGGTGGCGCTGGCCCACGGCGGCACACCGTTCGCCTCGCGGCGGGAGGGGGGCGGCTCGGTGATCGGGTTCACGGTGGGAGGGGGGTCAGGGGAGCAGGGGGCGCGGGAGGGGTGAGGGATGAGGGGTGAGGGGTGGGTCTGGGGGTGCGGGGCTTTCGTGGCCATGGCGACGCCTGTCCGGGACTGTGTGCCGCGTGGCGGGTCCCCGGTGAGCGGAGGAGTCCCCGGCGCGGGCAGGTGGCCGTTCGGGACGGGTCGTCGTCGGCCGCGTATCGGCCGCTCCGGGTGAACAGGATGCGTTCGGGGCGGAGGCGGCGGCGGTCGTCGTCCGACCGCCCGTTCGTTCGTTCGTTCGTCCGTCCGTTCGTCCGTCCTTCGACTGTGGACCGGGGAGGTGGTCGGCGCGTGCTGACCGATGAGGAGGCCGCCGTGCTGGCGGCGATCGACGAGCAGGCCGCCGGGCGGGCGCTGCTGGAGCTGATCGCGATACCCAGCGTCACCGGCAGCGCCGCCGAGGCCGAGTTGCAGCACCACCTCGCCGGCCGGCTGGAGCGGCTCGGGCTCGACGTCGACCTGTGGTCCATGGACCTGCCCGCCCTGCGCGCCCACCCCGGCTTCCCGGGCGCCGAGGCGCCGCGCGAGGAGGCGTGGGGCCTGGTGGGACGGACGGAGGACGGCGGCGACGGGCCGACGCTGATCCTCCAGGGCCACGTGGACGTCGTACCGCCGGGAGACCTCGCGGCCTGGGAGGGCGACCCGTTCGTGCCGCGGGTGACCGGCGATCTCGTGCACGGGCGCGGCGCCTGCGACATGAAGGCCGGGCTCGTCGCGCACCTCGCCGCGCTGGCGGCGATCCGGGCGGCCGGGGTGCGGCTGCGCGGGCGGGTCGCCGCGCACTTCGTCGTCGGGGAGGAGGACGGCGGGATCGGCGCATTCGGCACCCTGCGGCGCGGGTACGGCGGAGACGCGTGCCTGATCGCCGAGCCGACGGCCGGGACGCTGATCACCGCGAACGCGGGCGCGCTGACCTTCCGGATCACCGTCCCCGGCAAGGCCGCGCACGCCAGCTCACGGGAGCGGGGGGTGAGCGCGATCGACGCGTACCTGCCGCTGCACCGGGCGCTGGCCCGCCTGGAGGACGACCGCAATCGCGACCCGGACCCGCTGCTCGCGGAGTATCCGATCCCGTACTCCCTGTCCGTCGGCACGGTGCGCTCCGGGGACTGGGCGAGCAGCGTGCCGGACGCGCTGGTCGCGGAGGGCCGGCTCGGGGTGCGGCTCGGGGAGGACCCGGCGCGGGCGCGGGCGGAGCTGGAGCGGCGGGTGGCCGAGACGTGCGCGGCGGACCCGTGGTTGCGGGAGCACCCGGCGGTGGTCGGCTGGCCGGGCGGGCAGTTCGCGAGCGGACGGCTGCCGGCCGGGCATCCGCTGCGGGACGCGGTGGCGGAGGCGCACGCCGACACGACCGGCGCCCCGCGCCCGAGGGAGCGCGGCGCGACGTACGGCAGCGACCTGCGGCTGTACGCGGGGGCGGGCATCCCGACGCTCCAGTTCGGCCCGGGGGACATCGCGGTGGCGCACAGCGCGCGCGAGCACGTGTCCGTCCGGGAGGTGACGGAGGTCGCGCGGACGCTGGCGCTGACGGCGCTGCGGGTGGTGGGGACGAGATGAGCGACGGGGCGACAGCCGTTCGGAGCCCCCACCCCGCCGGCCCTCAGCCCCGCCGGGATCGCGGGCGGCCCCGGCTGAGCGGCTCGCGGTCCTGGCCGAGCTGCCCTCGGTCCCGGCTGAGCGGCTCGCGGCCCCGGCCGAGTTGCCCTCGGTCCCCAGTTCAACGGGGCCGGCACGCTGACCGTCCGGGACTTCGAGGTGGCCGACTTCGGCAAGCTCGTCCGCACCTGCGGGAATTGCAGCGAGCAGTTCCAGCGGGACGTCGTGCTGGAGAACGTCACGGCGACCGCGCCCGGCGGTGAACTCGTCGGTATCAACAGCAACTTGGGGGACACCGCCCGGCTGACCGGCATCACGATCCTCAACGACCCCGAGCGCGAGATCGTGCCCTGCCAGAAGTTCGAGGGCGTCACCGACGGCGAACCGGAGAAGCTGGGCTCGGACGCCGACGGCGTGAACTGCGTCTTCCAGGAGTCCGACATCACCTTCGGCTGACGACCGCCCCGAAGAGCGGCCGTCCCCGCGACCACCGTGATCGCGGGATCACCCCGATCCCGCGATCACCGTGCTCAGTGCTGAGCGTTCTCCGGCACGGTGATCTGCCGCTCGCCCCAGCTCATCCGCGTCGTCGCCTCGTAGTGGACCGTCGTGCCCGCGGTCAGACCGGCCTGCCGGGCCCGGGCCGACGGCTCGACCAGCACGACCTGCTCGGCGAGCATCGCCCCGGTGGCCGGGTCCACGATCAGCCGCTGCTCGACGCTCCCCAGCGATCCCTGGAAGGCGTCGGGGAACGCGATGCCGACCCCCGCGCGACCCAGCGGATCGTTGACGCGCCCCAGCCCCCGGACGCCGGGCAGGTCCGCCATCACCCGGTACGCGGCCGCCCGGACGGCGGGCTTCACCGGCATCGTGACGAGGTCGGCGGCCACCCGCAGCACGTAGTTCGTACGGCCGCCGCCGGCCTCCGCGCCGCTGTCCTCCGCGTGCAGGGCTTCCAGCTGACGGCGCAACTCACCGCTGTCCGAAGGGAGTTCGAGCAGGTCCTGATAGGAGACGTTGTCCGGGCCGAGGGCGTAGATCTTGTCGTCGGCGTCCGTCCGCATGACCATCGGCCGGTGGGCTCCCATCCTGTAACCGAGGGTGCCGCCTTCCTCGTTGCCCGGGACCTCGGCCTGGGCCGACGCGGGTGAGCCGGCGGCCCGCCAGCGCGCGTCGTCCTCCGCGGTGCGCGGCTCGGTCACCGCGTCCAGCCCGGAGACCATCAGGCTGCGCGTCCCCGGACGCACGCCCACCGACCACTCGCCGGTCGACGTGTCGCGCACGGCGAAGATCCGCCCCGCGCTCTCGACGACGTCCACGCTCTCCGAGCGCGTGACGGTCTGCCAGTACGTCCCCTCGGCGGCCGGCGTCTCCGCCTTCTTCGCCGCGCTGAGCAGTTCGAGACGGACGTCGCCCTGCCTGTCCGGCGACGACGAGCCCGCCCCCGCCGCGGCGGAGGAGGCCTGCGGGGACGCGCTCGGGCGCACGCCCGACGGGTCCCGGTCGAGCGTCGTCACGACCACCGCGGACGCGGCGACGGCGGCGAGGGCCGTCACCGTCCCGAGCGGCCGGATCCCGATCCGCAGCAGCCCCGAGGGCCGGAAGCGCGCGGTGCGACCGTCCGTCGCCCCGGCGGCCAGGATGTGCGCCAGGTCCTCGCGCTGCCGCCGGGAGCCCGCCAGCGCGGCCGGGTCCAGCTCGTCGGGCCGGGCGTCCGCGAGCAGCGTCATGACGTCGGGCCGCCCGGACCGGGTGTGGGTGTTCTTCACGTGAGTGCTCCTGTGCGATCGGTGCGGTGGGGTGCTCGTGCTGTCTGTGATGTCTGTGCTGCTTGCGCTGTCTGTGGGGCTGCTTCGGTGCCGCCGGGCCTCCGCGCGGACGCCGGCCTCTGTACGGGTGCCGGCCCCGGCGAAGGGGCCGGCCCCGCCGGCTCCAGGGCCTTCTCCAGCCGCCGCCGGGCCCGGTGCAGCCGGACGGTCAGCGTCGCGGTGGTGCAGCCCAGGACCCGCGCGGCCTGCTTGGCGGTCAGTCCGTGCCAGGCGATGAGCGTCAGCAGCTCCCGGTCGGCGTCGGACAAGCTCGCCAGGGCCTGCAACGCCGCTTCCCGGTCGGTCACGTCGGCCGCGACGTCGCCGACGTCGCTGCGGTGGCCGCTGCTGATCCGCTGGGCCTCCGCGGCGGCGAGGGCGTACTGACGGCCGTCCCGGCGACGCATCTCGCGCACCAGGTTGCGCGCCACCCCCAGCAGCCAGGGCAGCGCGGGCTGCGAGATGTCCCGCATCCGCCGCCAGGCCACCGTGAACGTCTCGCTGGTGATGTCCTCCCCTACCTGCCGCCCCACCAGGCTGGTGGCGTAGGCGAGGACGCGCGGATAGCACTCCTCGTAGATGTCCCGGAACTGTTGGGCATGTGTCACGCGCCGTCCCCTCATATCGGCTGTCTCACCGAGCAATGCGCGCAGCGGGCCACTTCTTACAGGGGACGGCGAAAAAGATGCGCGCCGCTCCGCGTAACCTCTCCCCGTGCCCGCACCCCGCCCGCATCGCGTCGCCGTTCTCGTGCTCGAGGGTGCCAAGCCGCTCGACGTCGGGATCCCCGCGCAGGTCTTCACGACCCGCGCGAGCATGCCGTACGAGGTGCGGGTGTGCGGGGCGACCCCCGGGCTCGTGACCGGCGGCGACGGCCTCGCGTACTACGTCGCCCACGGTCTCGACGCGCTCGCGTGGGCCGACATCGTCTTCGTCCCCGGCTACCGGTTCCCGGACCGCGACGACCCGCCGCCGGCCGTCGTCGAGGCGCTGATCGCCGCCCACGACCGGGGCGCGCGGCTCGCCGCCATCTCGACGGGCGCGTTCGCGCTCGCCGCCACGGGCCTGCTCGACGGCAGACGCGCCACGACGCACTGGCACTACACGCGGGCGCTCATGGCCAGGCATCCGCTCGTCCGGGTCGACGAGAACGTGCTGTTCGTCGACGAGGGCAGCGTGCTCACCTCGGCCGGCGCGGCCTCCGGCATCGACCTGTGCCTGCACATCCTGCGCGGCGACCTCGGCGTGGCCGCGTCCAACCACGCGGCCCGGCGGCTGGTCGCGGCCCCCTACCGCAGCGGCGGCCAGGCCCAGTACGTGCCGCGCAGCGTCCCCGAGCCGCTGGGCGAGCGGTTCGCCGCCACCCGCGAGTGGGCGCTGCACCGGCTCGGCGATCCCCTCACCCTCGACACGCTGGCGCGGCAGGCGGGGGTCTCGCCGCGCACGTTCTCCCGGCGCTTCGTCGAGGAGACCGGTTGTACGCCGATGCAGTGGGTGATGCGGGCCCGTATCGACCTGGCCCGCGAACTGCTGGAGCGCTCGGAGCGCGGCGTCGAACAGATCGCCGCCGACATCGGGCTGGGCACCGGCGCGAACCTGCGCCTGCACTTCCAGCGCATCCTCGGCACGACGCCGAGCGAGTACCGGCGCACGTTCACCCGGGGCGAGTGACCGCCGTTCGGCACCGGGCGGCGCCCGGGTACGGGGCATGGCGGGATCCTTGTGAACCCTGGCGATCCCGCCACTGTCGGCGGCCCGGCCCGCGCGCGAGCCTGATGCGGCAGGGACGGGAAAGGAAGGAACCCCACTCATGACTCGCATCGCCATCAACGGATTCGGCCGCATCGGACGCAATGTGCTGCGCGCGCTGCTGGAGCGCGACAGCGCCCTGGAGATCGTCGCCGTCAACGACCTGACGGAGCCCGCCGCTCTCGCCCGGCTGCTCGCCTACGACAGCACGGCCGGCCGGCTCGGGCGCCCGGTGACCGTGGACGGGGACGCCTTGGTCGTCGACGGCCGCCGGATCAAGGTGCTGGCCGAGCGGGAACCGGCGCGGCTGCCGTGGGCCGAACTCGGCGTCGACATCGTCCTGGAGGCCACCGGCCGCTTCACCTCGGCGAAGGACGCCCGCGCCCACCTCGACGCGGGCGCGAAGAAGGTCCTCGTCAGCGCGCCGTCGGACGGGGCCGACGTCACGCTCGCGTTCGGGGTGAACACCGACGCCTACGACCCGGCCGTGCACACGATCGTCTCGAACGCGTCCTGCACCACTAACGCGCTCGCGCCGCTGGCCGCGGTCCTCGACGAACTCGCCGGCATCGAGCACGGGTTCATGACGACGGTGCACGCCTACACGCAGGAGCAGAACCTCCAGGACGGCCCGCACCGCGACGCCCGCCGCGCCCGTGCCGCCGGCGTCAACATCGTGCCGACCACGACCGGCGCCGCCAAGGCGATCGGCCTGGTGCTGCCCAACCTGGAGGGCAAGCTGTCGGGCGACTCGATCCGCGTGCCGGTGCCGGTGGGCTCGATCGTCGAGCTCAACACGACCGTCGCCCGCGACGTGACGCGCGCCGACGTCCTGACGGCGTACCGCACCGCCGCGGAGGGCCCGCTCGCCGGCGTCCTCGAATACTCGGAGGACCCGCTCGTCTCCTCCGACATCGTGGGCAACCCCGCCTCGTCGATCTTCGACTCGGCCCTCACCCGCGTCGACGGCCGCCACGTCAAGGTGGTCGCCTGGTACGACAACGAGTGGGGCTTCTCGAACCGAGTGATCGACACACTCGAACTCCTCGCCGCCGGCTGAGGTCACACCGGGCCCGGCAGGTCCATGAGCACGAGTTCGGCCGGGTCGACGACGGCGGTGATCTCGGTGACGCGGCCGTCGGCGACGGTGAAGGTCTTCAACAGAATCAACCACACCATCAAGGAACCAGCCGGCCAAACCTGGTCCTGACCCCAATGCGGCTCCCACCGAGGCCGTCGGCCTTCTGGCCGTGTGACGGCCCCTCTCCGGCACGAAAAGGGCGAGGTCCGAAGACCCCGCCCGTTCCTCCAAGAAACCCCGGCTCAGGGCCACACCAGGCAGTACGGCTGGTGTCCTGCCTCGTGCAGGCGGTGGCTGAAGTCCTGCCATTCGTGGAGGAGTTGGTAGACGTTGAACGCGTCTCGGGGGCCGCCGCGGTCCGGGACCGTGGACCAGATGAAGGCTGCCGCGCCGACCGCCTCCTCGCCGATCTCGCGGAGGGGGTCCACCACCGTCATCGGGAGCTTGACGACCGCGTAGTCGGGGTGCAGGACGACCAGTTCCAGTGGCGGGACCTTGTGCAGGGGGACGCCCTCGATGCCCGTCAGGACCATCGCCGCCATCGTCTCCGGCTTGATCTTGGTGAACATGCCGCCCATGCCGAGCTCGTCGCCGCCGAGCTCCTCGGGGCGCATCGAGATGGGGACGCGGGCCGCCGTGGCGCCGTCCGGCGCGCCGAAGTACTTGTACGTCACCCCCACCCGACCACCATTCCTGCTCCCCGCCCGGAGCCGGTCGACCGCCTGGTCGAGCCGCTCGGACTCGTTCGATGCCCCGGGTGACACCCCGGGCGATACCCCGGGCGTGCCCGGTAGTCCCGGTACTCCCGGCACGCCGGGTACGCCCGGTACTCCCGGTACCCCGGACACACCCTGTGTGTGCCGGGCTTCGTCGGCTTCCTCCGCGTCGCGCCGGTGCCTTCCCCGCCGGGCACGTCGAGGACCCAGGTCATCAGTCCCCTCGCCCAGTCCGCCACCGCGATGCATATCTCCACCCGACTGCTTTTCTAGGACGCGCGGCCCCCGCCGCGCAACCCGATCATCGTGTCAGTGACCTCCCCCACGGCCGCCCGCCGAAACGTGCGGTGAAACACCTGTCCGCGGGAGCTGCGCAGCCACACGACACATCGTCGCAGTGAGCTACGTCTACGAGGCTCGGTCCGTTTCAGTTTCGCAGATGGCGGGCCGACGGGGGGCTCGGAGACCGGCCCGGCTGCCGTCGGCCGCCGCTGGCCTACCCTGAGGAGGTCACTGGCAACCGGAGTTCCGGACCGGCGTCCCTGTAGCCGGAGTCCCAGAAGTCGGAGAAGGTCGGAGTAGTCGCAGATCATGAGCGAAATGCCCTATTCATACGATGCGCCTGTCTCGCAGGCCCTGTTCGACCGGGCGGCCGTCGTCACGCCGGGCGGCGTGAACTCGCCGGTGCGCGCCTTCCGGGCCGTGGGCGGGACGCCCCGGTTCATGGTGTCCGGCACCGGTCCGTACCTGACCGACGCGGACGGGCGGGAGTACGTCGACCTGGTCTGCTCCTGGGGCCCCATGATCCTCGGGCACGCGCACCCCGAGGTCATCGCCGCCGTCCAGGAGGCCGTCGCCCGCGGTACGTCCTTCGGCACGCCCGGTGAGGGCGAGGTCGCGCTCGCCGAGGAGATCGTCGCGCGCGTGGAGCCCGTCGAGCAGGTGCGGCTCGTCTCCAGCGGGACCGAGGCGACCATGTCCGCGATCCGGCTGGCCCGCGGCTTCACCCAGCGCTCCAAGGTGATCAAGTTCGCCGGCTGCTACCACGGGCACGTCGACTCGCTGCTCGCCGCGGCCGGCTCCGGGGTCGCCACCTTCGCGCTGCCCGACACCCCGGGCGTCACCGGCGCCCAGGCCGGCGACACCATCGTCCTGCCGTACAACGACCTGGAGGCCGTGCAGGAGGCCTTCCATCGGCACCCCGGTGAGATCGCGTGCGTGATCACCGAGGCCTCACCCGGCAACATGGGAGTCGTGCCGCCGCTGCCCGGGTTCAACCAGGGGCTCAAGGACGCCTGCGCCACCAACGGCGCGCTCTACATCTCCGACGAGGTCATGACGGGCTTCCGCACCAGCCGGGCGGGCTGGTTCGGGGTCGACGGGGTGCGGCCCGACCTGATGACCTTCGGCAAGGTCATGGGAGGCGGCTTCCCCGCCGCCGCGTTCGGCGGTCGCGCCGACGTGATGGCGCACCTCGCGCCCGCCGGGCCCGTCTACCAGGCCGGCACCCTCTCCGGGAACCCGATCGCCACCGCCGCCGGGCTCGCCCAGCTCCGGCTGCTCGACGACGCCGCGTACGCCACGGTGGACGCCGTGTCCGAGCAGATCCAGGCGCTGGTCTCGGAGGCGCTGTCGAAGGAGGGCGTGACGCACACCGTGCAGAGCGCCTCCAACATGTTCTCCGTCTTCTTCGCGGACCGGCCGGTACGGAACTACGAGGACGCGCGGGCGCAGGAGTCGTTCCGGTTCACCGCCTTCTTCCAGTCGCTGCTGGCGAACGGCGTGTATCTGCCGCCCTCGTCCTTCGAGTCCTGGTTCGTGTCCACGGCCCACGACGAGCGGGCCCTCCAGCGGATCGCCGACGCCCTCCCGGCGGCGGCCCGAGCAGCCGCGGAGGCCACGGCGTGAGCACCGAGAAGAACGCGAGCACCGAGAAGAACGTGAGCACGGAGAACGGCGTGAGCACCGAGAACCGAGGCGTGAGCTCCGGCAAGAAGGACATCACCGTCGTCCACCTCATGCGGCACGGCGAGGTGGAGAACCCGGACGGCGTCCTCTACGGCCGCCTCGGCGGCTACCACCTCTCCGAGCTCGGCCGGCAGATGGCCGACCGGGTCGCCGAGCACCTCGCCTCCCGCGACGTCACCCACGTCTGCGCCTCCCCGCTGGAGCGGGCGCAGGAGACGGCGACGCCGATCGCCAAGGCGCACGGGCTCGACCTCGCCACCGACGCGCGGCTCATCGAGGCCGACAACGTCTTCCAGGGCAAGACCTTCGGCGTCGGCGACGGGGCCCTGCGCCGGCCGGAGAACTGGAAGCATCTGTTCAACCCGTTCAAGCCGTCCTGGGGCGAGCCGTATGTCGACCAGGTCGTGCGGATGATGGGCGCGCTGGACGCGGCGCGGGACCAGGCGCGCGGTCACGAGGCCGTGCTGGTCAGCCATCAGCTGCCGATCTGGATCGTGCGGTCCTACGTCGAGCGGCGGCGGCTCTGGCACGACCCGCGCCGCCGGCAGTGCACCCTCGCCTCGCTGACGACCTTCACGTACCAGGGCGACAGCATCGTGTCCGTCGGCTACACCGAGCCCGCCCGCGACCTCGTCCCCGCGCACCTCCTCGCCGGCGCCAAGCCGGTCAAGGGCAAGGGGAAAGCCTTCGGCGCGTAAGTGGCCTAATCCCGGCCTTCGTTACCAAACCCGCACGAATCAGCGGAACCTCCCCGTTCGCCGCGTCCTCTGACTGGGTGACCACCAGAGAACGTGACGAACGGGGATGCCATGCGCACTCTCAGCCGCAGGGGAGCGATCGGGCTCGGAGCCGGGACCCTGGCCGCCGCCGGACTCACCGGATGCGCCGACCACTCCACCCCCTCAGAGGGGCCGAAGCAGCCCTCCGGTTCCGGGAAGAATCGTTCCGGCTCCCCGCAGCCCAGCCCCACGGTCACCGCCCGCCCGCTCGGTGACGGCTCCACCTCCTTCACCGGCAAGCAGCCCCACCAGCCCGCCGCCCCCCGGCCGCTGGAACCCGGCCAGGAACCGCCGCAGTTCGTCGTCTTCTCCTGGGACGGCGCCGGCGAGGTCGGCAACGGGCTCTTCCCGCGCTTCCTCGACCTCGCCAAGGAGCACGGCGCGGCCATGACCTTCTTCCTCTCCGGGCTCTATCTGCTGCCCGAGTCGAAGAAGCGCCTCTACGACCCGCCGAACAACCCCCGCGGCGCGTCCGACATCGGCTACCTCACCGACGATCACATCAAGGACACCCTGAAGGGCCTGCGCCGCGCCTGGCTCGAAGGGCACGAGATAGGCACCCACTTCAACGGCCACTTCTGCGGCGAGGGCCGCGGCTCCGTCGGCAACTGGACATCCAAGCAGTGGCGCGACGAGATAGACCAGGCCAAGTCCTTCGTGAAGGAGTGGCGGACCAACTCCGGCTGGACCGACCTGCCCGCGCTGCCCTTCGACTACGACAAGGAACTCGTCGGCGGCCGCACCCCCTGCCTCCTCGGCCAGGACAACCTGCTGCCCACCGCCCGCGCCCTCGGCTGGCGCTACGACGCCTCCTCGCCCGGCGGCCGTCAGGTCTGGCCCACCAAGAAGCAGGGCATATGGGACCTGCCGTTGCAGCAGATACCCTTCCCCGGCCGGGGTTTCGAGGTCCTCTCGATGGACTACAACATGCTCGCCAACCAGTCGATCAACTCGACCAAGGCGCCCAGTCACAACTACCCGCGCTGGCGGGAGCAGGCCGCACAGGCGTACATCCAGGGATTCAAGCGGGCATTCGAGACGAACCGCGCGCCCTTCTTCGTCGGCAACCACTTCGAGCAGTGGAACGGCGGCATCTACATGGACGCCGTCGAGGAGGCGTTCAAGCACATGGCCCGGGAGAAGGAGAAGGGCGCGGACGTGCGCCTCGTCTCCTTCCGGCAGTTCGTCGACTGGCTCGACGTGCAGACGCCGCAGACCCTGGCCAAGCTGCGGACGCTGGAGGTCGGACAGCGGCCGGCCGGCGGCTGGCGGACCTTCCTGTCCGCGCCCTCCAAGGGAACCGGATCCGCCGCCTGAAATGCAGGTTTCCCCCCACAAGGCCACCATGAGGGGGGTGCGCAAGATCCCCAGAACGGGCATGCGAAACTTTTCACATGAGTGCCGCCTGCCGCGCCCCCCAGAGCCCGAGGAACCGCGCCCGGATCCGCTCGCGCCGCGCCGCCGTGACCGCCGCCGGCGCCGCCGTCGCGGCGCTGCTCGTCTCCGCGTGCACCTCCTCAGGCACTTCCGGCGGGGGCGGCGACACCAACTTCGTCATGGGCGAGGACGGCATCGCGACCGCGGAGAAGGGGGAGCGGGCCGAGGCCCCGGACCTCTCCGGCAAGACGGTCGACGGCGGGCAGCTCGCCGTCTCCTCCTTCAAGGGCAAGGTCGTCGTCCTGAACGTGTGGGGCTCCTGGTGCGCCCCCTGCCGCGCCGAAGCGCCCAACTTCGAGAAGGTCTACACCGACCTCAAGGGCAAGGGCGTGCAGTTCGTCGGCATCAACACCCGTGACAACGAACGCGACAACGCCCTCCGCTTCGAGGAGCAGCAGGGCGTCACCTACCCGAGCCTGTACGACCCGACCGGCAAGCTGATGCTCCGCTTCGAGAAGGGCACGCTCAACCCGCAGGCGATCCCCTCCACCCTCGTCATCGACCGGGAAGGGAAGATCGCGGCCCGCTCGCTCGCCGCGCTCAGCGAGGAGAAGCTGCGGAGCATGATCGACCCGGTCCTCGCGGAGAAGTGACGTGAGCGCGGTCACGACCCTCGCCGAGACGGGCTACAACGGCACGGTGCTCAACGGCGCTCTGCTCGTCGCCCTTCCCATCGCGCTCCTCGGCGGCCTGGTCTCCTTCTTCTCCCCCTGCGTCCTGCCCCTGGTCCCCGGCTACCTCTCCTACGTCACCGGGGTCACCGGCACCGACCTCGCCGAGGCCCGGCGCGGCCGGATGGTCGCCGGCGCCTCCCTCTTCGTCCTCGGCTTCACCGTCGTCTTCGTCTCCAGCGGGGCCCTGTTCGGCTACTTCGGCGAGACGCTGCTGGAGAACCAGGGCGTCCTGTCCAAGGTGCTGGGCGTGCTCATGATCCTCATGGGCGTGTTCTTCATGGGCCTGATGCCCTGGCTGACCCAGCGGGAGTTCCGCTTCCACAGGAGGCCCGCCGCCGGGCTGGCCGGCGCGCCGCTCCTCGGCGCGCTGTTCGGCATCGGCTGGACCCCCTGCATCGGGCCCACCCTCGCCTCCGTCCTCGCCCTGTCCTCGCAGCAGTCGAGCGCCGGCCGCGGTGCCATACTGACCGTCGCCTACTGCCTCGGCCTCGGCGTGCCCTTCGTGCTCGCCGCGGTCGCCTTCCGCAAGGCGCTCGGCGCCTTCGGCTGGGTCAAGCGCCACTATGTCTGGGTGATGCGGATCGGCGGCACGATGATGATCGTGACCGGTCTGCTGCTGCTGACCGGCGCCTGGGACAGTCTCGTGCAGGACATGCAGTCCTGGTCCACCGGCTTCACTGTGGGGATCTGATCCATGAGCAAGACGACCGTCGGCGAGCAGACCCCGGCCGCCCCCGACGACCCGGACCTCGGCGCGGCCGGCTCCCAGCTGTCCACCGCCCCGGCCGAGACGCTCACCGGCGTCCCCGGGATCGGTCTCGTCGGCTGGGCCCGCTGGTTCTGGCGGCAGCTGACCTCCATGCGGGTCGCCCTGCTGCTCCTGCTGCTGCTCGCGCTCGGCGCGATCCCCGGCTCGCTGATCCCGCAGTCCGGCACCGACGCCACCAAGGTCGCCGCCTTCCAGAAGGACAACCCGACCCTCGCCTCGGTCTACGACACGCTGGGCCTGTTCCACGTCTACAGCTCGGTGTGGTTCTCCGCGATCTACCTGCTGCTGTTCGTCTCCCTCATCGGCTGCATCGTGCCCCGCACCTGGCAGTTCGTCGGCCAGCTGCGCGGCCGGCCCCCGGGCGCGCCCAAGCGGCTGACCCGGCTGCCCGCCCACACCACCTGGCGCACCGAGGCCGCTCCGGAGCAGGTCCGCGAGGCGGCGCTCGCGCTGCTGAAGAAGCGCCGCTTCCGCGCCCATCTCGCCGGTGACGCGGTCGCCGCCGAGAAGGGCTATCTGCGCGAGGTCGGCAACCTCGCCTTCCACATCGCGCTCATCGTGATGCTGGTCGCCTTCGCCTGGGGCCAGCTGTTCAAGATGGAGGGCAACAAACTGATCGTCGAGGGCGACGGCTTCTCCAACACCCTCACCCAGTACGACGACATCAAGTCCGGCACGCTCTTCAGCACCGACGACCTCGCGCCGTTCAGCTTCACCCTCGACGACTTCAAGGGCACCTACGAGGTCTCCGGGCCCAACAAGGGCACCCCGCGCACCTACCAGGCCTCTCTCACCTACTCCGAGGGCGCCTACGGCAAGGACCGGAAGACCGTCGTCAGGGTCAACCACCCGCTGGAGATCGGCGACTCGAAGGTCTACCTCACGGCCCACGGGTACGCCCCCCTCGTCACCGTCCGGGACGGCAAGGGCAAGGTCGTCTACCGCGACGCCGTGCCCCTGCTGCCGCTCGACTCCAACGTCACCTCCTCCGGCGTGATCAAGGTCTACGACGGTTACCGCAACGCCAAGGGCGTCAGCGAGCAGCTCGCCTTCCAGGCCTTCTTCCTGCCGAGCTACGCCAAGGGCAACGAGCTGTCCTCCGTGTTCCCGGCGCTGCTGAACCCGGTGCTGAACCTCCAGCCGTACCACGGCGACCTGGGCGTCGACTCGGGCATCCCGCAGAGCGTGTACCAGCTCGACAAGACGCACATGAAGGCGTTCAAGGACGTCAAGGACCTCGACGTGCGGGAGAACCTCAAGCCCGGCGAGACCATGACGCTTCCGGGCGGCGCGGGCTCGATCACCTACGAGGGCACCCAGGAGTGGGCGAACTTCCAGATCACCCAGCAGCCCGGCAGCGGCTGGGCGCTGGGCGGCGCGATGGCCGCGATCTTCGGTCTGGCCGCGTCCCTGTTCATCCAGCGCCGCCGGGTGTGGGTGCGCGCGGTGCGCGGCGCCGACGGGGTGACGGTCGTCGAGATGGCCGGCCTCGGCCGCAGCGAGTCCGCCAGGCTCCCGGAGGAGCTGGGCGACCTCGCCGGCATCCTCTACGACCAGGCTCCGGGCGCGCCCGACCCGGACGACGACCCCGACGACCCCTCGAAAACCCCCGACCCCCACGTCGTACCTGCCGAAGGGGCTGAGAAGTGACTCTCGCCGCCGCCACCAACGAGAACCTCGCGAACATCAGCAACACGCTGATCTACTCCGCGATGGCCGTCTACACCCTGGCCTTCTTCGCGTACATCGCCGAATGGCTCTTCGGCAGCCGCAGCAAGGTCGGCCGGACGGCCGCCGCGCTCACCGCCGGCGCGAAGGCCGACGCCAAGGCCAAGGGTCCGGCCGTCACCGTGCAGAAGGCCGGCGGCACCGCCGTGCTGGAGCGGCCGAAGGTCGTCGTGCGGTCCGCGTCCGGCGCGCGTGACGTGCCCGACGGGCCGGGCGCGCACGGCGGGGACGAGCAGGGCGACCTCTACGGCCGGATCGCGGTCTCCCTCACGGTGCTCGCCTTCCTGGTCGAGTTCGGCGGGGTGCTCACCCGGGCCCTGTCGGTGCAGCGGGCCCCCTGGGGCAACATGTACGAGTTCAACATCACCTTCTCCACGGTGGCCGTCGGCGTGTACCTCACGCTGCTGGCGCTGCGGAAGAACGTGCGCTGGCTCGGCCTGTTCCTGATCACCACGGTCCTGCTGGACCTGGGCCTCGCCGTCACCGTCCTCTACACGGCGAGCGACCAGCTGGTCCCGGCCCTGCACTCGTACTGGCTGTACATCCACGTCTCCACCGCGATCTTCTGCGGCGCGGTGTTCTACGTCGGCGCGGTCGCCACGATCCTGTACCTGTTCAAGGACGCCTACGAGAACAAACTCGCGAGCGGCGGCAAGCCGGGCAAGTTCGCGAACTCGGTCCTGGACCGGCTGCCGGCCGCGGCCTCCCTGGACAAGTTCTCCTACCGCGTCAACGCGGCCGTGTTCCCGCTGTGGACGTTCACGATCATCGCGGGCGCGATCTGGGCGGGCGACGCCTGGGGCCGCTACTGGGGCTGGGACCCGAAGGAGACCTGGTCCTTCATCACCTGGGTCGCCTACGCCTGCTACCTCCACGCCCGCGCCACCGCCGGCTGGAAGGGCCGCAAGGCCGCCTACCTGGCCCTGATCGCCTTCGGCTGCTGGCTGTTCAACTACTACGGCGTCAACATCTTCGTCAGCGGAAAGCACTCCTACTCGGGCGTCTGACACCCGGGCCCCGAGCGCGCCCCCAAGGGGTGCGCGAGCCCCTCGCACGGGTCAGGCTGGTGTCATGAGCGGTTCGATCGAGCAGGGGATCAGCCAGACCCACGGCGACACCCGCATCCTGCACTTCCTGGTGCGGCTTCCGCGGTCCATGGAGGCGGTCTGGCCGGCCTTCACCACTCCGGAGGGGCTCGCGGAGTGGTTCGGGCCCGTCGACGTGCTCGAACCGCGGTACGGGGGCGTGATCGGACTGCCCGGCCTGGGCGGCGGGCAGGTCACCGCGTGGGACGTGGACCGGGTCGCCGAGTACACGGTGGAGGGCGGCGGCCGGATGCGGTTCCACCTGGAGCGGGACGGGGAGCGCGGGTGCGCGCTGCGGTTCACCCATGAGTTCCAGGGCGGGGGCGAGGGAGCAGGCGGGAGCGAGCCTCAGTGGAGGGCTCGCTTCGAACGCCTGATCGAGCATGTGGGGCAGGGCTGACGGGGGCGGAGCACGGCTAGGACGGCGGCAGGCACTCCTTCGCCGGCGGCCTTCCCTCCGGCCAGGCGATGCGGACGAAGCGGGAGGCGCCCTGCGGGGTGAGCTCCACGATCGGGACCGCCTTGTCGTACGGATTGCCGTGTACGTCCAGACAGATCCAGCCGCTCGCCCCGCTCACCCGCAGCGAGCCCTTGACCTGCGGCCATTGCAGGCCGACGTCGGCGAGGGAGGGGACCGTCCCGCCGGCCGGGGTGGCCTCGCGGATGCCGTGGACGGCCAGCCGCAGCGCGTCGTACGCGATGATCAGCTGGCCGTCCTCAAGGGCCGTGCTCCCGATGGGCCCGACCGGCGCACGGGTGCTGCGGGCCAGCAGCGAGGTCAGCGCCGCCGCGTCCCGCGCCGAGCCGCCGGTCGCCGGGGCGCCCTTCGTCCAGGCGTCCGGGTGGGCGAGCGCGGTGTAGCGGACGGAGAGGTTGCGGGTGAGGGCGGTGCGGTCCAGCTCGGGGTCGCCGGTCAGATAGGAGCCCTCGTCGCCGGTGAGCAGCGTGAACCCGCGGTCCTGGCAGCCGCGCGCGCCGAGCGCGTTGATGAACTGCCGCAGCTGGATGTGGCGGCCGGCGAAGAGGATGGTGTCGGTCCCCGGCGAGGTGTCGCACACCAGGTGGGTGATCTGCCGGAAGGTGTTCGCGGTCGTGCCCTCCTGACTGCGGTCGGCGGGCGGCGTGAACGGCTGCGGCTCGTACGGCGAGCCCTCGATCAGCGCGGCGAACGACGCCTGGAGCGTCCGCGTGTACGGGTCGCCCGGCTTGTCGTACACCAGCAGCGCCCGCCCCGCGGTGACCTTCGCGAACGAGGCCAGGGCGCGGGCCTCGTCGGTGTTGGTGGGGGAGACCCGGGCGAGCCCCGGGAACGGGTCCTGGCCGCTCCCGCCGTTGGCGAGGTCGTCGGCGGTGATGGACGCGCCGATGACCGGGATGCCCCGCCGGGTCAGCTCCGCTACGGCCTTCTTGTTGTTTTCGGTGCTGGTGCCGACCCCGGCGACCGCGCGCAGCCGCTCCGGGCCCTTCGTCATCCGCTCCAGCTGGTCCACCAGCCGCTCCCAATGCGCGCTGGTCGCACCCGGGTTGGCGAGCACCAGCCGGATCGCCGGGGCCTGCCCGTTGGAGGTGTGGTTGGCCTCCCACTGGGCCAGATACGCGCCCTGCACCTCGTGCAGGATGTCGCCGATGGTGGAGGGCGTGGTTGCGGTGTACGGCAGCATCAGCGCGACGGTGACGTAACTCCCCTCCTTCAGAGAGTCGTTCTCCCGGTCGATCGCCCGCGCCGCCTCCCGGTAGCGGGGCCGCCCGAAGTCGTACGCGGTCGAGGTCACGCCCACGCACTCGTCGCTGCCCTCGGGCCGGGACACGCCCGGCGCGCACGAGCGGTCCTCCTGGGTGAACGCCCGCACCGCGAAGACCAGTCCGGCCACCAGGGCCGCCGTGACCAGCACCGCGACATAGCGGTAGAGGCGGATCTCCCAGACCTCCCGCAGCCACCGCACAAAAGCACCCGAAGCACCCGGACCACCCGGAGCACCTGCCATCACGCCTCCCCCTCTCCGTCGTCGGAACCGTCGTCCGCCGGGGTGCGCAGGGGGCGGCCCGCGAGCGCGTCCCGGCGCCAGGCCCGGGACGCCGCGAACAGCAGCGCGCCCCCGGCGGGCCGCAGGTCGGACAGTTGCAGCAGTTCGAACCGCAGCCGGTCGCACACCGCCGGCTCGGGCGGCACCAGCGGGTCGGTCACCTGCCACACCGCGTGCAGCAGCCGCCGCACCCGCAGGTGGAGCGGCCCGTCCACCCCCTCCGGCGGCGGCTCGGAGCCGTCCGTGCGGCCCAGGGCGATCGCGGCGCGGCGGTCGTCGTCGTGGGCGGGGAAGCAGGGCGCGGAGCCGAGGAAGGCGAGGGTGTCCAGCCAGGCGCGGGTGTCGATCGTGGGGAAGGCGTCGCGCAGATGGGCCACCGCGCCGCTCGTGTCGCCGAGGGCCAGCTCGTGGTAGAGCCGGTAGCGGGCGTGAGCGGGTCCCCTGCCCGCCGCGCCGTCCCCGCCGTCCCCGCCTCCGCCTCCGCCTCCGCCGCCTCCGCCGCCTCCGCCTGCGCCGTTCCCGCCGTCCCCGGAGTCGCGCGTGTAGTGCCGGATCAGCGTCTCGTGGACCTCGCGCCACTTGGCCCGGTCGGCGTTGCGGTGGTGCAGCCGGAGCAGCAGCAGGGTGCGGACGAAGGGGTCGCCGACGAAGTGGCCCGGCTCGGCGGCGAGTCCCTCCCCGGCGAGCCGTACACGCAGGGACCGTACGCCCGACGGGCCGAAGTCGTCGGCGAGTTGGGACGCCGCGAGGGCCACGGCGGAGTCGTGGTCGTGGGCGGCGGCGAGGACCGTCAGCTCGTCGAGGCGGTCGGCGGGGACCAGGCGGGTGAGCAACTCGGTGCAGGCGGGGCGGCCGTCGTCGGCCTGGTCCTCGGTGAGTTTGATCCTCGCGGTGAGCAGCCGGCCCAAGGACGCGGCCCGGTCGGGGTGTTGGCGTGCGGCCTCGGCGACGAGCAGGATGCCGAGCGGGTTGCCGCCGGTCAACCGGTGCACGGCGTGCGGGAGTCGGGGCGGGATCGGGACGTCGTCGCAGACCGCGCCGACCATGTGCAGGGTGTCGTCCGGGGACAGCGGCGGCAGCGGCACCAGCAGCGCCCGCGAGGACGGCGAGGGGCCCGGCTCCCATCCGCTCGCGCGGGCGACCTCGGCGAGCTCACGCCGTACGGCGTCCCGCAGCGCGGGATGGCCCGTGCCGCGTACGGTCGCCGCCCACAGCACCTGGTCGGCGACGCCGTCGGCCCGGTCCCGCAGCACGGCGTCCAGCAGCCCCGGTCCCGGTCCGCCGCGCGCGTTGTCCAGCAGGACCATCGGCCGGCCGAGCCGCCGCAGATGGGAGTTGAGCCCCGCGTACGCCTCCGTGAGGTCGGCGAGGAGCGCCCGCACCAGCCAGCGTTCGGCGTGCTCGCGGGAGGCGCCGCCGGCCCGGAAGTTCCCCGCGAGCAGCAGCAGTCCGCGCTTGGCGTTGCCGCCGGCGTTCGGGTAGGCGCGGTACCAGGCGGCCGGCTTCTGCTCCTTGCGGGAGGTGACGCCCTCCGACAGCGCCTCCAGCGTCGCCTCGATCGCCGCCGCCACGAACGCCCCCTGCCCGCTCGCCGTCGACGCCACCTGCACCGCGACCCGGGCCGCCCACCGCCCGGCGAGGCCGAACCGGGAGGCGCGCTCGTTCAGCAGCAGGATCCGGGTCAGCTCCCGCCGGATGCGGTCCGAGTCGCCGCGTCCGCTCCAGTCGCTGGCCCGCACCGCGACCAGGCCCGCCGTCAGACGCGGGAAGGTGAGCTGTCCGGCCGCCTTCACCGGCTCGGTGAGCTGCTCGGCGAGCACCAGCAGCGCCTGCCAGACGGGCGACCAGGACTCGGGGCTCTCCTCGTGCGGCGGGCGGGCGAACTGCTCGTCCTCGCAGTCGATCAGCGCGACCGGGGTCCGTTTGCGGGACTCGCCGCCGCGCAGCCGTTCCGTGTAGGCGTCGAGCAACTCGGCGAGCACCGCGCTCTTGCCGGACCCGCGCCCGCCGGCCAGCACCAACAGGGGCGGCCCGGCGGGGTGTTCGACCCGCTCCGCGTGATGCTCGTACGGCCGCAGCCCGACCAGCCGCGGCACGAGCCCGGCCGGCTCGACGTCGAAGAGCGCCCCCCGCCCGTGCAACCGTCTGTGCACCGCACCTCCCCCGTGGCCGGCCTACAACGCCAGGGTAAAGAGGGTGAGTTGATGTGTGCCAGATCGCGTGATGTCCGTTGGGTCACGAAAGTTCAGCGGACGGTGACCGAAGCCGCTTCCGCGAGGTGGTCCGCCGGACGGGCCCTACGCCCCGATGTCCTCGTTCCACAGGGCGGGCTCGTCCCGGATGAACTCGCGCATCATGCCGACGCAGCCGGGGTCGTCGAGCAGGACGATCTCCACGCCGTGCTCGGCCAGCCAGTCGTGGCCGCCGTGGAAGGTGACGGCCTCTCCGACGACCACCCGTGAGATGCCGAACTGCCGGACGAGACCGGAGCAGTACCAGCACGGCGAGAGCGTCGTCACCATGGTCGTGCCCCGGTAGGACCGCTGCCGTCCCGCCGCCCGGAACGCGGACGTCTCGGCGTGCGTCGAGGGATCGCCGTCCTGGACCCGGCGATTGCGGCCGCGCCCCAGCAGGACGCCGTCGGCCCCGTACAGCGCGGCCCCCACGGGGACCCCGCCCTCGGCGAGCCCGGCCCGCGCCTCCGCCACGGCCTCACCGAGCCACGCGCGCGCCGTCGCCTCGTGCAGGGGGATCACCCGGGCTGGTCCCCCTCGTCCTTCTTGCGCTTCTTCTCTTCCTCGTCCAGCGACTTCAGGAACTCCGGGTCGTCGTCGGGGGCCACCCACCGGCGGGTCGGCCGGCCGCCGCGGACGCCGGACCAGCCCTGCGCGGCGGGGCTGCGCTTCTTGCCGGCGATCAGCCAGGAGAGGGAGCCGACGAGCGGGAAGAGCAGGACGAGGATCGCCCACAGCGGCTTCGGCATGTGGCGGATGTCGTCGTCCTTCGTGCTGATGCAGTCGATGAACGCGTACACGCTCAACGCCAGCGGCACCAGGAACATCAGGACCCGGAGCATCGGGGGGCCTCTCAGAACTGTCGTCGTGCGGGGCCGCAGCGAGGGCCCCAGGTACTGGGCCAGGGTAGCCGCTCGGACATACTTGACCCCATGGCTTACGACGATCTTCGCTCCCTGCTCAGGGCCCTGGAACGCGAGGGCGACCTCAAGCGCGTCAAGGCCGAGGTCGATCCGTATCTGGAGGTCGGGGAGATCGTCGACCGGGTCCAGAAGTCGGGCGGGCCCGCGCTGCTCTTCGAGAACGTGAAGGGCTCGGCGATGCCCCTCGCGATGAACGTCTTCGGCACCGACCGCCGCCTCCTGAAGGCCCTCGGGCTCACCTCGTACGCGGAGATCTCCGAGAAGATCGGCGGCCTGCTCAAGCCCGAGCTGCCGCACGGCTTCGTCGGCGTCCGGGAGGCCTTCGGCAAGCTCGGCGCGATGGCGCACGTCCCGCCGAAGAAGGTGAAGGAGAAGGACGCCCCCGTGCAGGAGGTCGTCCTGCGCGGCGACGACGTCGACCTGGAGGCGCTGCCCGCGCTCTTCACCTGGCCCCAGGACGGCGGCTCCTTCTTCAACCTGGGCCTGACCCACACCAAGGACCCGGAGAGCGGGATCCGCAATCTCGGCCTGTACCGCCTCCAGCGCCACGACAAGCGCACGATCGGCATGCACTGGCAGATCCACAAGGACAGCCGCAACCACTACCAGGTCGCGGCCCGCCGGGGCGAGCGCCTCCCCGTCGCCATCGCCTTCGGCTGCCCGCCCGCCGTCACCTACGCCTCCACCGCCCCGCTCCCCGGCGACATCGACGAGTACCTCTTCGCCGGGTTCCTCGCGGGCAAGCGGATCGAGATGGTCGACTGCAAGACGGTCCCGCTCCAGGTGCCGGCGCAGGCGGAGGTCGTCCTCGAAGGCTGGCTGGAGCCCGGCGAGATGCTCCCGGAGGGCCCCTTCGGCGACCACACCGGGTTCTACACCCCGCAGGAGCCGTTCCCGGCGCTCACCATCGACTGCGTCACCATGCGCCGCCGTCCGCTGCTCCAGTCGATCGTCGTCGGCCGCCCCCCGACGGAGGACGGGCCGCTGGGCCGGGCGACGGAACGCTTCTTCCTCCCGCTCCTGAAGATCATCGTCCCGGACATCGTGGACTACCACCTGCCCGAGGCCGGCGGCTTCCACAACTGCGCGATCGTCTCGATCGACAAGAAGTACCCGAAGCACGCGCAGAAGGTCATGCACGCGATCTGGGGCGCGCACATGATGTCGCTGACGAAGCTGATCGTGGTCGTGGACTCCGACTGCGACGTCCACGACCTGCACGAGGTCGCCTGGCGCGCCCTCGGCAACACGGACTACGCCCGCGACCTGTCCCTCGTCGAGGGCCCGGTCGACCATCTCGACCACGCCTCCTACCAGCAGTTCTGGGGCGGCAAGGCGGGCATCGACGCGACGAAGAAGTGGCCCGAGGAGGGCTACACCCGCGACGGCGGCTGGCCGGACATGGTCCTGCCGGACCCGGCCACGGCCGAACGGGTGACCCGGCGTTGGAAGGAATACGGACTGTGAGCAGCGCTTCCGCCGCGATTCCGCAGCCCGGCAGGGCGCGGGCCTTCCTGCGTCTGGTGATGATCGAGCACTCGGTCTTCGCGCTGCCCTTCGCCTACATCGCGGCCCTCACGGCGATGTTCCAGCTGGACCGGAACGTCCACTGGGTGCGGCTCCTCCTGGTCACCGTCTGCATGGTGGGCCTGCGCACCTTCGCGATGGCGGTCAACCGGATCATCGACCGCGAGATCGACGCGCGGAACCCGCGCACCGCGCAGCGCGAGCTCGTCACCGGCGCGATGTCGGTGAAGCACGCCTGGACGGGCGCGCTGATCGCGCTGGTGGTCTTCCTGGGCGCGGCGGCCCTGCTGAACCCGCTGTGCCTGGCGCTCGCGCCGGTCGCCGTGATCCCGATGGTCGTCTACCCCTACGGCAAGCGGTTCACGAACTTCCCGCAGGCCATCCTGGGGGTGGCCCAGGCGATGGGCCCGATCGGCGGCTGGCTGGCGATCACGGGGGAGTGGTCCTGGGACGCGGTGATCCTCGGTCTGGCGGTCGGCGTCTGGATCGGCGGCTTCGACCTGATCTACGCCTGCCAGGACGTGGAGACCGACCGGGAGATCGGCGTGAAGTCGGTCCCGGCCCGCTTCGGCGTCCCGGCGTCGATCTGGGGCGCCCGCGTCTGCCACGCGATCACCACGGCCCTGTTCGTCTGGTACGCCCTCGCCACCGACGCGGGCGCGTTCTTCTGGCTGGGCCTGCTGATCGTCGCGGGCGCGTTCGTCTACGAGCACACCATCGTCCGCCCCCACGACCTGTCCCGCGTGAACAGGGCGTTCTTCAGTGTCAACGGCTTCATCGGCATAGCTCTGTTCGTGTGCGCGCTGCTGGATCTCCTGGTGAGGGGTCTGACCGTCTGACGGGCCTTGGCCCGCCCCGCCCTCCTACGCCCCCACCGGTCCTGAACACTGACCGCCCCACCGGTACGCTCAAGGTGTGAACGCAGGAGAAACGCAGCGCGTGCCTTGGATCGTGGGGGTGTCCGGGGCGTCCGGTACGCCCTATGCCGCCGCTGTCCTGCGGGCGCTGCTCGCCGCGGGGGAGAGCGTCGACCTGGTGGTCAGCCGGGCCTCGCGGCTCACGCTGCTCGACGAGACGGGGATCTCGTTCCGGGACGCGCACTGGCGGGACGACCTGGGCGAATGGCTCGCGCGGGGGGCGGACGGCAAGCCGGACACGTTCGACGTGAGCCTGGAGGCGGTGCGTTACTGGGGCGCGGGGGACCTGGCCGCGGGGCCGTCCTCCGGGTCGTACGCGACGAAGGGGATGCTGATCGTCCCGGCCTCCACGGCGTGTGTCGCCGGGGTCGCGCTCGGGCTGTCGAAGGACCTCCTCCAGCGTGTGGCGAGCGTGACGCTGAAGGAGCGCCGGCCGCTCGTCGTCGCTGTGCGGGAGACCCCGCTGAACGGGCAGACGCTGCGGCACCTCGTCGCCCTCGACGACGCGGGCGCGAACGTCGTCCCCGCCTCGCCGGCCTTCTACGCGGGCGCCACCCACATCCAGGACCTGGTGGATTTCGTCGCCGGCCGGGTGCTGGACGCGGCGGGCGTCGAGCACCGGCTGTACCGCCGCTGGGAGGGCGAGCTGGGGCAGGCCCGCGGCGGTGGTGGCGCAACCCGCACGGCGTGAGCGGCATCTGAGCAAGTCGCAGTACCTCTCATCACTTCAGGAACTCTTTCGGAAGGCTCGATCGCATGGACGCGGTGGACAGGCAGCTCATCCAGGCCCTGAGGGAGAACGGCCGGGCCTCGTACGCGGAACTGGGGCGCCTTGTCGGCCTGTCGGGACCCAGCGTCACCGACCGCATCAACCGGCTGGAGGCGGCCGGCGTCATCACCGGCTACCGCGCCACGGTGAACGCCGCCTCGCTCGGCCTGGGCGTGACCGCCCTGATCGGCATCTCCCTCTCCGACGCGGCCGACCACGAGGACGTGGCCGCCCGGATGAAGGATCTCAGCGAGATCGAGGACTGCTGGTTCATCGCCGGCGACGACTCGTTCATGCTCAAGGTGCGGGCCAACGACGTCGACGGCCTGGAGAAGATCATCCGCCGCCTCTCGGGCACGAAGGGCGTCTCCCGGACCCGTACGACCATCGTGCTCTCCACGAAGTGGGAGAACCGGGTCGGAGAGCTGCCCGAGGAGGTGTAGGGCTCTGGGCGTACGGTTTACGGAGTTCTGTCGGCGAGTCTGCCTACGAGAGGGATGATCATGGACGTCGGGCTCAAGCGCGAGCTGGAGCAGAAGGTCAGGGCCGGTGAGCGGCTGACCCGCGAGGACGGCATCGCGCTGTACGAGTCGGACGACCTGGCCTGGCTCGGCGGCCTCGCGCACGAGGTGCGGACGCGCAAGAACGGCGACGTCGTGCACTTCAACGTCAACCGGCACCTCAACATGACGAACGTGTGCACGGCCTCCTGCGCGTACTGCTCCTTCCAGCGCAAGCCGGGGGAGAAGGACGCGTACACGATGCGCATCGAGGAGGCCGTCAAGCTCGCCAAGGCGATGGAGGGCGAGAACCTCACGGAGCTCCACATCGTCAACGGCCTGCACCCCAACCTGCCCTGGCGCTACTACCCGCGTTCGCTGCGGGAGTTGAAGGCCGCGCTGCCCGGCGTCTCGCTGAAGGCCTTCACGGCCACGGAGATCCACCACTTCGAGACGATCAGCGGTCTGTCGGCCTCCGAGATCCTCGACGAGCTGATCGACGCCGGTCTGGAGTCCCTCACCGGCGGCGGCGCGGAGATCTTCGACTGGGAGGTCCGGCAGCACATCGTGGACCACCGCACGCACTGGGAGGACTGGTCCCGGATCCACCGCCTGGCGCACGAGAAGGGGCTGAAGACCCCGAGCACCATGCTCTACGGCCATATCGAGGAGCCGCGTCACCGTGTGGACCACGTGCTGCGGCTGCGTGAACTCCAGGACGAGACGGGCGGGTTCCAGGTCTTCATCCCGCTGCGCTACCAGCACGACTTCGTCGACATGCAGGACGGCAAGGTCCGCAACCGGCTCCAGGCGCGCACGCAGATGGCGACCGGCGCCGAGGCCCTGAAGACCTTCGCGGTCTCCCGCCTCCTCTTCGACAACGTCCCGCACGTCAAGGTCTTCTGGGTCATGCACGGCGTCCAGACGGCGCAGCTGGCGTTGCAGCACGGGGCGGACGACATGGACGGCTCGGTCGTCGAGTACAAGATCACGCACGACGCGGACAACTACGGCACGCCGAACAAGCTGACCCGCGAGGACCTCCTCGACCTCATCCGCGACGCGGGCTTCCGCCCGGTGGAACGCAACACGCGCTACGAGATCATCCGCGAGTACGAGGGCCCGGACCCCCAGCTCCGGGAGTCCCCCCAGCCGATGCGGGTCTGACCTCGCCGTCGTGTGAACCTCACCGTCGTGTGAACCTCACTGTCGTGTGAGCCTCACTGTCGTGTGAATCACGGTGATCCGAGCGGTCGTAATAGATAAAGTCCTCCTGTGTCTATTACGACCCCTCTCACCTTCACGCTCGACCCCGCCATCACCCCCGAGCTCCGGGACGGCATCCTCGATCTGTGGACGGACGTCAGCAACGCCGGCGGCGCGGTCGGGTTCGTGGCGCCGGTGGCGCGGGAGACGATCCGGCCCGAGCTGGTCCGGGCGATCGCCCAGATCGCCGAGGGCCGCACCCGCCTCCTCGTCGGGCGTGACGGCGACGGCCGGGTCGTCGCGAGCGTGTTCCTCACCTCCAACACCCACCGCCTGATGACCCACTGGCTGTGGCTGTACACCGTGATGGTGCACCCGGGCCACCAGGGCGCGGGCCACGGCCGCGCCCTCCTGGCCGCCGCCGCGGACGCGGCCCGCACCGTCGACGGCATCGAGGCGATACGCCTCACCTGCCGCGGCGGTCTCGGCCTGGAGGACTTCTACGCCTCCTGCGGCTACAAGGAGGTCGGCCGCGTCCCCGGCGCGATACGGGTGGCGCCGGGCGACGACCGCGACGACATCACGCTCGTCCTCCCCCTGGGCTGACCCTCTCCACCCCCCTGCAAGATCGGTCCTCCGGCGTGCTTCACTGGACGACGGCCCCCATTTCGGATCGGAAGAGTGGATTGAGATGCTCCGCTACACGTTGATGCGCCTCGGTGTGTTCGCAGGCTGCCTCGTGGCCGTCTGGGGGCTCGTCTACTCCGGTGTGGTGCCGCGCGGCCTCGGCCAGGCCAACGGCATGTGGGTCATCCTGCTCGCGCTGGTGATCTCCGCGCCGATCAGCTTCGTCCTGCTGCGCAAGGAGCGCGACCGCGCCTCGGAGACGGTGGTGCGCCGGGTGGACCGGATGAAGGCCGGCCTGGAGGCCAACCGCTCCCAGGAGGACGAGGCCGCCGACACCGCCCACGACGAGAGCCGGACGTCGAGCGAGAACCAGACGCAGAGCCAGGCGCAGAGCCAGGCGCAGAGCCAGGCGCAGAACCAGGCGCAGGCCTCGTAGGGAAGTCGTCCGCGTCGGCCCCAACTAGGCTTGCCCCATGGGTGCCGTGAAGACCAAGCGGATGCCGCGAGCCGTCCGTGAGCAGCAGATGCTGGACGCCGCCGTCGAGATCTTCGGGCGACGGGGGTACATGGCCGCGTCGATGGACGAGATCGCCGAACTGGCGGGCGTGTCCAAGCCGTTGGTCTATCTGTACCTGAACTCCAAGGAAGACCTCTTCACCGCCTGCATCCGCCGCGAGGCGAAGGCGCTCGTGGCGGCGGTGCGCGCTGGCGTCCGCACCGACCTGCCCGCCGACCGCCAGCTCTGGGACGGCCTGCTGGCCTTCTTCGCGCACACCGGCCGGCACCCGCACGCCTGGTCCGTGCTGCACCTCCAGGCCCGCACCCACGGCGAGCCCTTCGCCGCCGAAGTCGCCGCGATGCGCGCGGAGATCGTCGCGTTCGTGACGCAGCTGATCGCCGTCGCCGCCCGCGAGGCGCACCGCGACCCCCACCTGCCCGAACGCGAGGTCGGTGGCCTGGCCGAGGCCCTGGTCGGCGCCGCGGAGTCGCTCGCGGCCTGGGCCAACGTCACCGAGGGCGTCACCCCCCGCCAGGCGGCGGCGACGCTGATGAACTTCGCCTGGGCGGGCCTGGACAACCTGATGACAGGCCACCCCTGGTCCCCGCCGGAGGCGTAGCCCACCTGCGCCCCTCACTCCAGGGGATCCACCCGGCCGCTCACGTGCAGCCGTCCCGCCTCCCCGGGGCCGCGCAGCTCGAACCGGCTGCCGTCGGCCGCGAAGCGCACCGCGCCCGGCAGCAGGACCGGCGCCCGGAAGTCGACCCGCACCCGCACCGCCTGCGGCGTCCCGTGCGCGGCGAGGCAGCGGGCCGCGGTCCACATGCCGTGGGCGATGGCCCGGGGAAACCCGAACAGCCGGGCGGTGAGCGGATGGAGATGGATGGGATTCCGGTCCCCCGAGGCAGCGCCGTAACGCCGCCCGACGTCCCCGGCGAGTCGCCACTCCTCCAGCACGGGCAGGCGACCGCCCCCTCCCGCCGCATCCCCCGGCTCCGTCGAGTCCGGCGGGGGTGAGGTCCCGTGGCGGGCCAGGTACGTGCTGTGGGAGTGCCATACCGGCTCGCCGCCGTCGCGTAGCTCCGTCACCACGGTTGCCTCCGTGCCGCGGCGGTGGGGGATCAACCCGGCCACGTGGACGGAGAGTTCGTAGTGGGCGGCGACCGGGAGGGGGCGGCGGCGGGTGATGGTGATCGACGTGTGGACGAGGCCGAGCAGCGGCAGCGGGAAGCGGCGGTCGCTCATCAGCCGCATGGCCGGCGGGAAGCCGAGGACGTGCGGATAGGTGACCGGCAGCGTGTCCTCGCCGGTGCCGAAGCCGCACACCCGCTCGTACGCGGTCAGCCGGGCGGCGTCGATCCGCAGGTACGGCACGACGAGCCGCGTGCGCGGGAAGTCCGCGTCGGCGCGCGGGCGTTTGAACGGGGAGAGCAGCGCGCCCCGGGCGAGGGACGGCCCGAGCGCGGGCAGCCCCGGCAGCGTGACGGCGGGCGACGGCGGTGGAGTAGGCATCAGGCCCCCAGCAGGCTCTGCCCGCACACCCGCACGACCTGCCCGTTGACCGCCCCGGAGGCCGGATGGGCGAGCCAGGCGGTGGTCTCGGCGACGTCGGCCGGCAGCCCGCCCTGGGCGAGGGAGTTCATCCGGCGGCCCGCCTCACGGATGAACAAGGGCACCGCCGCGGTCATCTTCGTCTCGATGAAACCCGGCGCGACCGCGTTCACCGTCACCCCGTGCCCGGCGAGCGCGCGCGGCGCGAGAGCCCGGACCAGCCCCGCGACGCCCGCCTTGCTCGCGCCGTAGTTGGTCTGGCCCGCGTTGCCCGCGAGACCGGCGATGGAGGCGGTGGCGACGATACGCCCGCCCGGACGCAGCGTGCCCTTGGCGAGCAGCGCGTCGGTGGTGCGCAGCACGCTCGCGAGGTTGACATCGAGCACCGAACTCCACCGCTCGGCGGGCATGTTGGCCAGTCGCCGGTCCCGGGTGATCCCGGCGTTGTGGATCAACACGTCGAGCCCGTCGGGGAGTTCGGCGGCGATGCGCTCACCGGCGTCGGCGGCCGTGATGTCGAGCGGGAGGGCGGTGGCGTCGCCGCCGAGCCGGGCGGCGAGTTCACGGGCGTCCCGTTCCGCCGCCGGGACGTCGAGGACGACGACCCGCGCGCCGTCCCGGGCGAGCGTCTCGGCGACCGCCGCGCCGATCCCGCGGGCGGCCCCGGTGACGAGGGCGGTCCGGCCGGCGAAGGGGCGACTCCAGTCGACCGCGTCGCTGACCGCGCCCGGGACGGAGACCGCGTCCGCGCCGACGCCTGCGTCCGCGCCGACGGCGATCACCTGGCCGCTGACGTAGGCCGACTTGGGGGAGAGGAGGAAGCGCAGGGTGGACTCGGCGGCGACCGGGTCGGTCAGCCGGACCAGGTTCACCGTCCTGCCCCGGCCGATTTCCTTGCCGAGGGAGCGGGTGAAGCCCTCCAACGCCTGCTGTACGGCGGCCTGATGATGGTCGTCGGGGTCGAGCGGCGCGCCCAGCAGCACGATCCGCCCGCTCGCGGCGACCGACCGCACGACCGGGTGCAGCGCCGCGTGCACCTCGGCGAGCGTGTCGACGTCCCGGACGCCGGTGGCGTCGAGGACGACGGCGGCCGGGGGCGGGGAGTCGGGCGCGGAGGAGCAGCCGCGCACCAGGGGGCCCGGTCTCAGTACCGCACGGGCCAGGACGGCCGCCCGGTCGAGTGTGGAGGTTCCGGCCGTGAGGTGGAGCAACTCGCCGTTCAGCCACGGGCGTTCGGCGGACCAGCGGTGGAGCGCCGCCGGTTGCGGAAGGCCGAGCCGCCGGGTGAGGAAGCGGCCGGGTGCGGTGCCGGTGAGGCTCAGATAGCGGTCGGCCACGTTCAGCTCCTAGCTGTCCCGGGTCATGACGACAGTTCTTACTCTGAAGTAAGGTTACCGACGGTAAGCCTATGTCACAGGTGAGGAGCAGGTCGAGGTGATCCCGTGAAGCGGCCGCCGTCGGCGGTCGCGCCCCTCAGGTGCGTGCAGTGCACCCACGTTGAGGGGCGCGGGGGAACTGCGCGATCAGCCCCGAGGTTGCACAGCCCCAGCCCCGTACCATCCCGGAACACGCACACACTCCCCACGCGAACGCCGTACGATCCCCTAACTAACCGGCGGTAACCCCTTACTTCGGGGCCAATCCGGTGAACGCCTCGACACGCGAGGCACGTACCTCATGCAGCAAGCAGTTCTTTGTCGCTGCACGCCCAGGGAGCCGCCCCGTGTCCACCTCGTACCCAGAGCCCGCCCCGGACTACGCCGACCCCGACGCTCCCCCCACGCTCGTGGAGCCCGAGACGCGCCGCCTGGACGGCGCGGTGCGGGAGGCGTCCGTGCCGGCGCTGGCGCGCCCGGTGACCTACGGCTCGCTCGCCGACCTGCCGTTCGAGAACGCGGCCGCCGCCCCGGACGCGGTGGTCCTCAGCCGCAAGGGGCAGGAAGGCCAGTGGACGGACGTGACGGCGGAGCAGTTCGCCGCCCAAGTCCACGCCGTCGCCAAGGGGTTGATCGCCGAAGGGCTGATGCCGGGCGACCGGATCGCCATCATGGCCCGCACGATCTACGAGTGGACGCTGCTCGACTTCGCCGCCTGGGCGGCCGGACTGGTCACCGTCCCCGTCTACCCCACCTCCTCCGTCTTCCAGACCCGCTGGATCCTCCAGGACTCCGGCGCGGTCGCCCTGGTCACCGAGACGGTCGCGCAGGCCGCGGCCGTCGGTCCCGAACGCGACCGGCTGCCCGACCTCCAGCACATGTGGGTGATCGAGAAGGGGCACGTCGACCGGCTCGCGGAACTCGGCGAGCACACGCCCGACGCCGAAGTCGACATCCGCAGAGGGATGTTGGTGCCCGACACCCTCGCCACGCTCATCTACACCTCCGGCACCACCGGCCGCCCCAAGGGCTGCGCGCTCACCCACGGCAACTTCTTCGCCGAGGTCGACAACGCGATCGAACTCCTCTACCCGGTCTTCAAGTCGTCCACCGAGGACCTCTCCGTCCTCCTCTTCCTCCCCATGTCCCACGTCTTCGGCCGGATGGTCGCCATCGCCTGCGTCCGCGCCCGCGTCCGCCTCGGCCACGCGCCCAACCTCAAGGCCGACCAACTCCTGCCGGATCTGGCCGCGTTCAGACCCACCTGTCTCCTCGCCATCCCGTACATGCTGGAGAAGATCTTCAACTCGGCCCGTGCGAAGGCCGAGTCGGGCGGCCGGGTCGGCTCCTTCGACCGCGCCGTGAACACCGCCGTCCGCTACGGCGAGGCCGTCGAGGCCCAGAAGACCGGTACCGGCCACGGCCCCGGAGCCACCCTGCGCGCCGCCCGCACCGTCTACGACCCGCTGGTCTATCGGCGTCTGCGCAACGCCATGGGCGGCCGGGTCCGACACGCCATCTGCGGCGGCTCCCCGCTGGGCCGCCGCCTCGCCGCGTTCTACCTGGGCGCCGGCATCGAGATCTACGAGGGCTACGGCCTGACCGAGACCACGGGCGCGTCGACCGTCACCCCGCCGCTCAAACCCCGTCTGGGCACGGTCGGTTGGCCGCTGCCCGGCACCAGGATCCGGATCGCCGCGGACGGCGAGATCCTCATCGGCGGCGAGCACGTCCTGCGCGGCTACTGGGACCCCGCGGCCGGCGGGGTCGTCCCCGCCGCCCCCGACGGCTGGCTCCCGACCGGCGACATCGGCGAGCTGGACGACGAGGGCTACCTGACGATCACCGGCCGCAAGAAGGAAATGATCATCACGGGGGGCGGTAAGAGCGTCGCCCCCGCCCCGCTGGAGAACTGGCTGCGCTCCCACCCCCTGATCTCCCAGTGCATCGTCCTCGGAGACGGCCGCCCCTATGTCTCCGCGCTCATCACCCTCGACCTCGACGGCCTCACCCACTGGCGTCAGATGAACGGCAAGCACCCGGTGCCGCCGGAGCTGCTGATCGGCGACGAGGAACTCAACGCCGTGCTCCAGCGGGCGGTCGACGAGGCCAACAAGCTCGTCTCCCGCCCCGAATCGATCCGCCGCTTCGCCGTACTGCCCCGCGACTTCTCGGAGGCGGACGGCCACCTCACCCCGTCGATGAAGCTGCGCCGCGAGACGATCCTGCGGGACTTCGCGACGGAGGTGGAGGGGCTGTACGAGAGGTGACTCCGGCTACTTGAGAGCGGAGGTGAACGCGGCCCAGGTGGTGGGGGAGAGGTCCAGCACCGGGCCGGCGGGGTTCTTGGAGTCGCGGATGTGGATGGTGGAGGGGCAGGAGGCCACCTCGACGCAATCCCCGCCCTCGCCGCTGCTGTGCGTCGACTTGCGCCAGGTGTAAGCGGCCTCCACGCAGTCCCCGCCCTCGCCGTCGCTGAAGCTGGACTTGAACCAGGTGAGGTTCGCGCTGTTCATAGCTCCTCCAGCTTCTTCTCGATCAACGTGCGGGTCTCCCTCGGTGGGAGAGCCATCGCCCGCATGATCCCATAGCGCTCGGCGATCTTCCGGACATCCTCCGGGTCAGTGATCAGTCGGGGGTATCCCTGAGCCTCCGTGTATGCCACCTGGGGATGCTTCTTGGGGATCAGCAGGTTGAACGCCCCGCCGAGGTTGGGGTGTTCCTCGACCTGCGTAGGCATCACCTGCATCTCGACGCTCCGCATGGTGCTGACTGTCAGCAATCGCTCCAGCTGTGCCCTGTGCACTTCGCGCCCGCCGATCGGCCGGTCCAGCACGACTTCCTCGATCACGTAACTCACGACTGGCGTGGGCCACCGCTCGAAGATCTGCTGGCGGGTGAGGCGGTCGGCGACGCGCTTCTCGATCGTTTCCTCGCTCAGCAAAGGACGCCGTTTCGCGAACACCGCGTGCGCGTGCTGCGGTGTCTGAAGGAGCCCGTGCACCGCGTGGTTGGCATAGAAGTGCAGCTCAACCGCCTCCGCCTCCAACGCCGCATATCCCCGGTACCACTCCGGATGCCGCGTCCGAACGCGCCCCATCGCCTCCCGCACCTCGGGAATCGCGTCCTTGAGCATGCCCCCGGCGTCCAGCAAGTCGTCCGCCTGCTCCAGCACCTCCGGGCGGATGAGCCGTACCCCCCGCTCCATCGACGAGATCGCGTCCGGCCCGTACCCCACCAGCTGGCCGAACTCCCTCTGCGTCAGCCCCTTCCGCTCACGCAGCCGCTTCAGCATCTTGCCGAGGGCTGTGAACAGGCCCGTCGTGCCGTCGGCCTCCGACGGCGTCTCCGGCCTGCGTTCCTGCTCATCCTGCACGCCACTCACGTCCCTGTGGTCACGTCCGACAACGCGTACGCTCCGCCGAGCGCATCCGTACGGCTACGGAGCGTCGCCGGGTCGCTCTTGGCCAGGGTAGGGACAACCGACCACGCTCGGTGAGGTGAACTCCGAAATCACCACCCAGATCTCCGCGCCCCTCGGGGAGCTGACCCTGCGGCTGAGCTCGACGCCGCGGGGCGCCCGTCTCGCCCGGCGGCTCACCGCGCAGCAGTTGGACGCGTGGGGCCACCCGCACGACGGCGAGGCGAGCGACACCGCGCAGCACGTGGTCGCGGAGCTGGCCGCCAACGCCGTCACGCACGGCAGGGTGCCGGGGCGGGACTTCGAGCTGCGGTTGGTGCTGCTGCCGGAGGACGTGCTGCGGATCGAGGTGAGCGACACGCGGGGGGACCGCCGGCTGCGGATCGTGACGGAGGCGGACGCGGAGGGCGGGCGGGGGCTGATCCTCGTCACGGTGCTGTCGCGGACGTGGGGGGTCGCGGAGCGGGAGGTGGGCAAGACGGTGTGGGCCGAGGTGTCGCTCAGGTCGCGGCGGCGGGACCGCGCTGCTCCGTGACCATGTCGGCGAACGCGCGCGCGGGCGGACTCAGCGCGTCCCAGCGGCGGACCGCCCAGCCGACGGGGAGGGGGCGCAGGGCGGGGACGGGTATCAGCCGCAGGGTGCCGTCGCCGGGAGCGGACAGGCCGGGAAGGGCGGGGACGACCGACCGGCCCACCCCCAGTTCGGCGAGGAGCAGGGCCGTGTCCCAGTCGGCGACGCCGGTGTCGTAGGCGAAGCGGACGCCCAGCTCGGCGCAGGAGGCGTCCAGTTGGGCGGCGGAGGCGGAGTTCGGGGGGAGGCGGATGAGGCGGACGTCCCGCAGGTCGGCGGGGTCGACGTGGGGGAGGGCGGCGAGCGGGTCGTCGGCGGGCACGGCGAGCATCCACGGCAGGTCGACCACCCGCCGCTGCTCGATGCCGCGCACCGGCGGGCCGAGGGTGATCCAGGCGAGGTCGAGCGTGCCGTCGGCGAGCGCGTCGAAGGTGCCGCGCCCCGAACTCACCGTGCGGAACTCCAGGTTGACCTGGGGATGGCGGCGGCGGTAGGTGACCAGGGCGTCGGACATGAAGTGCCGGACGGTCGTCGCGCCGGTGGCGACCCGGACGTACCCGCTCACACCGTCGGCGAGATCGCGCAACTGCCGCACCGCCAGGTCGAGTCCGGCGATGCCGTCGGCGGCGGCGGTCTCCAGGATCCGGCCGGCCCGGGTCGGCGTCACGCCCCTCGGCCGGCGCTCCAGCAGGGCGACGCCCGTCTCCTTCTCCAGCCGCCTGACGTGCTGGCTCACCGCCGACTGGGTGCACCCCAGCTCCCGGGCCACCGCGCTCAGGCTCCCGGCCCGGCACACGGCCGTGAACACCCGCAGATCCTCAAGAGTCACGAGACCCAAGCCTAGGCTTGGGTGTGGCCACAGATCCCCAGGATTGACTGGGCCTTGAGGCCGTACGACGATCTCCTCAGGGCCCAGGCGGCAACCCGCTCCCGGCCCCCCGTGGGCGGTCCGGACGCCCGGGACGGGAGCGGGTGCCGACCCCGTACGACGACCCGTCCGTATCCGACGAAGGGCATCGCCATGCCGGAAGAAGAGGCGCTGCCGCGCGCCGAGGCGCTGCTGCTGGACCTGGGCGCGGGCACCCTGGCCCACCCGGGCGGCACGCTCCTCGCGCACCTGCGCCGGGTACGCTCCCGGCTCGCCGCCTGGGAAGCGCGCCCGGCCCTTCGACTCGCGGGCCTGTGCCACGCCTTCTACGGCACCGACGGTTTCCCCGAGCCGTTGCTCCCGCTGGACCGCCGTCGCGAACTGGCGGACGCGGTGGGGAGGGAGGCCGAGGAGCTCGTGTACCTCTACGCGAGCTGCGACCGCCGGGCCACCTACCCCGGCCTGACCGGCCCGGCCCCCTGCTTCCACGACCGCTTCTCCGGGGTGCGGTGGACCCCCGCGCCCCGCGCACTGCGCGACTTCGCCGAGCTCACCGCCGCCAACGAACTCGATCTCGCCGCCCACGACCCGGTGTTCCGCGAGCGGTGGGGCCCGGATCTGCTGGTTCTGTTCACCCGCCTCCGGCCGCTGTTGAGCCGGGCCGCCTGGGACGACTGCCGACGGGTGCTCGCGGTCGCGTAGGCCTTGACTTCCCAAGACCCCCGCGCCAGATTCCCGTCCCGTCCCCCTGTCCCGTCTGGCTGGAGGGAGGGCTGTGATGCCCTCGGTCGCCGGTGGATCCGTTCCCGTGCCGTCCCGCAGACAGGTGCTCGGCGTCACCGCCGGGGCGGGCCTCGCCCTCGCCGCGGGAACGACGGGGGCCAAGGCCGCCGACCTCCCCCTCCTCGGCACGTACGACGTCGTCGTCATCGGCTCCGGCGCGGCCGGCATGACCGCCGCGCTCACCGCCGCCCGGCACGGGCTGAGCTGCGTCGTCGTGGAGAAGGCGAGCACCTTCGGGGGGTCCGCCGCGCGGTCGGGGGCCGGCATCTGGATCCCCGGCAACCAGGTGATCCTGGCCGCCGGCGTCCCGGACACCCCCGCCAAGGCCGCCGCCTACCTCGCCGCCGTCGTCGGCCCGGACGTCCCCGCCGACCGCCAGGCCGCCTTCCTCTCCCACGGCCCCGCCATGCTCTCCTTCGTCATGGCCCACAGCCCGCTGCGGTTCCGCTGGATGGAGGGGTACAGCGACTACTACCCCGAGCTGCCCGGCGGCCTCCCCGGCGGACGCTCCGTCGAACCCGACCAGCTCGACGGCAACGTCCTCGGCCCGGAACTGGCCCGCCTCAACCCGCCGTACCTCGAACTCCCGCCCGGGATGGTCGTGTTCAGCGCGGACTACAAGTGGCTGGCGCTGGCCGCGGTGAACGTGAAGGGGGCCGCCGTGGCCGCCGAGTGCCTGGCGCGGGGCACGAAGGCCGCCCTGCTCGGGCAGAAGCCGCTCACCATGGGCCAGTCGCTGGCGGCCGGGCTGCGCGCGGGGCTGCTGTCCGCCGGGGTGCCGGTGTGGCTGGACACCCCGCTCACCGACCTGCTGGTGGAGTCCGGAGCCGTCACGGGCGCGGTCGTCACCCGCGACGGTGCCGCCGGGCTCGTCCGCGCCCGGCGTGGGGTCGTCGTCGGCTCCGGCGGTTTCGAGCACAACGCGGCCATGCGGGCCCAGTACCAACGGCAGCCCATCGGCACGGAGTGGACGGTGGGCGCGAAGGAGAACACGGGCGACGGCATCAGGGCGGGCCAACGGGCGGGCGGCTCCCTCGCGTTGATGGACGACGCGTGGTGGGGCCCCGCCATCCCCCTGCCCGGCGAACCGTACTTCTGCCTCGCCGAACGCACCCTCCCCGGCGGCCTGTTGATCGACCGGTCCGGCAAGCGCTTCGTCAACGAGGCCGCCCCCTACGGCGACGTCGTCCACACCATGTACGACCGCCACCCGACCGACCCCGCCATCCCGGCCTGGCTCATCGTCGACCAGAACTACCGCAACCGGTACCTGTTCAGGGACGTCGCGCCGACCTTCCCGTTCCCCGCCGACTGGTACTCCTCCGGAGCCGTCCACAAGTCCTGGACCTGGGACGGTCTGGCCGCCTCCGTCGGCGTCCCCGCCGCCGCCCTGCGCACCACCGTCGACCGCTTCAACTCCCTCGCCCTGCGCGGCCAGGACACCGACTTCGGGCGCGGCGACAGCGTCTACGACCACTACTACACGGACCCCGCCGTCCTCCCGAACTCCTGCCTCGCCCCCCTCTGGCTGCCCCCGTACCACGCCTTCCGCATCGTCCCCGGCGACCTCGGCACCAAGGGCGGCCTGCGCACGGACGCCCGCGCCCGCGTGCTGCGCGCCGACGGCTCGGTGATCCGGGGCCTGTACGCGGCCGGCAACGCCAGCGCGGCCGTGATGGGCCACAGCTACGCCGGCGCGGGCTCGACGATCGGCCCCGCGATGACGTTCGGCTATATCGCGGCGCGGGACTTGGCGGCGATGAGGTAGGCCTGCGGCACCTTCTCCTCGAAGGAGGCCTCCGGCTCGCGCTCCGTCCGCGAACGCACGTCGAACCCGGCCGGGACGAGCAGCTCGGCCATCGCCTCCGGCCGGCGCCGCAGGAAGTCCAGCGCGACCGGGTGCCCCCAGGGCCGGTCGTAGTGCCGGGGCTCGTCCCCCACCTGGAAGGCGAGCAGCAGATGGCCGCCGGGCTTCAGCACCCGGTGGAACTCGGCGAAGAGCGCGGGCAGCTCGTGGGTGGGGGTGTGGATGGAGGAGTACCAGGAGACGACCCCGTCGAGCGTCCCGTCCCCGTACCCCAGCTCCAGCATCGACCCCAGCTCGAACCGGATCCCCGGATTCTCCCGCCGGGCGACGCCGAGCATCCCCTCGGAGAGATCCACCCCCGACACCGCCAACCCGAGCGACCCGAGATACCGAGTCACCCGCCCCGGCCCACACCCCACATCCACCACATGCCCACCCACCCCCACAAGCTCGGCGAACGCGAACAGCACCCCCCGATCCATGGGCCGAGCCGGCTCATCGTGATACCGCACGGCGTAGTCGTCGGCGATGGCGTCGTAGAAGGTACGGGTGGCGGAGAGGAAGTCGGCTTGCTGGGTCATGGGGACGAGTTTCCCAGCCCGTCCGGCGTTTGAGGACGAGGCCCTTTCGGGGCCGAAGCGGGGGTCCGGGGGCGGCAGCCCCCGGGGACGATGGGGGAGGGAAGGGGCGGCGGGGGCGACAACCTCCGATCAGCCGCACCAAATCCACCCCCAAGGGTGACAACAGGGGCAAACCCCAGAACCGCCACCCCGCCACCCGGCCAACCCGCCGGAGGCAAAGGCAGGAGCCCCGCTGCCATACGGCACGGGGCTCCTTGGGTACTGCTCTCAGACTTGCGATGTCACGAACGCGACAATCAGACGGGAGTAACGTTCTCCGCCTGCGGGCCCTTCGGACCCTGAGTCACGTCGAAGGAAACCTGCTGGTTCTCCTCCAGGGAACGGAAGCCCTGCGCGTTGATCGCGGAGTAGTGGACGAAGACGTCGGGGCCGCCGCCTTCCTGGGCGATGAAGCCAAAGCCCTTTTCGGCGTTGAACCACTTCACGGTTCCGGTAGCCATAAGCCCTCCTTGGGCCCAAAGGGTTGCCCTGCTCCAGAACCTGCAAGTGTGAAAACAGTGCCGCACAACTGCATACGTCTGAAAACGACGAGAGCCCGCGGTTACATGCTCCGCAGGCTCTGTACTGCAAGGGAAACCAAACTGCAACTTGCGGCGAGCCTAGCACGCGGCCAGCCGAAAGCAATAGAGGTCAAGATCACGTCACCCGAATGTTTGAACATCCGGCGAACCGGTTGACCCAGGGGTCGGATAGGGCAGCGTACCCGACGGGGTCTAGTCTCGCGATGTGGACATTTCTCGCACCCGGCCACGCGTGGGCCACATCCAGTTCCTCAACTGCCTGCCCCTGTACTGGGGGCTCGCGAGAACGGGCACGCTCCTCGACTTCGAGCTCACCAAGGACACCCCCGAGAAGCTCAGCGAGCAGCTGGTGCGCGGCGACCTCGACATCGGCCCCGTCACCCTCGTCGAGTTCCTGAAGAACGCCGACGACCTGGTCGCCTTCCCCGACATCGCCGTCGGCTGCGACGGCCCGGTGATGTCCTGCGTGATCGTCTCGCAGGTCCCGCTGGAGCGCCTCGACGGGGCCCGCGTCGCCCTGGGCTCCACTTCACGCACCTCCGTGCGGCTGGCCCAGCTCCTCCTGTCCGACCGCTACGGCGTGCGGCCCGACTACTACACCTGCCCGCCCGACCTGAGTCTGATGATGCAGGAGGCGGAGGCGGCCGTACTGATCGGCGACGCCGCCCTGCGGGCCAACCTGCTGGACGGGCCGACGTACGGCCTCCAGGTCCACGACCTCGGCGCGCTGTGGAAGGAGTGGACGGGGCTGCCGTTCGTCTTCGCGGTGTGGGCGGCCCGCCGCGACTACCTGGACCGCGAGCCGGTCATCACCCGCAAGGTCCACGAGGCGTTCCTCGCCTCCCGCAACCTCTCCCTGGAGGAGGTCGCCAAGGTCGCCGAGCAGGCGGCCCGCTGGGAGGCCTTCGACGAACGCGTCCTGGAGCGCTACTTCACCACCCTCGACTTCCGCTTCGGCCCCGCCCAGCTGGAGGCCGTGACGGAGTTCGCCCGCCGCGTCGGCCCGACGACGGGCTTCCCGGCGGACGTGAAGGTGGATCTGCTCCAGCCCTAGCCGCCCCTGGCCGTACGGTCCTGGCACTACGCTTCTGCCCTCAGGCGTACGGGGAGGGGTGGACGCCATGCAGCCGCTCGGAGCCGACGAACCCACCGCGATGGGGCCCTACCGGCTGCTCGGCCGGCTCGGCTCGGGCGGGATGGGCCGCGTCTACCTCGGCCGCAGCGCCGGCGGCCGCACGGTCGCCGTGAAGATCGTGCACCCGCATCTCGCGCTCGACGAGGAGTTCCGCGCCCGCTTCCGCCGCGAGGTGGACGCCGCCCGGCGGGTCGGCGGCGCCTGGACCGCCTCCGTGCTGGACGCCGACCCGGAGGCGGACGTCCCCTGGGTCGCCACGGCCTACGCGGCCGGCCCCTCCCTGGCGTCGGCCGTCGCCGCCGGGGGCGCGCTGCCCGCGCACACCGTGCGGGTGCTGGGCGCGGGCCTCGCGGAGGCGCTGGCCGCCGTCCACGCCCTGGGCCTCGTCCACCGGGACGTGAAACCGTCCAACGTCCTGCTGACCGTCGACGGCCCCCTCCTGATCGACTTCGGCATCGCCCGCGCCACCGACGGCACGGCCTCGCTCACCTCGACCGGCGTCTCCGTCGGCTCCCCCGGCTACATGGCCCCCGAGCAGATCCTCGGCCACGGCGTGACGGGCGCGGCCGACGTCTTCTCCCTGGGCGCGGTCCTCGCGTACGCCGCGACCGGCGAGCCCCCCTTCCCCGGCGACTCCTCGGCCGCCCTCCTCTACAAGGTCGTCCACGAGCAGCCGGTGCTCGGCCGGCTGGAGGGCGAGCTGCGGGAGGCCGTCGAGGAGTGCCTGACGAAGACCCCGAGCACGCGCCCGACCCCCGGCGAGCTGGCCCGACGGCTCGCTCCCCGCGGCACGGCCCACGAGGTGACGTCCGGCTGGCTGCCGGGCCCGCTGGTGGAGCAGGTGGGGCGAAGCGCCGTGGAACTCCTGAACCTGGAGGCAGCGGGGACGCGGCCGGCGGGGCCGGGGTCGGGGGCGGCGTCGGGGTGGGGGTCTGGGTCGGGGTCGGCGCCGGCGTCGAGGTCGGGGTCGGAGTCGGGGGCGGCGTCGAGGTCGGGGTCGGAGTCGGGGTCGGGACCGGCGTCGGAGTCGGCGTCGGGGGCGGGAGCGGCGACGGGATCGGCATCGGCGTCGGCGTCGGGCCCGGTGGCGTTCACGAACGCGTCGTCGGCGGAGCAGCCGCACACGCCGACGCCGCCGGGACCTTTCGCCCCGCCGGGATCCTTCGGCCCACCCCCGCTGATGCCGCCCCCACTGGTGCCGCCCGCGCTGGTGCCGACCCCGCCCGCGGCGACTCCGGTCCGGGACGGGGTACCCGCGCCCCGGGCCGCGACGAACCCCTCAGGACCGGGCAAACTCTCTGTCACCGTGGCGGCGACGGCGACGCCCGGGGAGGGCGGCCGGGGCAGACGCCTGAGCTGCACCGTCGCACTGGCGGTCGCCGGGGCGCTGGCGGCGGTGACGGTGGGCTCGGCGTTCCTGTTCGACCTGCTGCCCGGCACGTCCGACGACCCCGGCCCCGACTCCGCCGACGGCGCGTACACCCGGCCCCCGGCCGCGTCCACCACCCCGCAGACCACCGCACTGCCCTCCCGCTACCTCGGCACCTGGGAGGGCGAGGGCAGCGGCCTGGACGGCAAGGTGCCCATGGGAACCTTCCGGCTGACGGCCCGACAGGCGTCCGTGGGCGGCCAGTTGGGCCAACTGCGGCAGACGGACATCCTGGGCGGGGTCTGCGTAGACATACTGACCCTGAAAGAGGTCACCCCGAAGGAGGTCATCGCCACCTCCACAGGCGCCCCCACCAACCACGACGGCTGCAACCCGACCCCCCACACCATCCGCCTCACCCCGACTGGCGACGACCTGACATACCGCTCGGAGAGCGAGGCGGAGGGAAATCCGGTGGCTCGGCTGTCGAGGGTCAGGTAGCGGGGTTCGGGGGCTCGGCCGTCGCAGGCCGGGTGACCTACATCGGCGTCGTGACGGTGAAGTGCTCCCCGGTGCCCAGGTGCAGCATGCCCTTGCCCGGGGTGATCGGCCCGCCGACCATGCTCCGGTTCGTGCGGATGCCGATCAGCTCGCCCGCGGACGACTCCTGCGGCGACAGCAGCACACCGCGCCGGGCCTTCTTCGCGTCGACCTGCCAGCCCGAGAAGCCGTCGCAGATCTCGTCCTCGTCACCCGCGATGACGACGGCGAGGCCCTGCTCGACGCCGCGCTCGACGATCCGCTTGAAGATCCCCTCGGCGTCGCAGTCGTCCAGCACCTCGGCGTCGTCGACCAGGACGACGATCGGCTCCTCGGGCGAGGCCGAGCCGAGCACCTCCTCGAGGTCGTCCTCGTCGACGTCCCGGCCGGTGAAGACCTTCAACACGCCTTCCTGCCCCTCCAGTTCGCGCAGCGGCGACTGGCGCGGGGCCGCGATCACCATGCGGACGCCCTGTGCGGCGTAGGAGCGCGCGAAGTTCATCAGCACCGTGCTGCGGCCCGACTTGGCCGGGCCGCCGATCACGAACGCCGGCACGCCCTGCGCGAGATCCGGGCCGAACGCGGTCAGCTCGTCGCCGCCGACGCCGACCAGCGCCCACAGCGGGGACGCCGTCGACTGCGGGTCGCGCATGGCCCACGCGTCGTCGAAGGAGATACGGCTCGGCAGCACGTCGACCCGGAACGGCCGCCGTGAGCGCGGCACTTCGGCGTCCCGGACGGCCGCCGCCTCGCCGATCGCCGTGAGCGCGGAGGCCTGGCCCTGGCCGGTGGTGTCCTCGGAGAGCAGCGCGAACTGCGTCTCCGTGGCGGTCTCGGCGCGGAAGGCGCGGCCCGGCGGGATCTCCTCGGGGATCTTGCGGGCGTTGATGTCCAGCATCGAGAAGTCGCCGCGGTCGGCGAGGCGCAGACCGTACTTGTCCTCGGTGAGGGAGGCGATCCGCCCGGTGAGGAGCTGCCGGTCACCGGTGATGACGAGATGGACGCCGACGCTCGCGCCCTCGCGCATCATCGCCATGATCTGGTCGGTGAGATCGCCGTGGTCGTGCTCGCCGAGCGTGGGCAGCCAGCCCTCCCAGCGGTTGAGCAACAGCACGATGTGCGGCAGCCGCTCGTCCTCCGCCGCGGCGGCCCGCTGCTCCCCGATGTCGGCGTAGCCCTTCTCGGCCAACAGGTCCTGTCGGCGCGAGACTTCGGCGGTGAGCCGACCCATCAGCCGTACGACGCGCTCCAGTTGGTTGCGGCTGACCACCGCGCCGCAGTGCGGCAGCTGGGTGAGCGGGTTGAGGGCGCCGTTGCCGCAGTCCACGCCGTAGAGATGGACGTCGGCGCAGGAGAGGGTGCGGGCCAGGGAGCCGGCGATGGTGCGCAGCACCTGCGAGCGGCCGGAGCGCGGGGCCCCGGCCACCAGCAGGTGCCCGAAGAAGGCGAAGTCCACGACGACCGGGCGGCGGGCCTGCTCGGAGGGCAGGTCCTCGACGCCGTACGGGGCGGCGGGCAGTGCGCCCTGCGGCCGCGCGGCCGGGACGTCGTCGAGGAGCAGGGCATCGTCCAGGGCGGGCAGCCAGGGGGAGTGCTGGGCCGGGATGGCCAGCGCCCGGTCGGCCTCGCGGACCGCGTCGACGAGCACCTTCAGGTCGGTGATCTCGTCGTCCTCGCGGGCCTCCGTCTTGGGCTTGACCAGCGCGGCCCGGCCCAGGTCCGGCCAGGCGAGCGGCCCGGCCCACGGCGCGAGCGCCGCCGGGTCGGCGGCCCCCGGCCGACGTCCGCCGACCCGGCCGGACTGGAAGGGGATGAGGGAGGCGTGGCCGAGCCGGACGTACGCGCGGCCAGGCGTGCTCTTGGAGATGTGCCCGGCCTCCGGCGCGTCGATGACGTCGGTGGACTCGCCGGCGTCGGTCACGCGCAGCGCGATGCGCAGGTTGGTGTTGGCGCGGATCTCCGGCGAGACGACGCCGCTGGGCCGCTGGGTGGCCAGCAGGAGGTGGATGCCGAGGGAGCGGCCCCGCTGGGCGATGTTGACCAGGCCGGTGACGAAGTCGGGCAGGTCGCGCACCATCGACGCGAACTCGTCGATGACGATGAGGAGTCGGGGCACCGGAGGATGGGAGGGATCCCGGCGCACCAGGTCCTGGTAGTCCTCGATGTCCTTGGCGTCGGCGGCGGCCAGGATGTGCTCGCGCCGCTTCAGCTCGGCGCCCAGCGACTCCAGCGCCCGCTCGACGAGATGGGCGTCGAGGTCGGTGACCATGCCGACGGTGTGCGGCAGCTTCACACAGTCCTTGAAGGCCGACCCGCCCTTGTAGTCGACCAGGACGAACGTCATGTTCTCCGGGGTGTTGGCCACCGCCAGGGCCGCCACGATCGTCTGGAGCAGCTCGGACTTGCCGGATCCGGTGGTGCCGGCGATGAGGCCGTGCGGGCCGTCCCGGCGCAGGTCGATGCCGAAGGGCCCGTCGTACGACTCGCCGATGACGGCCATCGTCGACTGCCCGCCCGTCCGCCAGCGCGCGGTGATCGCGTCGGACGTCGGCGGCTCCAGCCGCAGCACGTCGAGCAGCCGGCTGGCGGACGGCAGCGCGGAGTCCTCGGTCTCGCCGCTGATGTCCCGCAGCGCCGACAGCGACCGGGACAGCCGTCCGCACCAGGCGGCGGAGACGAAGTCGGGCCGCACCCCGGCCCTGCGCCGCGCCCCGCTCTGCTCCACGCGCAGCCGCAGTTCGAGCTCCCGCCCGGTGTCCTCATCCGGCTGCCGGGCGGTCAGGTGCCAGGCGTGGAAGGAGGGGAAGCCGCCGGCCGGCTGCTGGGCGGCGACCGCCGGAGCGGCGGCGTGCTCGGCGGCGCGGGGCTCGGCCACGACGACGGCCTGGCACTCGCCCGGCAGGAACCGCTCCTCCTCGTCCAGGCAGAGCGCGTACATGGCGACGGCCGGACCCTCCCGCAGCAGCCGTACGACACCCGGCAGCGACCGCAGCCGCCGCGAACCGTCCCAGACGACGACGAGGTCCGGGTCGGAGAAGGCGGGGCCGTCCCCCCGGCGGCCGGACTCCTTGAGGGCCTTCTGCCGGGCGTCGAGGATCTGCGTCAGCTCGCCGACCCGCGCGCCGACGGTCTCGGAGTCGGTGCCGATGAGGACGTTCACGTCCTGCCCGCCGGACGGCCTGGAGTGCGGCAGCCAGCGCACCCAGCCCCAGCGGGTGTGCGCGTCGTTGTCGGTGAGCACATAGAACTGCACGTCCATCGGGCTGTGCAGCACCGCCGTCTGCGCGACCGCCCAACGCCCCAGCGCCTGCGCGGAGTCGCCGGGGCCCGCGATGCCGACGACCCCGAGGTCCTTCAGCGGCAGCGCGACCGGGGCGTCCTCGATCTTCCAGGTGACCTGGCGCTTGTGCTCGTCCCGCTCGGGATCGTCGAGGACCACCTCGGAGGGGACCCGTCCGGTGCCGACCCGCAGCAGCAGATGGTCGGGGTCGGTGCGCCGCCGCTCCCACAGCCGCGTCCGGGGCCCGGTGCCGAAGGCGAGGACGGCGGCCGGGTCCGGTATCGCCTGCCGCCGGTCCGACCGCTCGACGACCAGCGCGTCCTGGGCGTCCTGCTCGATCCGCTCCTTGTGCTCCTTGTACTCCTTGACCTGCTTGGCGTGCGACTTCCGGCCGTGCTTCTTGTCCATGAAGTAGTTGCCGAAGAGCAGCAGCGGACTCATCAACGCCATGATCAGGAAGTACCAGCGTCCGAAGATCATGACGGAGACGACGGCGCCGACCAGCGGGAACAGCGCCATCAGCCACGGCAGGGGCCGCGCCTCGTAGTCGCTTGGCGGGTTCGGCAGCCGGAAGTGCGTCTTGCGCTCCGCCGGCCGCAGCCGGGGCGGTCTGTTGTAGTCGAGTCCGGCGCCGTCCTCGGACCACTTCAGGGCCGCGTCGGGCGGGGTGTAGCCGGTGACTTCCAAGAGGGTGTTGCCGAGGGCGAGTTGAGCGCCGAGGGGCCAGTCGCCGCCGGTGAACTTCTCGCCGTCGAGCCGGGGTTGGTCATCATCGCCGTCGGTCTCCTCGTGCAGGGTGACCTTGCAGGCGCCGTCGATGGCGAGGGTGAGGGTGGCGGCGCGGGCGGGGAGTTCGGGATCGTCGATCCTGAGCGGGGCCGCGGGCCCGCTGCCGATGTCGTACCGCCCGACCCCGAGCCGGTGCACGGCGCCGGCCGCGGGCCCGCCGACCACCCGCAACTCCACGACGCCGGTGGGCTCCCCGAGGAGACACCCCGCGGGATCGTGCAGGCTGACGATGGCGCCCTCGCGGAGCGGCGAGCCGAGGATGTCGGCGTCCGGGTCGAGGGCGTAGCCGTCGACGTAGGCGTGGATCGTGCTGCCGGGGAGGTGCCGGCTTCCGATGGGGATGACCTGAGCGCCGGAGCCGGCGTTGTCGTCGTTGTCGTGCTGGTCGTCGTCGGCGTGGCCGCCGAGCCGGTCGGAGGCGGCGACGTGCCGCGCCAACTCCCGGGTGATGTCACCGACGGACGACTCCGGATCGGCGTCGAGCACGACGTCGGCGCTGGAACCGCCGATCGGGTCGACGACGGTCAGACTCAGGCGCACGTCTCGTCCTCCTAGCTGGCTCCCCGCCGGCCGCCCACCCGGGCCGCGGCCGCCCCCGGAACGCCGAACACAGTCGAAGTGACCTTAGCCGTCCGCGCTTCACCCGACGCAACGGGACTGTGCGGCGGTTCACGATTCCCCCGCCCGACGGGCCTGTGGCCCCAAGGACCCCACCCGTAGACTCTTTGCGCATGCGGACACCGGCGGCGGTCTGCCGGCGATCCGCGCACGAGCCACGGGGGAACGCCCTGCGGCGAACACAACGGGAGGAAGAGCCGCCATGGCCAAGGGCAAGGACGCAGACCTCACTTATGCCGAGATGGAGAAGGTCGCCAACGACCTGATCACCGACATGGGCAACCTGGAGGACCAACTCCAGGGCGTGGAGAAGCGGGTCAAGAACCTCGTCGAGAACGGCTTCACCACCCAGAAGGCGTCGGGCGCGTACGAGGAGTCCATGCGCGACTTCACCAAGGGCGCGACGAAGACGGTCCAGGGCCTCCAGGGCCTGGCGGACTTCCTGAAGAAGGCGAAGCAGGCTTACGAGGACCTGGACGAGCAGCTGGCCCGCAGCTCGAAGGGCTGACCACACGTAGCGTCTTCGTAGCACGCCTGCCGGTCCGGCTGACTCGGCCGGACCGGTGCGGCCACAGGCGAAGGGGGAGCCCGTGTCTGATCAAAAGGCTGATCTGTCACGCATCAAGGAGAGCGCCAAGTCTCTCTCCAGGATCCACCGGGAGTTCACACACCATGCGAACCCGGCGGACGGGTTCGGCGTGTCCGTTCTCGGCGAACGGGGGTTGGTCGACGTCTTCCACGACTTCGATGACAACTGGAAGATCCACCGGGAGCGTCTGACGGACGAACTGGAGAAGCTTTCGAAGATCCTCACCACGGCCGCCAAGGCGTACGAGGACATCGATTACCAACTGGCGGAAGCCCTCCGTGGTACAGACAAGAAGCCGACCGCTGGCGGAGATGCCAAGTGACGCGCCCCCGCGCCGACGAGTGGGCGGTGATCGGTGAGTCGGCCGATCCGATTCCGGGCGATCCCGAAGAAGTCGCCAGACTCGGCAGGAGTCTGCGGAAGACGGCGGAGGCCATCAGGAAGCAGGCCGACGAGATCAAGGCGCTCTCGTCCGTCGAGGCATGGAAGAGCAAGGCAGCCGAGGAGTTCCGCGGGCAGGCCGAGGAAGCCGAAGGGAAACTGCGCAAGGCGTACAAGCGCTATGACGCTGCCGCAGACGCACTGGGTGAGAAGGTGATCGAAGGGGGTAGCTACAGCGAGTACGCCTCAGAACTTCACCGGGCGCAGAAGATGGCCGACAAAGCCCTTCGTGACGCGCAGAATGCCGACGGCGAGGACAAGGCGAGCAGCGGCGCGATCGACAAACTGCCCAAGGACACTGCCGACGACGCCCCCGACCGCAAGAAGCTGGAGAAACGCCAGGAGGCGGCCGCTTCAGCGATGGAACGGGCGAAGAAGGATCTGGAGGCGGCCAAGGACGTCCGCGACGCCGCGGCCAAGAGGGCACGCGACGCCATTCGATACGCGATCGACAATGACGGCCTGAAGGACGGCACCTGGGACAAGTTCAAGGACTGGGTGCACGACAACTCAGGCTGGATCAAGGCCGTACTGGAGGTCTCCGGATGGGTTGCCACCATCTGCGGAACGTTGTCCTTGCTTGTCGGGTGGATTCCGATTGTCGGCCAGGCGCTTGCGGCACTCCTCGGATCCATTGCGCTCGCCGCCACTCTGGTGTCCCTCGTCGGTCACGTCCTGCTGGCGCTGTCCGGTGACGGCAGTTGGTTCGACGTGGCGCTCGACGTAGTCGGCCTTGCGACGTTCGGTATCGGTCGCGGTGCCCTGGCGGGTGCAAAGGCAGCGTCACAGGGGGCACAGAGCCTCGGCCGGTCTGCCGCCGCCAAGGCTCTGCGGGAGGGCATCAAGGCGAAGCCCGGCACTCCCGCTTACAACAGGGCGATCAACCGGGCCTGGAGGGAAGCGAACGAGCTCAGCGGCGGGGCGCTACGCGGTAAGGCGGGAGCCAAAGCGATTGCCGAGGCGCCGAAGAGCTGGTTCCCCGGAGCATCGCGTCTCGGAGACGCCTTCAACCCGAAACTTATCGGTAAGGAGTGGCTGGACGGCCTCAAGGGGATCAAGGAACTCCGCCCCAGCAACGTCCGACAGCTTGGGCAGGGTGACAATTGGACGGGCGTGCGTCCGAGAGTCGGTGACTCGGGCATCGCCGACCTGGAGAGCAGCCTGGGCCGAATGGCGGAGTCCGTTCGCTCGCTCGACGAGGTGAAGGCGGCCACGGACGTGTTTCAGGCGCAGACCCGTCTCTGGCAGGGTTCGACCATGATTGCTTCGACCACCGATGCCCTTGACAAGGGGCTGATCACCGGGTCGATCGGCGATCTGGTCGGTGTGGACGGGCTGGACGAGGGCGTGTGGGACGCGACCGGTCTCAAGGACGCCACGACAACAAGCGACGGATGACCGGAGCGAGGAGAGTTGCGCGGGATGAGCGATGGCTGAGGCATCACTGGCCGACGAGCCCCTTCGGCCTTTGAACGAGCCGGTAGTGCGTCCGCGGGCTATGCGCGCTCATGCCGCCGACGTCGTGCGGCGAGCCCGGATCCACGCCGACGGCGAGGACCTCGTCGTCCGCGACCGTCAGTTGCGGGAGCGCAGGTACCCGGTGGGCTCCACGGGGATACGGCGTGCCGTGGTCATCCCTGCCAAGGACCTCTGGGAGACCGTGTCTAAACGTCCGGCGGAGCGCTTTGGTGTCCTCATTCTCCGGACCGAGAGCGGGAATGACATCCTGAAGGTCCCCCTTGCGGAGTGGCTGCCGGAGGCAGGCGTCGTCGGGGCGGGCGAGATGAAACCGGCACAGTGTCTGAGACGGACTGGGCTGGACGAACTGGTTGCTCGGCTCGGTCTCCAACTGGAGGAGAGCCCTCCGTCGGCCGCCGACAACAGCCGCGCCGAGGAGTCAGAAAACCGAGCGGACCGGGCGGTCTTCGGAGAATTGCCTCGCTGGCACTCCTGGGCCAGAGGCCTCGGCATTCTGGGCTGGTTCGTCTCACTGGTCGTCGCCTTCGCCGCGGATGCCAACTGGGCTTTCCCCCTCGCGGCGGGAGCCCTTCTCCTGGTGCCGGGTTCGGACGTTGTGGTGCGCACCCGTGCCTGGTGGAGCAACCGACGGGCCCTGCGCCCCGGCGACCACGTTGCCGAGTCCGTGCTGATCACCCCCTCGCCGGAGACCGGGGCCGGCGCCACGCGGCGCTTCCTGCGCACGGCGTCGCTCCGGGTGCTGCCCGCTGAGGTTGCGCTGACCGACACTGTCGGCACGGAACGCCGACTTGGGCGGAGCGGCCCGCACGGAGTCGCGCGGCTGGTGCGACTCGTAGCCGGGAGCACGGGACAGGCGCTTGGGGTCGAACTGCGGGACGGCAACGGGGACACCCGGGCCCTCCTGCCCTGGCGGTACTGGTTCGCGGGTCCCCAGGGTGCGCAGCGTTGGTCGGACCTGGTGACGGCGCTGGCGGTACCCGTCACGGACGAACAGATCCAGCGGAAAGCAGCAGAAGAGCCCTGGTGGCGCAACCACCTGTACGCGGCGGACGCCCGCAGGATGTCCCCCCTGAACGCCAAGGAAGCTCGCAAAGAGACCAGTTGGAACCGTTCGGTCATCGGCGGCGGCGACCTTCTGCTCGTCCCGCTCTTCAGCGCCCCGCTGGCGGTCCTGCTCTTCGGCGACAACGTACTGGCCCGTTTGACGGGAGTGCTGGCCACGTTGACGATCGTGGCTGAGCTGGGCCCGGCGGTTGCGGCCTCCCTCAAGAGCCGCTTCTCATACGACAAAGCGGACGACAAACCGTAGTAGCGCTCGAATTGTGAGTACCGCCCCCGACGACACCGGAGCTCCCGTGCCCCCGACCCCAGGCACCGAAGCCGTGCCCCCTACGGACTACCGACTCCTCCTACCGGAGGGGTGGTTCCGTCTGCGTATCGAACCGGAAGTGCGCGAACGCTCGGTTGACGCGTTGCTCGACCGGAAGTTCGACGGAATCGACAACGCTCCGCACATCAAGCGACTGATGCGCGAGAACCTCGTAGAACAGGCCGCAGCGGCTTACGCAGGTGGTGGGATTGAGCTGTACCTCAGTTTGCAGCAGGCGGGACCTCTGACCATTCCGGCTTCGCTTCTGATCACATTCCTTCCACCGGGGGGTGACCGGCCAACTCCGCTCGACCTGGCCAACCGGCTGGCCTCCGATGGTGAGACAGAAGCCTCCGTGGTGGGATTGCCTGCGGGCACGGCGGTCAGGACGCGCAGGATGACGGGCCGGCCGGACCGTCCTGCTCCGACCGGGGTCGTGGGCAGCGCGGACGAGGCGCTTCCCTCGGTCACTCTGGATTACCAGTTGGCGATTCCGGAAACAGACGCGCATCTCCTCCTGACCTTCTCCACGCCTCTCGTGCAGATAGCCGATGCGATGGTGGAGCTCTTCGACGCAGTGGCGGGGTCCTTGAGCTGGACGGGAGGTGAGAGCGATCGTGACTGACATCCAGACATGCGGCATCGTCTGCCCGACCGACTGGGTTCCGCTCCCGCTCGAACCTTCGGACTCCGTCCGTCACTGGGCCAAGAGCACCGCGGCGACGGTGTCCGAGCGCAGCAGAGCGGCCGGCCATCCGCTGGATGAGCGGACACTGCGGCGGGACCTGCGGGAGCGGGCCGACGACAGTCGCAGACGTGACCCGTTCTACGCGTTCGCTCTCTACCCGGACGGCTTTGACACCGCCCTGGCCCTCATTGAGGTCGACCTGATCCACCCGGACGCAACGGTCCCCGAGATCACCCTCGAATGGCTCGCCGAGGTCTTCAGCGCCGATGACTTCGGCCCTCCGGAGGTCACCGGCACAGTGTTGCCCGTAGGGCCGGCCGTACGCATTCGGCAGAATCTCGCCACGAAGCGAAACCGCCGCGGCGCGCCGGGACTTCTGAGGGAGACGGTGACGTACGGGATCAGACCCGATGACACGAACTTTGCTCTCATGCTCCTCGCCTCATGGACGGTCCCCGGCATCAGCGAGGAGCTGGAGACCGCGGTGGATGAGATCGCGCAGACTCTGACCGTCGGTTTTTGAATCGGGACGGGATCCACGAAGAAAAGAGGCAGGGCGGAATGATCGGGCAGAACGAGACCGAGTTCCGGGCGCGTGACGGTTGGGGCCTTGCCGGGGGTGTTCTGTTCGCCGCGGTCGTCGTGGCGATCCTTCTGTTCGCGTTCGGTGTCGTGAAGCGGGTGGTGCGGGCGACCGCTCCCGTCCTCATCGAGCTGCCCGGTGGGGGATGGACGGTCGGAGGTGTGCTCGGGCTGTTGTCCGTGGCCGGCTGGGCCGGGGCCGCGTGGTTCTCCTTTCCGCGGCGGCGCCGTGTGCGTTCGCGTTCCGGGCGGGTCGGGCACGCGGTCGGGGGCACGGTCTGCTGGACGGTGGGCTTCGGCGCGCTGTACTACGTCCTCGGTGCCCTGCCCGGCCGCAACTGCCGCTCCGGGGCCGACATGTGCGCGTACATCCCGGGCACCGGCAGCGCGCTCGCGGCGTACGCCGTCACCGTGGCCGTCGTCGGCTGGCTCTCGTACCACCGCTACCGGACGGTGACGGAGGCCCGCCGTGCGGCGGAGCGGGAGCGGCTGAAGCGGCTGCGGAAGAAAGGCAAGGGGAGGAGCCGCAGGGCGGCGGAGCGGGCTCGGTAGCGCTGCCGTGGGTGCCGGACCTACGACGTGCGGCCGCCGAGGCGAGGGCGGCGCATCAGATGCATATGGATATCGCCGCGGGGCTTGTCGGTGACGACCGTCAGCCATGAGCCGTCGCCGAACCGGATGCGCAGTCGGTCGTGGGCGTACCGGCCGCGGAGGGGATCCTCGACGACCGCCTCGTCTGCCCGGATATCGGCGACGATCTGTGTCTGCTCGGCCTCGCGGACCGAAACACGTCGAGGCGGCGCGGCGAGCACGAGACGCTCCGGGGTGAGCACGAGGAGACGCCGGTGGTGCGGGGAGTGGCCGTACCATCGCAGCAGGAACTGCCCGGCCGCGGCCGACCAGTCGCCGTCGAAGGCACGGTCGAGGCCGTGCGTGACGATGGCCTCCTTCAGCTCCTTGTCCTCCTTGGCCTTGGCTTTGGCGCGGGCTCGGGCCGCTTTGCCCGCCAGCAGCTGTTCCACCACGTCCTCAGCGGCCGAGAGGAGCACAAAAGGAGCGAGGAGCCACGCGCCGACATAGCCCAGCGCGCCCAACGGCCGGATGAACGCGGGCCGCAGCCGACCGCCGCCGGCCGCGACGTGGACGTCCTTCGGGGGTGCGGGGATGGCGAGGAGGGTGCACCAGCCGGCGGCTTCGGGGGTGAGGCCCAGGCGGGTGCTGGTGGCTCGGGCGGAGTTGGTGGTCACGCCGGGGGCCTTCCTGGATGTCTGCGCGGGGTGCGATGGGGAAGCGTGAGGTCCGGTCACTCGGCAGACGGCGTCAATGTGTCGCCCCGGGCAGTCGGAGTGTTCGCGCGAAGTCGTCCAGCGGCTCCATTGCCGCGGCGACCACTTCCGGATCGTCGTGGTGGCCGCGGAGCACGACGTCGGGGACGCCGGGCGGGGTGTGCCAGTGGTACGTCACCGAGGTCATCATGATCGTGCTGTCCGCAGGGTAAGAGCGGGTGACCCGGACCCCGTTCGCGCCCAGGTGCGGAGAGGGGAACGGAACACTGCCGGTTCGCTGCTGCGACTCGGGGATGTCCGGGTGCGGCACCGTGGCCGCGGTGCTTCCCTCGCAGGAGGACGCGTCACGGGCGTCGCAGTGGATGCGGGTGGCGTGCACCACCAACGGCATGTAGGTCAGCGGAACGGGGTGGTAGATGAACGCCTCGTCGGCCTGGAGTTTGTCCCTGAGCGTGACGATCGTCTGCTCGTAAAAGCTTTTGTGGAATCGGCGGAGTTTGCGGGTGAGTTCGATGTTGTGTGCGGCAGCCAGGTCACCCAGAGACGCGTCCAGCCATGTCTTGAAGGTCTTCTTGTCCATCTGGAGCCAGAGATAGCCCCAAAGACCCTTATTAGCATCTGTGTCGATGTGAAGCGCACCGAGATCGGCGCTCCACAGGGTGCCTTCGGACATGAGTGGTCTCTTTCTTCGGGGGGCACGACAGAAGGGGCCCTCAGGCGTAACTCCACCGGAACGTGCCCATCACGGCATCGAACAACTCTACGAGGGTGTCGTAGAAGACGGGATCCGAGCCGGGCGCGATCAGGGCGCTGAAGGAGAAGGTGAGGTACTGATCGGGGTCACTGTCCGGGACCGGAACGAAGTATTCGACCTGGCGGTGAGCGACGTCGATGCCCTTGGCTGTGTCGGCGGGTACGTCCCGCTCGGAGCGCAGGGCCGCGGTGTCGTCGAGCTCCCGCGACTGGGCACCGGGAGTCACGGAGGCGAGCGCGGCCAGGACCGCTTCCGGGCCGCTGCCGGGCCTGACCCGCGGAACCTCGATCGGCTGGGAGGCCACGATCGAGACGGGCAGCGCGACGCCGTGGAGGCGTTCGGTGGGGAGGTAGAGGGTCATTCCCCCCTTGGCCCTGGCCCGGCGGATGACCTTCTTCATCTCCTGGGTGAGCTTCAGCCGGGCTTTCGGAATGTCGTCCTTGGGGAAGCCGACGGGCAACTGTGCGACGGCCTTGCGCACGATGCGGTCCATCGCTTCCTCGGTGCCCGTGCGCAGCGGGATCACGTCCCAGCCGGGTGGCGGCACGAGGTTGAAGCCGTTCGGGGCCCGGCGGTGCTCAGCGGTGGCCATTGCGCCCCCGCGTCACTTCCACGGCATAAGCGACGCCCACGAAGAGCGCCCACGCCGGGGCGGCGATCATGCCAGGCCAGAAGCCGAGCATCAAAGAAGGCAGGAAGAAACCGCCGCCCATGGCGAGATCTCGGGTGAGGTAGGGCGGACGGCCCTCGTATCGGGGGTACTTCGCGAAAACCCAGACATAGTGGAGGAGGCAGCCGATTATCCCGGCCTCATAGACGTAGAGAACGTCGTTTCTCAGGAACGCCGGCACGAGAATCATGATGCCGATCACTGGAAAGATAAACGGCATTCCGATGAACAATGTCAGCCTGAGCCGCCGGTTGGGGCCGGTGCCGAGTCCCGTGCGGGCGGCTTCGGCTTCGGCAATGCGTCTTGCCGAGTGAAGGTCCATGATCTCTCCTCACCAATGGGTGTCGGGTGCGGGCTTCAGGGTGTTGTCTTTCCAGTCGGAATACCCCTCGTTGTACGGCTTTTCGCCGGTGCCCAGGTTTTCGTGGGTCCAGCTTGTCATGTCGCTCTTGCCGAGCGCCTTGTCCATGACGTCCATTCCCATGCCGGTCCACGCGATGCCGAGGCCCACCTGATAGGACTTGTACGCCTTGTCCGCCGCGGCCCCGGCGGCCGCCGGGAAGGTGGCCTTGTTCGCCTTCAGCATCTGGGCCATGCCGGCCATCTCTTTGTCGCCGAGGTGCACCAGCGTCGACAACGGGCTGACCCTCAGCGGCCCCTTGACCACCAGACCGACGTTCTGGGAGATGGACTTGCGTATGCCGTTACGGGCCGCACCGACTACCTGTCGCCCTGCCCCTTCCGGCATTTTGGACATCAGGCGTCCCATGTCGTCCATGATTCCCTTGACGCCACTGAGTCCTCGACTCAGGCCGGCGGTCCGAGCGGCCTGAGCGGCACCCACGGTGGCCTTGGCGCCGCTGGCGAGCTTGGCGGCGGCTCCGAGGCCACCCACGACGAGCAGCCCACCCACGACGTCGAAGATGACATCCGTCCAGGTGGCGTCGCCGGATGCCACCAGCAGGAGTCTGAGCCCGATCGTGAGCGCCGCGATGCCGAGGACGAGGAGGTTCAGGCCGGGAATGGCGAGCGCCAGAAAGCCCGCGAACGTCGCGACCCAGCCGAGAACATCGATGAAAGCCTTGATCTCGTTCGCATGGTCATGGACCCAGCCCTTGACGTCGTCCCACCACGAGTCCTCGATCACGTCCTCGATCTCGTCGCGGATCTTCCCGGCATGGTGGTTGGCGCGGGTGTCCCGGGCGCCGGTGATGTCGTCCAGCCGCTTTCGGTACGACTGGAGGGGGTCCCCCTCTGCGCCACTGACGGACGGCCGGGGAGCGTCCTTGTCGGCGGAGTCGGCTTCCTTCTTCTTCTCCGCCTCGATCTCGCCCTGCTTCTCCTTCGCCTGGTGCAGGACCTTGTCGGCGTCCGACTGGAAGTCCTCCAGCTCGTTCGACCAATTGGTCAGATGGCCGTGTACACGCTCGTAACGGCTGGCCACCTCCCGCATGTGCTTCTCCAGCGTGCCGGACTCCTCGCGCAGGCGTTTGACGTACTTGCCCTTGAGGGTGTCCTCGTCGCTGATCGCCTTGAGGTTCTTGGCCTGGTCCCGGAGTTTCTCGGCGACCGCGACCATGTGCTTGACCTCGGCGCGGATCTCCTCCGGATCACCGGGAACGGGGTCGGAGTCGCACAGCGGTTGCCAGTCGACGGGACGGCGCTTGGATGTAGGTGTCACTGCTTCTGCTTCTTCTTGCCCTGCTCGGCCAACTGCACGTCCAGGTCTCCGAAGGCCTTCTTGGTTCCGGCCACCATCTCGCCCACCGACTTGAGCGACTCGACGAGCCGGGTGCGGTAGTCGTCCCAGTTGTCGACGAAGTCCTCCATGACGTCGGCTATGGCACCGGAGCCCCAGTACTTGTCCATCTCGTCGCGACGGTTCTCGATGTCGTCGAAGGTCTTCTTTAGCTGCCCGAGCTTGCGTTCGCAGTCCGCGAGGAACTCGTAGTCGACCGTCAGGTCCGGATCGCCCATGGACGTCCTTTCATCCGTCTTTCGTCCGTGCGTGTTTCCACTGCTGTCGGTTCACCGGTTGACGGCCTGGATCTCCTGGACGGTCACCGCCTGGTCGTCGCCGAACGTCCCGTCGGGAAGGTCGCCGCCCGCTCCGCCGCTGCCGGTCCAGCTGATTTGCCAGGTGACCGTTGCCTGGAGCTTGAACGTGCTGTCGCCCGAGGAGCGCAGGTATTTCAGGCCGCATGGCGGCATCTGATCGGCTTTGCCGGTCGCGTACGGCTCTCCGATCGAGCCGTCGGCGTTGATCGTGCACTCGCCCGAACCGGGGTAGGTCTCCGCGTCCGTGGTGCCGGGGTCCAGTTTCAGGGAGACCGGCTTGGCGGTGGTGGTGGCCTGGATGGTGAGACCGCCCACGGCGAGGGAGGCGCTGACGGAGACCTCCTTGAACCGGGCCTGATCGAGCCAAGCCCAGGTGGGGAGGTTGACCTTGGTGGCGGCGGCGGGGGTCAGCGTGACCTTGGTGGTGGGGAGTTGGATGCGGTTGTAGGCGAGTTCGGCGAGCACCTCAGGGGTCACGGCGTTCTCGACCGGGGGTGTGGCACCGTTCTCGACCCAGAATGGCTGCCTGTCGCAAGCCTGAGCTTCCGGTTCCATCCAACGGTCCTCGTCACGGACCGACACCCACCAGTTGCCCTTGTCCTTCTGGCCGAGGTTGTAGTTCTTGTAGGTGCCGTCCTTGTATTCGTCGCGGAACATGCCGACGGATGCCTTGGCGTAGCTGTGCTGGCCCGGTGTGTTGACCGTGTCGGTGTACATGCCCTCGACGTACTGGGCGAACTCCTGGGCGGATCGGGGCTCGTACCAGCACGCCGGCGGGCTCCAGTCGCCGACTGGTTGAACCTTCTGAGTACCGCTGCCCCTGCCCCGCGTGGAGCCGCTGTAGGTCACTTTGGAGACGATGCTGGCGCCGCTCTGTCCGCCGCTGGTCTCCGTTTTCTCACCGTTGGACTTGCCCGGGGCACCCCACGCGAACGCCGTCCCGGGAGTGAGGGCGAGGAGCGTCGTCGTCGCCCCGGCGATGAGCCACGGGTGTCGTGGCCTTACGGGAGGCACTTCTGGTTCCCCCGCTCCGATTCGAGCTTCGTCGTCTGCCAGACGCCGTCGGCGTTCTTCTCCAGACGGGTGCTGTACAGCACGTACGAGTCGTTCGTGACCGGCACCTTGTCGACCTTGTTGGTCTTCCGGTTCTTGTTGAACGCCTTGCTCTCGTCCGCGCAGTAGGAGACACCGGCGGACTTGGCGTCGAACACGCTGATGTCCGGGGCGTAGTAGCGCACCGATCCGGAGTACGTGGACCCGGCGTCCACGATCTCCTTGACCCAGTCCTGGCTGCCGGCGAGGGCCGATCCCGTCTGGTAGAAGCTCAGGGCCGAGGACTCGGGCTCGCCCTTTGTGACCGAGAAGGTCACCGCAGTCTGTGCCTGGCCGGCGTCCGCCAGGACGGCATCCTTCGTGGCGTCACCGGTTTTCCAGCCTTCGAAGGTTTCCGTGACATCGCTCGGCAACGTCATGTCGGGCCTTTGGGCAGTGGAGGCGGACGTGCCGGCTGGAGCCGACGCCGAACCGGACCCCGTGTCTGCCCCCGCGATCTTGTCTTTCCCGGCCGAGTCGTCGTCCCCGCCCCCACACGCGGTCAACAGCAGGGCCGTTGTCGCGGTGAGCGCGAGAGCAACGGGCAAAGAGCGGCGCTTCACAGTGGACTCCCCGTAAGACAGCAAGGCAATCAAGAGCACTGACGCTATCGGTGGGGGTTGCGGTTCGCCAGATTGGGTCTGTCGCGTCGGAGCGGAGGCCGGGCATCAGTTACCGCAAAATGGTGGATTCGGCGGCCTGGTCGGGTCCGAGCCCTGCGGCCGGGCCCGATGACCGCGCCTTCCTGCGCGGAGGGAGCGGCGGGAATGTCGGAAGCCGTGACGGAAGCCGAGGCCGCCACCCGCTTCGCGAGCGCGATCGCCGTCGTACGCGTGAGCCCTGCCCCCGCTTCCCCTGCTTCCGAGCTCTGCCCCACCTCACCCGACGTTCGCGCTCTCCCTCGTGCCGGCGATCAGCCGAGAGATCCCTCGTGGCGCAGCGGCCAGTGGCCCCTCCGTGTCGTAGTACGGCGTCTCGCTCCCCGGCAGCCGCAGCAGCAGCGTCGGAATCGTGCGGGGCTCTGCGATGGCCGTGTCCTGGCAGGGGGCGCAGACTCCCAGCATGCGTCGGGCGGGGCCTTCTGCTCCGGCTGGAGGGGCGACGCGTACGTGGTGGCGGGTGGTCCCGGGCCGTGGAGGGGGTTGACGCCGCAGCACAGGTCCTCGATGCGGCCCTCCATGGCGGCGCGGCCCGCGCGGGCGAGGAGGGTGATGGTGAGGAGGGTCGCCGGATCGGGTGACGTGTCGGCGCTGTCGATCCGGGTGACGTCGCCGTCGACGAGCGCGAGCGCCGTGTCGAGGCAGTCGAGGAAGCGGGCCCGGGCGGTGGCGTCGAAGAGGGCGGCGGTCGGCTCGTGGGCCTCTGAGAGCCGTACCAGGCTGCGGAGCTCGCAGCGCGCCACCATCCGCAGATATGTCGGTGACGGCTCGGTCGGGGCTGTGTACGGGAGGAGCTTGTTGTTCCTGTCCCGTCCGTGCTGTCCCCGGCGGACTCTACGGACGGCTTCGCTGCCGCGAAACCGGCCCGGGAGCCGGGCGTCACGCCTTCCGGCAAAGATTCACTTCCGCACACCGGGCCGCACCCGGTCCGTCCCCTGCGATCAACCCAGGTGCGGGGCATGACAGTTGCAGCCGGACAGCCTCGTACATGGTGTGCTGTGAGGGGTCGGACGCGCCTTGAGGGGCTTATGTACGGCTGATACCGTGCGAACGCTTGACACTCGCCCCGGCCTTGGCGGGCCGGTCGCCGAAGACCTCGGCGCACTCGCCTGATGTGCGAAGTCCTCTGGGAGTGTCCGCATTTGCAGCGAATGCAGAGTATGTGACAGACGGTTTTCTGGGTGTACGGGGAGCGGTTGCGTGAAGATCCAGGAGCGTACGGGGGCGGGCGCGGGGCGTTCCGCGGGTCCGGCTCAGCCGCCGGTCGGCGACCGGCTTCCCACGCCGCCGCGCGAGCGCAAGCCGGCGCTGGCCGCTCTCGCGGTGCTGCTCATCCTGGTGGGCGCGCTCGGCGCGACGATGCTGGTGCTGCGGGTCGGTGACCGGATCGAGGTCATCAAGGTCGTCAAGGACGTCGAGGCCGGGACGTCGGTCCAGGACTCCGACGTGACGTCCGTGATGGTCTCCGCCGACAGCGGCATCAACTACGTCCGCAGTGAGCAGCTGGACCCGCTCAAGAAGCTCAAGGCCAAGTCCACCATCTACACGGGGTCGGTCCTGGTCGGCGAGATGTTCGCCCCGAGCGAGGACATCCCCGCCGGCAAGGCCGCCGTCGGCGTCGCTCTCAAGGAGGGGCAGTACCCGTCCGACATCAAGCCCGGCGACGTGGTGAACGTCTACAACGTCGACGGCACCTCCGGTACGGGCAAGTCGGGTTCCTCGTCCCCGTCCTCCTCCGCCGGTTCGCTCCTCGTCGCCGGCGCCAAGGTCAGCAACAAGTCCGACGAGGGTGACTCGACCGTCACCACCGGCAACCTCAGCCTCACCCTCCTCGTCGGCCAGGACGAGGCCGCCGCCGTGGCCCGGGCCGCCTCCGCCGGTGCTGCCGCGATCGTGCGCGTCGCCGGAACCGGAGCCGGAGCCGGGGCCGGGACCAACTCCAGTACCGGCACCGACTCCGGCACCGGCAACACCGATTCGGGTTCCGGCACCGGTGCCAGCTCCGGTACCGACTCCGGTTCCGGCACGGACTCCGGTTCCGGCACCGGTGCCAGCTCCGGTTCCGGCAACTAGAAGGCGGCCCCCCTCACCATGGCGCTCATCGCTCTCGCCGCCGACAAAGGGTCCCCCGGCGTCACCACCACGGCCGTCGCGCTCGCAGCGGTCTGGCCGCGGCGGGCGCTGCTCGCCGAGACGGATCCGGCCGGCGGGGACCTCGTCTACCGCAGTGCCGCCGCCCACGGCGGGCCGCTCAACCCGAACACCGGGATGCTGTCCATCGCCGCGACCGCCCGCCGCGGTCTCGTGCCGGACCAACTCTGGGACCACGTACAGCCGTTGAGCGGTGGTCTCGAGGTGCTGGTCGGGCTCGGGGTCGCCGAGCAGGCGGCCGGTCTCGCCGGGCTGTGGCCCACCCTCGGGCATGCCTTCGCCGCGCTCGGCGACTCCCCGCAGGCGCCCGCCGACGTCATCGCCGACTGCGGGCGCGTCAGCGGCGAGACCCCGGCCGTGGAGCTGTTCCCGCACGCCGCCCTCGTCCTCCTCGTCTCGCGCACCGAGCCGGAGGCGATCGCCCGCGTGCGCGACCGCGCCGCTGCCCTGTCGGCCCGGCTGCACGGCGGGCCGCGCGGCGCGGCGAGCCTCGCCACCCCGCTGATCGGCGTGCTGCTGGTCGTCGACCCCGGGCACGCGGGCAAGATCTCGGCGCAGGTCAACGACATGCTGGTGCACGCCCAGACCGGCGCCCGCGTCGTCGGCACCCTCGCCGACGACCCCACCGGCGCCGACCAGTTGGCGGGTCGCAAGCGCGGTCGGCTCGACAGGTCGCTGCTGGTCCGCTCGGCCCGCAAGGTCGTCGCCGACCTCCACCAGCAGTACGGCGCGGCCTGGAGCATGCCCGCACAGGCGCACCAGACACACCAGGCGCATCAAGCACACCAGACGCATCAGCCGCACCAGACCCCTCAGCAGCATCAGACGCATCAGACGCATCAGGGCCAGGCGGGGGCCGGGCGGTGACGGCGGTCGACCATCAGTTGGTCAAGCGGTTCCGGCAGGACGCCGGCGACCGCATCGCCGAGCAGCGCCGCCTCGACCAGGCCTCCGGCGTCACCCCGATGTCCACCGAGGACGAGCGGCAGTACGCCCGCGCCGTCATAGCCCAGATCCTGGAGGAGTACGCCCGCACGGAGATCAACGCGGGCCGTACGCCGCCGGACGCCGAGACGGAGGAGCAGTACGCGGCCGCCGTGCACGCCGCGCTCTTCGGCGTCGGCCGGCTCCAGCCGCTGCTGGACGACCCGCAGGTCGAGAACATCGACATCAACGGCTGCGACCAGGTCTTCGTCGGTTACGCCGACGGACGCGAGGTGCGCGGCGAGCCGGTCGCGGAGACCGACGAGGAACTCATCGAGCTGATCCAGGTGTTGGGCGCCTACAGCGGTCTGTCGTCCCGGCCCTTCGACTCCGCGAACCCCCAACTCGACCTGCGGCTGCCGGACGGTTCGCGTCTGTCGGCCGTGATGGACGTGGCCCGGCGTCCGGCGCTGTCCATCCGTCGCGCCCGCATGGGCAAGGTGTTCATCTCCGACCTAGTCGGAAACGGCACGCTCACCCCGGAGTTGGGCCACTTCGTCGCCTGCGCGGTCCGCGCCCGCAAGAACATCATGATCGCGGGGGCCACCAACGCCGGCAAGACGACGCTGCTGCGGGCCTTCGCCAACGAGATCCCGCCGCACGAGCGACTCATCACCGTAGAGCGGGCGTTGGAGCTCGGGCTCGACACCTTTCCCGAACTCCACCCCAACGTGGTCGCGTTCGAGGAAAGGCTGCCCAACTCCGAGGGGCAGGGCGCCATCAGCATGGCCGAACTCGTACGCCGTTCCCTGCGCATGAACCCCTCCCGGGTCATCGTCGGCGAGGTCCTCGGCGACGAGATCGTCACCATGCTCAACGCGATGTCGCAGGGCAACGACGGCTCGCTGTCCACGATCCACGCCAACAGCTCCAGCGAGGTCTTCAACCGCATCTCCACCTACGCGCTCCAGGCGACGGAACGGCTGCCCATCGAGGCCAGCCAGATGCTGATAGCGGGCGCGGTGAACTTCGTCGTCTTCATCCAGCGGCGCAACGACTACGAGACGGGCGGCCGTCTCCAGCGCATGGTGACCTCCGTCCGCGAGGTCAACGGCGTCGACGGACGCGTCCTGTCCAGCGAGGTGTTCGCCGAGACGCCCGACGGCCGGATCGTCCCGCACGCGCCCATCTCCTGCCTGGACGACCTGATCGCGTACGGCTACCGGCCCGCGGCGACGTGGGGGTGAGGTGACGTCATGAGCATGAACGCACTGGCCGCGAGCACGCATGCGCTTGCCGGGGGCACGAACGGACTCGCCGCGAACGCGGACGCGAGCGCACTGGCCGCGAGCACGAACTCACTCGCCGCGAGCACGAACTCACTCGCCGCGAACGCGAGCGCCCTCGCCGCCACCGGCCCCGCCCCGGCCACGAACAGCCTCGCCGCGCTCGACTCGCTCGGATCGATGGGCGGCCTCTTCTCCACGACCGTCCTGTACGCCCTCGGCTGCGGCCTCGCCGTCGGCGGCGGCCTCGCGCTGCTCCTGGTCGCCGTCCGCGGGCTGCCCGTCAAGCCCGAGCACGAGAAGCAGAAGGCCAGCCGGCGCGTGAACGAGCTGCTCCGGTTCGCCGGGCAGCGCGGCTCGATCGCCGCGATCGCCGGACTCGTCGTGCTGCTGCTCACCCGCTGGGCGGTGGCCGGGCTCGCGGCCGCCGTGCTCGTCTTCTTCTGGGACCGCCTCTTCGGCGGCGCCGCCGAGGAACGGGTCGCGATGAAGCGGGTGGAGGCGCTGGCCTCTTGGACGGAGTCGCTGCGCGACACCATCGCCGGCGCGGTCGGCCTGGAGCAGGCCATCCCCGCGTCCGCGCGCGCCGCCGCGCCCGTCCTGCGCCCGCACCTCGACGCCCTCGTCGACCGCCTGCGCGCCCGCACGCCCCTGCCCGACGCGCTCCAGATCCTCGCCGACGAGATCGACGACGCGTCGGCGGACATCATCGTCGCCGCGCTGATCCTCAACGCGCGGCTGCGCGGCCCTGGTCTGCGCCAAGTCCTCGGCGCGCTCGCCAAGTCGGCGCGCGAGGAGGTCGACATGCGGCAGCGCGTGATGGCGCAGCGCGCGTCGACCCGCCGTTCGGTGCAGATCGTGGTCGCGGTGTCGATCGCGTTCGTCCTCGGACTGTCCATCTTCAACCGGGAGTTCGTCGAGCCCTACGGCACGGCGGTCGGGCAGCTCGTCCTCGCCTGCGTCTGCGGCCTGTTCGGGCTCGGCTTCTGGTGGCTGCGCAAGCTGTCCACCATCGAGACGCCCGAACGCTTCCTCGTCCGCGACGAGTCGTCGGTGCGGTTCGTACGACCCCGTACGGCGGCTTCGACGGCGGCAGGGGCACCGACAGCCCCGCCGGCGTCGTCCGCGCCCGGGCAGGCGCAGCTTCCCACCCACGACGAGGGGGTACGACGGTGAACCTCACCGCACCGATCGCCGTCGGCGTCGTCCTCGGCCTGGGCGTCTACGCCCTGGTCCGCGCCCTGATGCCGTCGAAGCGCAGCGCGGTCGCGCAGGTCGCGCGGATCGACGCGATGCGGGCGCGCGGGGCGGCGTACGAGTCGGCGCGGCAGCCCCAGGCGGGCGGCCGGTTCGGCTCGCTGCGCGCGGAGGTCGGCCGCAAGGTCGCCGACCTGTACCTCCAACAGGGCTGGGAACAGCGCTCGTTGCGCGCGGACCTCAACGTGCTGGAGCGCGGCTGGGAGAGTTTCCTGGCCACGAAGGCGCTGCTGGGCGTCGCCGGTCTGTTCTTCGGTCCGCTGCTGTTCGCGGTCGGGTGGACGATGGGCATCGGCGACAGCCCGGTCGTGCCGGTCTGGCTGGCCCTGCTCTGCGCGGTGCTCTTTTTCTTCCTGCCCGACCTGGAGGTGCGGCGGGACGCGAGCCAGAAGCGCCGTGACCTGCGGCGGGTGATCGGCGCGTACCTCGACCTGGTGTCGATGAACCTGGCCGGGGGGCGGGGTCTGCCGGAGGCGTTGATGGCGGCGGCGGAGGTCTCCGACGGCTGGGCCACCCAGCGCATCCGCAACGCCCTCGCCGACGCCCGTATCACCGGCGTCAGCCAGTGGCAGGCGCTGGGGGCGTTGGGGGAGGAGCTGGGCGTGGAGGAACTGAAGGATCTGTCGGCCTCGCTGGCCCTGGTCGCGGACGACGGCGCGAAGGTCCGCGAATCGCTCGCCTCCCGCGCGGAGACCATGCGGCACCGCGAGCTCGCCGAGATCGAGGGCAGCGCGGGCGAGAAGTCGCAGTCGATGCTCGTGGCGCAACTGCTGCTGTGCGCCGGGTTCCTGGTGTTCCTGATCTTTCCCGCGGCGATGCGGGTGTTCCAGGTCTGAAGCTGCCGTGACCACTGGTCGAACCGGTCCGAGAACCGCTCTGAAAGGACAACGCACAATGAACGGACGGAACTTCCACACCGGTATCCCGGCGATGGACTTCCTCGTCACCTTCCTGCGCGGACGCGTCGAGCGCGCCCGCTCCGGGGAACTGGACCGCGGCGCGTCCGCGGTCGAGTGGGTCATCATCTCCGCGGTCGTCGTGGCGATCGTCGGCGTCGTGGCCGCCATCATCAACCAGGCGCTGAGCGACGGCGCCGAGAAGGTCGGCGACTGCATCGAGGGCGCCGGCGCGAGCAAGACCTGCTGACGGGACGGACGCGGGCACGCGGTGAACGGTCTTACGGGGTAACGGGGTTGCACGTGGGTGCGCGAGGTTGTTCCGGTGCGGGTGCGCACACGGGCAGATGGCTGCGCCGCAGGGTGAGGGCCGCGCGAGAGGGCGCGGTCGCCCGCGGCGACTCCGGCATGACCGCGATCGAGTTCGTCTTCCTCACCCCCGTCCTCTTCTTCATGATCTTCGCTACGGTGCAGTTCGCGCTGTACTTCTTCGCCGACCACGTGGCCCAGGCGGCCGCCCAGGCCGGGGCCCGCAAGGCCCGTGCCACGGCCGACGCGAGTCCGGGCACCTGGCGGGGCGAGGCGGAGGACGTCGTCGACTCCTATATCCGGCAACTGGGCCCGCAGTTGGTGCTGTCGCCGGACGTGACTCTGCTCCAGCCCGAACAGGGCACGGTGGGCGTGGAGATCACGGCGCGGGTGCCGTCGGTGTTCCCGGGGCTGGATCTGACGGTGCACGCGCGGTCGATGGGGCCGGTCGAGCGGTTCGTGCCCGAGGGAGGGAACTGAGATGGCCGCTGCCGCCGCAGCGCGTCGCCGGGTCGGCGGTGGGGATCGCGGTCTGTCCACCGTGGAGGTGGTGATCCTCGCCCCCGTGATGATCATGTTCATCCTGGTCCTGGTCGCCTTCGGCCAACTCGTGGACGGGCGGGGCGCGATCGACGGCGCGGCCCGGGACGCGGCGCGCGCGGGCTCGATCCAGAAGGACCGCCCGACGGCGATGGCCGAGGCGCGCAAGGCGGCCCAGGCCGACCTGGAGGACGTCTGCTCCGGCCCGGTCTCCGTGATTCAGACCAGCCAGGGCTTCGAACCCGACACCATCTTCACGGTCGAGGTGAGCTGCGAGGTCCGGGGCCTGTCGATGCTCGGCCTGGACATCCCGACCACCCTCTCGGCGAGTTTCAGCTCCCCGTTGGACCCGTTCCGGAGGACGGCGTGAACACGGCGCAGCCAAAGCGACGAACACGCCGGCGGCCGACCGCGGGTCCCTCACGGGCGAACGAACCGTCGACCACACGCCCGTCGCGCGCCAATGGATGGTGGACGAGCCGATGCCGCGACGACCGCGGCTCGGGCGCCGGCGCCGTCATCATCTTCGCCCTGGTCTTCCTCTCCCTCTCCGCCTTCGTCATCGACGGCGGCCTGTCGATCTCCAAGCGGGAACGCGCGGCCGACATCGCGGAACAGGCCGCCCGCTTCGCCGCCCAGGACATCGACCGGGAGGCCCTCTACGGCAACGAGGGCGGCGCCGCCCCCATCAACTTCCAGAACTGCGACACCCGAGTGAAGGCCTTCGCCCGCGAAATGGACCTGTCCGGCCCGGACATCGCTGCCACCCACTGCGTGGCAGCGGACGCCGACCAGGTGGAGGTCGAGGTCCAACTCACCTACGAACCGGTCTTCACCGGCATGTTCTTCAACGACGACGTAACCGTCCACGGCCGCTCGGTGGCGGAGAACCTGGTGGGATGAAGGGGGTTCGTCATGCTCCTGCTGTCCTTGCGGAGCATGGCGGTCAAGTCCGCTCGAAAGGGTTACCCGGGCTTCGGCGCGGAGAGGATCGCACGGCGTTCCTCGGACAGCTGCCGCAGGTCCTCCGGCGAGATCGAGGGGACCGCGTAACGGCGTTCGCGGACCAGGGCGACGAAGTCGTCCGGGAGCAGGACGTGGTAGCGGTCGAAGTAGTGGCGCAGATCCTCTCGCCACAGCCACGTCCCGTCGGTACGGAGGGAGTCGGCGCCGAGGATCAGCTTCTCCCTCGTGACGACGTCCCGCCGAGCGCCCATGGCGGAGAACAATTCGTGCCCCGACGCCAGGTAGGCGGAAATGCGCGCACTGTCGGGAAGGGGATCGGCGGCCATCGACTGTCCGAGCTGCCCGAGCTCGACGGCCGGGTCGTCCTGGAGATGCCGGGGGAGGAAGTCCCGGTGGATCGCGAGCCTGAGAACCATCGTCGTGCTCCGGAGGCGACGTCAGTCGGCGAGGGGGGCAAAGTGCGCCGGCGCGAGTTGTCTGACGCGGTGCGGGTCGCCGGGTGTCGGGTCCTTGTCCAGGTCGAGCATGTACCAGTCGGTCGGCCTGTGTGTCACCTGGCCCCCTCCGTAGCGCCGGCAACGATCGACTCCTGAGCCTCGGGTGAACCTAGCGCATCGGGGTGTCGCCGGGGCGTGGCGAGAGCGTCGGCGACTCGGGCATACGAGGGGAAAGCGGCGAAACGGGCGGGCGTGGGGCTCCACTTGTGCTCGGCTTGTGCTCGGCGGGCACCGGCGGCCGTGTCAGTCCATAAGATCTCTGTAGGCTCAACGCATCCCCTCTCACACAGGACGCAGGACACCCGCCATGGCGCGACGCAGGACTTCAGGCTCGACGGGAAGCTCTACGGGCTCTACGGGCTCTGCGGGGTCCGCCGGTTCCGCGGGGGCCGGTGGCTCGGCGGGGGGTCCGGTGGGGCCGCGTAATCGGACGCCGCAGCCGGTGCGGGTGCGGCGGCGTACGGCCGGGGACTTCGTCAAGGCGTTCCTCGCCTTCGTCGCGTTGCTCGTGCTGGTCGCCGGGGTGCCGGGGGCGCTGGCCGTGCTCGTCGGGTGGCCGTTGCCGGACGGTGCGCCCTCGCTCGACTGGCTCCAGCAGGAGATCACCGTCAGGACGTTCCTGAACATCCTGACCGTCGTCGTCTGGCTGGCCTGGGCGCAGTTCACCGCGTGCGTGCTGGTCGAGGTGAAGGCCGCCGCGTCGGGGGTGGGCGTGCCGGGGCGGGTGCCCGGCACGGGCCCGAGCCAGCTGCTCGCGCGGCAGCTCGTCGCCGCCCTGCTGTTCGTCGGCGCCACCGCCGCCAGCCTCACGCCGGGGCTCTCGCAGCTCGGGCACGGCCTGGAGGGCAACCAGCGGGGGACCGTCGCCGCGGCCCAGCAGACTCCCGGCGCGTTCCTCGCGCAGCAGCAGGAGCAATCCGCCGCGAGCGCGCTCGCCGCGCAGGCCTCGAACGCCGCCGCACAGGCCGACGACGGCAGCGCGGCCATGATGCACGGCGAGACGAAGTACTACCGGATCCAGCCGCCCGAGGGCCGCCACCACGACTCCCTCTGGGAGATCGCCGAGCGCCACCTCGGCGACGGACGCCGGTACAAGGAGATCTATGCGCTCAACAAGGACCGGGTGCAGCCGGACGGCTCCCGGCTGTCCGAGGCGAGCCTGATCCGGCCCGGCTGGATCATGGAGATGCCCGGTGACGCCCGCGGCGGCGACCTCGTCGAGCTGCCCGACCGGGCCGGCAAGGTCTCCGCGGACGTCGAGCGGCAGATGGACGAGTACGCGCGGACCGGCACCAGTGCCGGAACAAGTGGTGGAGAGCAGGCGCGGGGCGCGGACGCCGGGCAAGGGGGCAGCAGCGGGCTCGTGCAGACCGACACCTCCCGCGGCGCCGCCGGCGGCGGAAGCGCGGGGCACACCTCCCTGCCCGGCCAGCGGCACGCCGCCCCGGCCGCCGGCGCGCACTCCGACCCCGGCGTCGCCTTCGGCCTCCCCGAGGCCCTCGTCACCGCGCCCCTCCTCGCCGCCGGCCTCCTCGGCGCCCTCGGCCGCCGCCGCCGTCAGCTGCTGTGGCAGTCGGCGCTCGGCGCCGTCGCCGGGCGGCGCGGCATGGAGCCGCCCACGCCGACCGGCGACGCCCAGGACGTCCAGGACGCGCTGCTCGTCGGCGCCGACCCCGAGGGCGTACGGCTGCTCGACCGGTCGCTGCGCGGCCTCGCCGCGTCCCTCGCCGCCGAGTCGCGCGCCCTGCCCGTCGTCTACGCCGTCTGGATGACCGGCGGCGATCTGCACCTCCAGCTCGCCCAGCCGTCCGGCAAGCCGCCGACGCCGTGGCAGCTCGGGCAGGACCAGACGTTCTGGGTGCTGTCCCGCTCCGACGCCGAGCGGTACGAGGACGTCGACACCGCCGCCCCGTACCCCGGCCTCGTCAGCCTCGGCACCATGGACTACTCCCGCCTGCTGCTCAACCTGGAGGCCGTGCCCGGCATCGTCTCGCTCAGCGGGCGCGAGGCCGACCGCGCCGCCGTCTTCGCGTCCGTCGCCGCCGAACTCGCCACCAACGGCTGGTCGGACCGCATGACCATCACCCTCGTCGGCTTCGGCGAGGACCTCACCCCGCTCGCTCCCAACCGCATCCGGCACCTGGACGACGTGGACGCCCTCGTCGAGACCATGGCCGCCGAGACCCGGCAGCGGCGGGGCGCGCTCGGCGCCGCCGGACAGGACTCCGTGCTCACCGGCCGCACCGGGCCCGCCCAGCACACCCGTTGGGCCCCGCACCTCGTCCTGCTCGCCGCCGCGCCCTCCGCCGAGGACGCCGTCAAGCTCGCCGAACTCGCCGCCGACGCCAGCCGGTTGGGCATCGGATACCTCGTCGGCACCGAGAGCGGTGATCTGCCGGGCGCCGCCTGGGAGATGGAGGTCACGAGCGACGGCAGGCTCCTCGCGCCGCTCCTCGGGCTGGAGTTGGACGCCCAGCTGCTGCCCGCCGCCCAACAGCGCGCCGTCGTCGAGCTGTTCGTCGAGGCCGATCCCGAGCGCGGACCGGACGGACCGGCCCCCGCCCCGCCGTTCCTCGTCGACATCAGCGAACAGGGACGGCCCGCGGTGTACGCGCGGCTCGTCGGCCCGTACGAGATCATCGGCCTGGACGCGCCGGACGGCGACCGCAGCGTGCTGCTGCACGAGGCGCTGGCGCTGCTGCTCCTGCACCGCGAGGGCGTGCACCCGCGCGTGCTCACCTCCGCGCTGTGGCCGCGCGGCGTGACGGACGACGTCCGCGACGCGCTCATCGAACGCCTGCGCGCCTGGCTGGGCGCCGACCCGGACGGCACCGCCCGCCTCGGCGCCGACGCGCGCGGCCGTCTCGTCCTCGCCAAGTCGGTCGTCTCCGACCTGGACGTCCTGCGCTCGCTCTACCACGAGGCCACCCAGGGCAAGGGCGTCGACAGCCGTGCCGTCCGCGGACGGCTGCTCACCGACGCGCTGGTGCTGGTGCGCGGGCCGCTGCTCGCCGACCGGCCCGAGGGCCGCTACCGCTGGCTCACCCACGAGATCGTCGACGCCCAACTCCCGCTGCTGGTCGCCGACATCGGGCTCGCCCTGTCCGCGTTCCACCTGGAGAAGGACCGCGCGGAGAAGGCGATCGAGGCGCTGAACGCGGCCCTGCGGACGGCTCCCGCCGACGAGCGCCTGTGGAACGAACTCCTGCGCGCCACCCACGCGACCGGCGACCCGGCCCGCCTCACCGCCCTCGCCGCCGACCTCGTCACCCGGGGCGGCGTCCGCGGCCTGCCTCCCCGCACCGAGGCCCTCCTGGACGAACTGCACCCCGCCTGGCGCGACGCCGCCCCGGCCGCGGGATGACCGGGCTCACCACGCTCCACGCCGTCGTGCTGCTCGCGGTCGCGGCGGCATGGGGCGCGGCGGCGGGTGCGCTGCTGCCGCGTGCCGTGTACCGGTTCTCGGTGGCGTTGCCGGAACGGGGGGAGGGGGCGGGGGAGCAGCCGGACGCGGAGGCGTCGGAGGCGGAGGCCGAGGGGGCCTCGCCGGAAGCGGAGTTCGGGGATCCGCCCGTGCCGGGCTGGCACGACTCCTGTCCCCAGGGGCACCCGCTCCACGGCTGGATCGGCCCCGCGCGCTGCCGGACCTGCGCCGAAGACGCGAGAGCCGGCAGCGACGCAGACGCAGACGCAGACGCAGACGCCGGCACCGACGCAGACGCCGGCACCGACGCAGACGCCGGCACCGAGTCCAGCGCCGACGCCGACGCCCGTACGGCCGTACCCAGGCGAGGGATCCCCTACGGCCTTGGCGCCCCCCTCCTCGCCGCCGTCACCGCCCCCCTCTGCGCCGTCCTCGCCCTCGCCACCGGCGCCCGCCCCGAGCTGGCCGTCTGGCTGCTGCTCGCGCCCGTCGGGGTGCTGCTCGCCGTCGTGGACCTGCGGGTGCGGCGGCTGCCCGACCCGCTCACCCTGCCGTTCGCGGCGGCCGCCCTCGCCCTGCTCGGCGTGGCCGCGCTGCTGCCCGAGCACGCCGGCGACTGGACGAGAGCCCTCGTGGCGTCCCTCACGCTCAGCGCCGCCTATCTCGTGCTGCACCTCATCAACCCGGGCGGCATGGGCTTCGGCGACGTGAAGCTGGCGCTCGGCGCGGGCGCCGTCCTCGGCTGGTACGGCTGGGCCACGGTCATGCTGGGCACCTTCGCCGGTTTCCTGCTCGGCGCGCTGTACGGCGGCGCGCTCCTCGCCGCGCGCAAGGCCGACCGCAAGACGGCGATCCCGTTCGGGCCGTTCCTCATCGCGGGCGCGTTCGTGGGGCTGCTCTTCGGCGCGTACGCGGCCTGAGGTGAGCCCGGAGAAAGGGCTGGCGTAGGCTGGCTTGGTCCGTCCACACCCCTTGACGAAAGGGACGTTCCGGTGACCGAGCAGGCCGACCTCACCTCAGTTGATGTCACAGCCGTCCTCGAACGTGCCGCCGCGGGCGGACGGATCACGCCCGAGGAGGCGCTCGTCCTCTACCGCGACGCGCCGCTCCACGCGCTGGGCTCCGCCGCCGACGCCGTACGCCGACGTCTGTACGCCGGGACCGAGCACATCGCGACGTACATCATCGAGCGGAACATCAACTACACGAACGTGTGCGTCACGGCGTGCCGTTTCTGCGCCTTCTACGCGGCCCCGAAGGACAAGGCCAAGGGCTGGACCCGCGACCTGGAAGACATCCTGCGCCGCTGCGCCGAGACCGTGGAACTGGGCGGCACCCAGATCATGTTCCAGGGCGGCCACCACCCGGACTACGGCGTCGAGTACTACGAGAAGCACTTCTCCGCCATCAAGGAGGCCTTCCCGCAGCTCGTCATCCACAGCCTGGGGGCGAGCGAGGTCGAGCACATGGCGCGGATCTCGAAGGTGTCCGTCGACGAGGCCATCCAGCGCATCCACACGGCCGGCCTCGACTCCTTCGCCGGAGCCGGCGCCGAACTGCTGCCCGCGCGCCCGCGCAAGGCCATCGCTCCGCTGAAGGAGTCCGGCGAGCGCTGGCTGGAGATCATGGAGATCGCGCACAACCTGGGGGTGGAGTCCACCTCCACCATGCTGATGGGCACCGGCGAGACCAACGCCGAGCGCATCGAGCACCTGCGGATGATCCGTGACGTACAGGACCGGACGGGCGGCTTCCGCGCCTTCATCCCGTACACCTACCAGCCCGAGAACAACCACCTGAAGGGCCGCACCCAGACGACCCTCTTCGAGTACCTGCGGATGATCGCCATCGCCCGCCTGTTCCTCGACAACGTCCGCCACATCCAGGGCTCTTGGCTGACGACGGGCAAGGAGGTCGGCCAACTCTCCCTGCACTACGGCGCGGACGACCTCGGCTCCATCATGCTGGAGGAGAACGTCGTCTCCTCGGCCGGCGCCAAGCACCGCTCCAACCGCCTGGAGATCATCGACCTGATCCGCAAGGCGGGCCGCGTCCCGGCGCAACGCGCCACGACGTACGAGCACTTGCTCGTCCACGACGACCCGGCGAGCGACCCCGTCGACGAGCGGGTCGTCTCCCACATCTCCTCGACGGCGATCTCGGGCGGCACGGCGCACCCCGAGCTGAAGATCCTCGCGCCCAACTAGCCGCACCGTGCTCACGATCCACGCGGACTCCAGGGGCCATGCGCTCGTCGTCGAGGGCGCGTGGATCGCCGAGGCCGGCCCGCTGGAGAAGCTCGCCGCCGACCGCCCGCGGGCCCGGGTGCGCCAGTGGCCCGGCATCCTCACCCCGGGGCTCGTCAACCTGAGCGGCAACGAGCTGCTGGAGGAGGCCTACCACCCGGATCCGCGCGAGGCCGACGAGCTGGGCGCCGAGCCGCTGTTCGGGGACGCGCTCTCGATGCTGACCATGGACGACGCCCGCTGGGGTGCGAGCGCCCGCCGCGGGGTGCAGCGCATGCTGGCCCACGGCACGGTCGCGGCGGCCTGCGAGGAACTGCGCAACCGCGCGGTGCGGGACGCCGTACGCCGCACCGGGCTGGGGACCATGGGGCGGCTCGGGCGTCCCGGCGGGGCGCCCTCGCTCGACCCGTACGCCTGCGGCCTGCCGGTGGAGTTCGCGGCGCCGCGCGAGCGCGGCTCGGCCGCCCGGTTCGCCGTCTTCGACGTCCCGGACGAGGCCGCCCTCGCCGAACGCGGCGCCGGGACGTGCGTGGCGACGGTCGTCGAGGGACGCCTGGTGTACCGGCGGCGCTGAGCGCCTGCCGAGGCGCGGGGAACTGCGCGACCAGCCGGCGAGGATCCGCAGTCGGCGGACACCGAACCCACCGAGTCCTATTGCGAGAACGCTTCCGCGAACGCCCCGTCCTCCTGCTCGACCCCGCTACAGGTGGTCAACGCGTCGCCCGCAGAGGAATCGTCCGCGCACTGCTGGTCGCGGAAGGTCGACCACATCGACACCCAGGCGACGCCCTTCCCCTCGGCGAACGTCCGCACCTGCGCGGCGTCCGCGAGCGTGAACGTCTCGCCGTCGACGTCGTTGACGCCGATCATCGAGGTGAGCGCCATGCCCTTCCAGGCGGCGGCGTCCGTCGTGCCGAAGGTCTTCTTCAGCTGGGTGTGCGCCGCCGTGGCCGCGGCGATCGCGTAGCCGCCCATGTCGCCGGTGTACGACTCGCCGTAGTTCATCGTCATGATGTTGACGGTGGAGACCTGGACGTCGTACTTGTTCGCCGAGTCGAGCAGCGCGAGGCTGTCGGCGTCCAGCCCGGAGGGCATCACCGGGAGCGTGAAGGAGACTTCGAGGTCCGTCCGCTCCTTCTGCAACAGGGCGATCGCCTGGGAGCGCAGGGCGACCGAGTCGGCGTCGCCGATGTCGTCGCCCTCGATGTCGAAGTCGGCCCGCGCGGAGCCGGCCGCGTCGAGCGCCGCGCCGTACGCCTCGGCCAGCGCCGCCGCGCTGCCGCAGGTCGCCGCCAGCTCCTTCCCGGAGGCCCCGCCGAAGGAGACGCGGACCGAGGCGCCCGACTTCGTCAGCGCGGAGACGCGGGAGGCGACGGACGTGTCGTCGATCGCGTGCGTCCCGCTCCACTTCGGCGTGCAGCCGACGCCGTCCGAGATGACGAAGGCCAGGTTGTACGTCGTCGGGGAACCGGCCGCGTCGTTGGCGGATGCCGTCGTGGCGTTGACATAGGGCGCGTACGCCGTACCGGCCGCCGCACCGGCGTCGGCGCTCGCACCGGGACTGGCGCTCGGTGACGGGGAGGCGCTGCCGCCTCCCGCGGGGGCGGTGGTCGACGGGGCGGCGCGCGCCGCGTCCGACGTGTCGCCGGACCCCGCGGAGCAGCCCGCCGTGGCCAGGGCGAACAGGCAGCTTAGCCCGGCCACCGGCTTCAGGAGACTCCTCATTGCGCATGCACCCGCTCTCGTGATTTCTGTCTCAGCAGGGAAACAAAAGCCGTTTCCGAAATGGAAATGTCTCACACGCGGGCAGCTCACGCGGGAACAGTGAACACACAGACAGATCAGTGAGGTAATCGCGCAAAAGGGGACTACTGCCCGCCCAAAAGGGACGATCGACCCTCTCGTCACCGAGGTCGATCGCGCAGGTATTCGCTGTTTCTCTCAGGCAAGGGACAGGTTCGGGCATATCTCATGGGCTACTCACAAGAAGTCCAGAGTTTAGGCCACATAAAGGCTCCCTAACATCCGGGGAATGCATTCAGAGCCTGCCATCGAAAGCCGTGCCGCCACTCGCGGTCGCCGCCGCAAACGCGTCGACGACTCCGGCGAAGGGCCCGTGTTCGTTGACAACTCCGGACGCAGATCCAAGCTGCTGCGTCGGATCGGCCTCCTCGTCGGCGTCGGCTGCCTCGCCTACGCGGTCGTCCTCGGCGCCGCGTTCATGGGCTGGGGCACCTCGCTGACGCCGTCCTCACTGCTGCCGTTCGGCGGCAACGGCCAAGGCGGTCAGGGCGGGCAGGGCGGCCAGGGGCAGGGCGGTCAGGGGCCCGGGGGCGCTCGTCCGGACGGCGGGAGGGGCGACCAGGTCGGGCTGCCGGGCGGCGCACCGCCCTCGGCCCCGGCCTCCACGTCCCCGACCGCCGCCCCCTCTCTTTCCTCCCCTTCCACGTCCGCCTCGCCGTCGGCCTCGCCGTCCGCGTCCGCGACCGCCGACTGACCGGAGCCCAGCCACCCCCATGACCACCACTCCCTCTCGCCGTCGCCGCCGCGCCCCCTCCCGCATCGAGCGGGCGGCCGGCAAGGCCGCGGCCCTTCAGAAGCCGCGGGTCATCCTCGCCGCGCTGCTCCTGCTCGCGCTCACCAGCGTGATGCTGCTCGACGGCTATCTGCGCGCCGAGGTCGGCGGCGACCAGCGCGTCCGCACCGGGGCCAGCTCCAGCGAGGTGCCCGACGACGTCCTCGACGGCGGCCCGATCCTCACCTTCCGCGGCGGACAGGCCACCACGGTCTCCGTCCCGGACAAGACGATCGCCCTCACCTTCGACGACGGTCCCAACCCGACCTGGACGCCCCAGGTGCTGGAGATCCTCCAGAAGTACGACGTCCCCGCCACGTTCTTCGTCGTCGGCTCGATGGTCTCCCGCTACCCGAGCCTCGTCGAGGACATGGTCGAGCAGGGCAGCGAGGTGGGCATCCACACGTTCACCCACGTCGACCTCTCCTACCAGAGCGACGCCCGCGTCGACCGCGAGATGCAGCAGACGCAGCTCGCGCTCGCGGGCGCGGCCGGCATCACGACCACGTTGTTCCGCGCGCCGTACTCCTCGGAGGCCGACGCCATCGACAACTACAGCTGGCCCGTCTACCAGCGGCTCGGCGAGGACGGCTACACCAGCGTCTTCATCGACACCGACAGCGACGACTGGAAGCGGCCGGGCGTCACGAAGATCATCGAGGGGGCCACGCCGGAGGACGGCGAGGGCGCGTCGGTGCTCTTCCACGACGCCGGCGGCGAGCGCTCCCAGACGATCGAGGCGCTGCCGACGTACATCGAGAAGATGAAGGCGGCTGGGTACACCTTCACCACGATCAGCGGCGTGATGCAGGAGGACGAGGCGTCTGCCGCGCCGGGGGCGGCGGCGGGGGCGGCGTCGGGGGCCGAGAGCGGGGCTGCGGCCGGGACCGGCAGCGAGGCCGGGAGCGGGGCTACGGCTGGGGCCGGGGCTACGGCTGGGACCGGCGCTGAGGCCGGTACCGGTGCTGCCGCCGGGACCGGTGCGCCGGGCGGGCAGCCGGGCACCGCGCCGAACGGCGAGGGCGCCGCCGGGGGGAACGGCGGAGCCGGGGGTGCCGGAGCAGGTGGTGCAGGTGGGGCAGGCGGGGCAGGCGCGGCGGGTGCGGCGGGTGCGGCCGGGGGAGCCGGTAACCGGCTTCAGGCCGCCCACCGGGAGGCCACCGGCCTCACCCTCTACGAGGGCAAGGCCCTCGTCGCGGCGGTCGCCTTCGCCGAGTGGACCGTCCCCGCGCTCTCGGTCGGGCTGATGGTCGTCGGCGTGGCCGTCATCGGCCGGTTCGGGATGATGCTGATCCTGGCCCGCCGCCACTACCGGCTCCGCAACAAGCGCGGCTTCAGCTGGGGGCCGCAGATCACCGGACCGGTGAGCGTGATCGTCCCCGCGTACAACGAGAAGGAGTGCATCGCCAACACCCTGCACTCGCTGGCGCAGAGCACGCACCCGATCGAGATCATCGTCGTCGACGACGGCTCAACCGACGGCACCAAGGAGATCGCCGAGGCGCTGGGCATCCCCAACGTCCGCGTCATCCGCCAGGAGAACGCGGGCAAGCCGGCCGCCCTCAACAACGGTGTGCGCAACGCCCGTTACGACATCGTCGTGATGATGGACGGCGACACCGTCTTCGAGCCCGACACCGTGGGGCAGCTGGTGCAGCCGTTCGCCGACCCCAAGGTGGGCGCCGTCGCCGGCAACGCCAAGGTCGGCAACCGCGACACGATCATCGGCGCCTGGCAGCACATCGAGTACGTGATGGGCTTCAACCTCGACCGCCGGATGTACGACCTGCTGCGCTGCATGCCCACGATCCCCGGCGCGATCGGCGCGTTCCGCCGGGACTCGGTGCTGGAGGTCGGCGGCATGAGCGAGGACACCCTCGCCGAAGACACCGACATCACCATCGCCATGCACCGCGCGGGCTGGAACGTCGTCTACCAGGAGCACGCGCGGGCGTGGACCGAGGCGCCCGGCTCCCTGAAGCAGCTGTGGTCCCAGCGCTACCGCTGGTCCTACGGCACGATGCAGGCGCTCTGGAAGCACCGCAAGTCGCTCACGGACAAGGGGCCTTCGGGCCGCTTCGGCCGGGTCGGCATGCCGCTGGTGGTCCTCTTCCAGATCGTCACGCCGGTCTTCGCCCCGCTCATCGACGTGTTCACCGTCTACTCGATGATCTTCATCGACTTCAAGGCGGCCCTGCTGGCCTGGCTGGCCGTCCTGGGCGTGCAGTTGGTGTGCGCGGCGTACGCCTTCCGTCTCGACCGGGAGAAGTACCGCTACCTGCTGATGATGCCGCTGCAACAGCTGGCCTACCGCCAGATGATGTACCTCGTCCTCATCCACTCCAGCATCACAGCCCTCACCGGCGGCCGGCTCCGCTGGCAGAAGCTGAAGCGGACGGGCGAGGTGGGGACACCGGCGGGGGTGAGCTGAGGTGGGCTCACACCGGAGGGGCGGGAGTGTCGCCACGGAGGCGCACGTGCCGGCGGCGCCGGGCGTCGCCGGTGGGAACAGCGGGTCGGCGGACGCCGAAGGCGCCCATCCTCCCGCGCCCCCGAGGGACCGCTACTTCGACACCCTGCGCGCCCTCGCCCTCATCAGGGTCGTCGCGTACCACACCTTCGGCTGGGCCTGGGCCGGCATGGTCTTCCCCTCCATGGGCGTCATGTTCGGCCTCGCCGGCACCCTGATGGCCAAGTCGCTGGAGCGGCCCCCGCTCAAGGTGGTGCGGAGCCGGTTCCGCCGGCTTCTGCCCCCGTTCTGGTTCTGGGGTCTGTTCGTCGTCCTGGCGATGCTGGTCCACGACTGGATGCCGGGCCGGCAGATCGTCTACTGGGTCGTCCCGCTCGGCGACCCGCCGGGCAACGCCTGGGGCGCGCAGGCCTGGGAGATCCTCTGGTATCTGCGCACCTACCTGTGGTTCGTCCTGCTCTCCCCGCTCCTCCTGCGCCTCTTCCGGCTCGCCCCGATGCCCGTCCTCGCCCTGTCCCTCGCCCCGATCCTGGTCCTGAACTTCGTCTGGTCCGGCCCGGACAACCGGTTCGGCAGCGGCCTGTGGGACCTGTCGACGTACCTCTTCTGCTGGATGCTCGGCTTCGCACACCGCGACGGCGTGCTCCAGCGGGCGAAGCCGGCCCTGGTGACGCTCCTCGCGCTCGCCGCGATGGCCTACGGCGGCTGGTACGCCCTCGCCCACCAGGCCGACTTCGGCACCTACGACCTGGACGAGAACCCCCTCGCGCAGGCCTTCTGGTCGGCCGGCTTCGTGATGCTGCTGATGTGGGCGAAGGCGTACTTCCGCATCGACTTCGCCTGGCTCACCCGCTTCCGGCGCACCGACCGGGTCGTCACCGTCTTCAACGCGCGCGCGGTCACGATCTACCTGTGGCACGAGATCGCGCTGATCCTGGCGGTCCCGCTGATCGATCGTTGCTGGGACGTGCCCGCGTTCGAGAGGTACCTGCCGTTGGACAGCCAGTGGTTCACGTTCGCCGTCGGCTGGCTGCTGATCGGCGTCTTCGTGCTGCTGTGCGGCTGGGTCGAGGACGTGGCGGCACGGAAACGGCCGAGACTCCTGCCGTGAGCCGGTGGTGCGCGGGCTGCCACAATGGGCGGGTGACCCGCGCTTCCCTGAACAAGCAGCCGCACGAAGTCGCCTCGATGTTCGACGACGTGGCGGAACGGTACGACCTGACGAACGACGTCCTCTCGCTCGGCCAGGACCGCAGGTGGCGCAAGGAGGTCGCCCGCGCGGTCGACGCGCGCCCCGCGCAGAAGGTCCTGGACCTGGCGGCCGGCACCGCCACCTCCTCCCTGCCGTTCGCCCAGGCCGGCGCCTACGTCGTCCCCTGCGACTTCTCCCTCGGCATGCTCCAGGTCGGCAAGCGCAAACACACCTGGCTGCCGTTCACCGCGGGCGACGCGACGAGGCTGCCGTTCAAGGACGACACCTTCGACGCCGTCACGATCTCCTTCGGGCTGCGCAACGTGCAGGACTTCGACGCCGCCCTGCGGGAGATGCACCGGGTGACGCGCCCCGGCGGCCGGGTCGTGATCTGCGAGTTCTCGCACCCGACCTGGGCGCCCTTCCGCACGGTCTACACCGAGTACCTGATGCGAGCCCTGCCCCCGGTCGCCCGTGCCGTCTCCTCGAACCCCGACGCGTACGTCTACCTCGCCGAGTCCATCCGCGCCTGGCCCGACCAGCCCGCCCTGGCCGAGCACCTGCGCAAGGCCGGCTGGTCGAAGGTCGCCTGGCGCAACCTGACGGGCGGCGTGGTCACCCTGCACCGGGGCTTCAAGAAGAGCTGACGCGTACCGGGGCTTCAGGGCGACCTGGCCGAGGCGGGGCTCAAGAAGAGCTGACCGCCTCGAAGGCGTCCCCTGGTCGGTCCAGTTCGCGTTCCAGACCGCCCCCGCCCGGTCTGGGCACGCGCGGCTCGCGCACGCCCGCGCCTCCGCCGCCCTCGCCCTCGGCGAAGTCGAACCACACGGTGACCACGGCGCCGCGCGGCACCTCGACCCCGGGCGGCGGGTACTGCCGTACGACGTAGTCGACGACGGTGCGGTGGAAGTCGGGCCGGTCGGGCGCGGCCAGCAGCACTCCTCGCGCCATGGCCGTCTCGCGCGCGTCCATGGCCATCAGGCCGACGAGTCTCGGCACGCGCACTTCGGGTGTTTTGGGCCGTATGAGCACAGATGTCACCCCCAGCGGTACTGGAAGGGTAACCGCCCGGGGGTGCCGTCCGGAAGCGTCAGGTGGCTTTCCGTGACAATCGACTACTCAGAGTCACGCATCACAGGTGGAGGCGGTAGCAGTGCCCCTCCGTCTTCGACTGCGGTGCGGTGTAGACCTCGGCGAGCCGCATGCCGAGCCGCTGCGTGACCGCGATGGAGCGGGCGTTGCGCGCGGCGACCATGGCCACGACACTCGGCACGCCCGCCTCCCGCACCCGGTCCAGCGTCATGCGCGCCGCCGCCGTGGCGTACCCCTGGCCCCAGTGCTCCCGCCCGAGCCGCCAGCCGATCTCGATCTCGCCCGTCGGACCCCAGTCCCGCTCCCAGGGCTGCGCGCCGGTGAAGCCGACGACACGGCCGGACTCGTCGAGCATCGTCCACAGGCAGTACCCGCGCTCGGCGTCGTGCCGGCGCTGGCGGGCGGTCAGCTCCTCGTAGACGGACAGCCCCGCCGACCGGCCGCCGTGGAACTCCATCACGTCCGGGTGGTCGAAGATCCGGTGCCAGGCGACCGCGTCCTCGTCGGTGGGGACGCGCAGCCGTACTACGGGGAGAACTCGCTTCACGGGGGCAGCCCTTCAGCCGGTGATCAATGTCGCTGAATAGACTGCCCATGTCCAGTGCCGGTCGGCACGCAGATTCCGAACTTGGGGAGTTCCCGCCGTGACTCAGCCCCTCTCCGAAAACACCGCCGACGTGATCGTCGTCGGCGCGGGGCCGGCCGGCTCCACGACCGCCTACCACCTCGCCAAGGCCGGGCTCGACGTACTCCTGCTCGAGAAGACCGAGTTCCCGCGCGAGAAGGTCTGCGGCGACGGCCTCACCCCGCGCGCTGTCAAACAGCTCGTCGCCATGGGCATCGACATCTCGGAGGAGGCCGGCTGGCTCCGCAACAAGGGGCTGCGCATCATCGGCGGCGGTGTCCGCCTCCAGCTGGACTGGCCGGATCTCGCCTCCTTCCCCGACTACGGCCTCGTCCGTAAGCGCGACGACTTCGACGAGCAGCTCGCCCACCAGGCCCAGAAGGCGGGCGCCCGGCTCTACGAGCGCTGCAACGTCGGCGCCCCGGTCATCGACGACCGCACCGGCCGCATCACCGGCGTCCACGCCAAGCTGGGCGAGGAGAAGCGCGAGGTCACCTTCCACGCCCCGCTGGTGGTCGCCGCCGACGGCAACTCCACCCGCCTCTCCCTGGCGATGGGCCTGCACCGCCGCGAGGACCGTCCCATGGGCGTCGCGGTGCGCACCTACTTCACCTCGCCGCGCCACGAGGACGACTACCTGGAGTCCTGGCTGGAGCTGTGGGACCGGCGCGGACCGGGCGAGGACCGCCTCCTGCCGGGCTACGGCTGGATCTTCGGCATGGGCGACGGCACGTCCAACGTCGGCCTCGGCGTCCTCAACACCTCCGACTCCTTCAAGGAACTGGACTGGCGCGAGGTCCTCAAGGCCTGGTGCGCCTCCATGCCGGAGGACTGGGGCTACACGCCGGACAACATGACGGGACCGATCCGCGGCGCCGCCCTGCCCATGGCCTTCAACCGCCAGCCCCACTACACCAAGGGCCTCTTGCTCGTCGGCGACGCCGGCGGCCTGGTCAACCCCTTCAACGGCGAGGGCATCGCCTACGCCATGGAGTCCGGCCAGATCGCCGCCGACGTCATCGTCCAGGCCCACGCGCGCGCCACCCCCGGCCAACGCGAACTGGCTCTCCAGAGCTACCCGCGGATCCTCAAGGACACCTACGGCGGCTACTACACACTGGGCCGCGCCTTCGTGAAGCTCATCGGCAACCCGAAGGTCATGAAGATCGCGGCTCAGCGCGGCCTGACCCACCCCATGCTGATGAAGTTCACCCTGAAGCTGCTCGCGAACCTCACGGACCCGACGGGCGGCGATGCGATGGACCGCATCATCAACGGCCTGAGCAAGGTGGCCCCGAAGGCGTGACCTTCGCCCCCTCGCGCGGGCGCTGAGCCCGCGCTGCCCGGGGACCCGGCGGGCGAGGACCTCGTCCCGCCGGGCGGCGGTCGTGGACGAACAGCCGCAGCACGACGCCGACTTGGCCGACGGCGAGACGGCCCCGGCACCCGGCGGCGAGACCGGCGTCCGGCGGCGAGACCGGCATCCGGCGGCGGCAGCCCAGGGTGCCGGGAGAGCCCGAAAGGGCCGCTGCCCCGAACGGCTGCGGCCCTTGCGGTCAGTCCCCGCGTCTCAGAGGACGCGCACCGCGCCCGACGCCGGGTAACCGGAGAGGTCCTGGACGACGACGCCCTTGGACGGGTTGGCCGCGTCCAGGTACTGGCCGTCCCCGATGTAGACGCCCACGTGGTAGGCGGAACCCTTGCCGCCCCAGTACAGGATGTCGCCGACCTGAAGGTTGGACAGCGACACGTCCGTGCCGACCATCGACTGGTCCTGCGAGACGCGCGGCAGGTCGACGCCGACCTGCTTGAACGCGGCCTGGACCAGGCTGGAGCAGTCCCACGCGTTGGGGCCGGTGGCTCCCATGACGTACGCGTCGCCCAGCTGTGCCTTGAGGAAGGAGATGACGGTCCCGACGCTGCCGCTGGCAGGAGTGGAGACCGACGTGGAAGTGGACTCGGAGGCGGAAGCCGAGGCGGAGAGGGTGCTGCGCTCCTCGGAACGGGACGCGGCGGCCTCGGCGGCGGCCCTGCGGGCCTCCTCGGCCTTCTTCTTCGCCTCGGCCTTCTTGGCGGCGGCGAGGTCCTTCTTGGCCTCGGCGGCAGCTGCCGCGGCGGCAGCGTCGCGCTCGGCCTCGAGCTGGTAGTTAGCGGCAGCCTGCTGCGTGACTTCGGCGGACTGCGCGACCTGAGCGGCCAGGTCGCCCGTGAGCACGGGCAGTTCGAGCGTCTGCGTCACCGGCTCGGCGGCGTTGGCCGATCCTGCCGCCGTGGCGACGGCCAGCGTGCCGAGGACACCACTGGCGACTCCGGCCCGCATCGCGATCTTCGACGCGCTGCGGCGGGGTTTCCGGTGGCTGCGTATGTGAGCGGTGTGGGACATGGGTACAACCGGTATCAGGGGCTCCTCCATACCTTCAAGAAACGTGTGGTGCGCCACAATTGTTCAACGGCCACCCCGAACACCTGCCGCCTCGCCCTTTATTGACGGCTTAACGGACATTGCGGACGCAGGTGCTCAAGCCTGTGATCATGGCCTTTCGTCGTTACGTCCGGATTGCCCCGCACCTACCACTGGTCGAGGCAGTTGGCCAAGCCCGGTTCTCGGGCCCCCTTCCGGGTGTGGCGGAGGTCACGGAACGGTCACCGGAGTCGGGGCGTCCCGTGCGCGTGGAGCGGCCGGCTCCGCTCGTGAACGCGTGCACGCGTCCACATCCCGCCCCCTCCCTCCCCCTGATGTGTGAACGGGTGCTCTAGCAGGGCGTCCCGCCCAGCGCGAATTTGCATGCAGGGGAAGTTTCTTGATATTGAGACGCCCCCTCCGGCCTGCGGTGACGAGCGCAAATGTCACTACTTGTGATCACTCTTGCGCTTCCCGTGCGAAGATCACTGCTGATATGACTTCATGATCCTTCGTCAGGTGGTGGAGATCACAAAGCTTGTGTAATACCCCGTGTCGCAGATCACAGACCGGCAGGCATAAGATGCGTGGCAGTTGGGCTTGTGACCTGCTTCACATGTTCGCGATCTTCGCTGGGACGAGCGGTGTTCGCGGGGCGCGTGAGCCGGATGTGGGCCCAAGCCATCGCCAGCAGTCAGTGCCGACTGAGAGGAGCGAGGAGCGGTGAACGCCTATGCGCCCATCCTCGTACTGGGAGCCCTCGGGGCAGGCTTTGCGATCTTCTCCGTGGTCATGGCCACGCTGATCGGGCCGAAGCGGTACAACCGCGCCAAGCTCGAGGCCTATGAATGCGGAATCGAGCCGACCCCCACGCCGGCCGGCGGCGGGCGCTTCCCCATCAAGTACTACCTGACGGCGATGCTCTTCATCGTCTTCGACATCGAGATCGTCTTCCTCTACCCCTGGGCCGTCACCTTCGACGCCCTGGGGCTTTTCGGGCTCGTGGAGATGCTGCTCTTCGTGCTCACCGTCTTCGTCGCCTACGCGTACGTGTGGCGGCGCGGCGGTCTGGAATGGGACTGAGGGGCCTTTAGCCATGGGACTCGAAGAAAAGCTGCCGAGCGGCTTCCTGCTGACCACCGTCGAGCAGGCCGCGGGCTGGGTGCGCAAGGCGTCCGTCTTCCCCGCCACGTTCGGCCTCGCCTGCTGCGCCATCGAGATGATGACCACCGGCGCCGGCCGCTACGACCTGGCGCGCTTCGGCATGGAGGTCTTCCGCGGTTCGCCCCGCCAGGCGGACCTGATGATCGTCGCGGGCCGGGTCAGCCAGAAGATGGCGCCCGTTCTCCGGCAGGTCTACGACCAGATGCCGAACCCCAAGTGGGTGATCTCCATGGGGGTCTGCGCCTCCTCGGGCGGCATGTTCAACAACTACGCGATCGTCCAGGGCGTCGACCACATCGTCCCCGTCGACATCTATCTCCCGGGCTGCCCGCCGCGCCCGGAGATGCTCATGGACGCCATCCTCAAGCTCCACCACAAGATCCAGAACTCCAAGTTGGGCGTGAACGCCGAGGAGGCGGCCCGCGAGGCGGAGGAAGCGGCGCTCAAGGCCCTGCCCACGATCGAGATGAAGGGGCTGCTGCGGTGAGCGACGCCAACGGCACCGGCCAAGGGGCGAACGGGACCAACCCCGAGAAGGACCTCTCCGCCTCCAACCTCCCCGGCCAGCGTGGCCAGGGCGGCGAGGAGATCCGCGTGCAGCGCGGCATGTTCGGCGCCGACAGGGGCGGCGACACCTCCGGCTACGGCGGCCTGGTCCGCTCCGTCCGGCTCCCGGGACCGGCGAGCCGGCCCTACGGCGGCTGGTTCGACGAGATCGCCGACGAGCTCGAAGGCGCGCTGGAGGAGCAGGGCCTCCTCCCCGAGAACGCGATCGAGAAGACGGTCGTCGACCGCGGCGAACTCACCTTCCACATCGAACGTGAGCACCTGCTCCGCGTCGCCCGCACCCTGCGCGACGACCCCGCCCTGCGCTTCGAACTGTGCACCGGCGTCAGCGGCGTCCACTACCCGAGCGACAAGGGACGCGAACTGCACGCCGTCTACCACCTGCGCTCGATCACCCACAACCGGCTGCTCCGCCTCGAAGTCAGCGCCCCCGACAGCGACCCGCACGTGCCGTCCCTGGTCTCCGTCTATCCGACCAACGACTGGCACGAGCGCGAGACCTACGACTTCTTCGGGATCGTCTTCGACGGTCACCCGGCGCTGACGCGGATCATGATGCCGGACGACTGGCAGGGCCATCCGCAGCGCAAGGACTACCCCCTCGGCGGCATCGCCGTCGAGTACAAGGGCGCCCAGATCCCGGCTCCGGACCAGCGGAGGTCGTACTCGTGAGCACTTCGCACGCCTCCCCTCGGGAGACCACCGAGGGCACCGTCTACACCGTCACCGGTGGCGACTGGGACGAGGTCGTCCAGTCCGCGGCCCGCGCCGACGACGAGCGCATCGTCGTCAACATGGGTCCCCAGCACCCCTCCACCCACGGAGTGCTCCGCCTCATCCTGGAGATCGAGGGCGAGACGGTCACCGAGGCCCGCTGCGGCATCGGCTACCTGCACACCGGCATCGAGAAGAACCTCGAGTTCCGCACGTGGACGCAGGGCACCACCTTCGTGACGCGCATGGACTACCTGACGTCCTTCTTCAACGAGACCGCCTACTGTCTCGCCGTCGAGAAGCTCCTCGGCATCGAGGACCAGCTCACCGAGCGAGCCAAGATCATCCGGGTGCTCCTGATGGAGCTGAACCGGATGTCGTCCCACCTGGTGTGCATCGCCACCGGCGGCATGGAGCTCGGCGCCACCACGATCATGATCTACGGATTCCGTGATCGTGAAATGATTCTCGACATCTACGAGCTCATCACGGGCCTGCGGATGAACCACGCGTACATCCGCCCCGGCGGACTCGCCCAGGACCTCCCGCCCGGCGCGGTGGACCAGATCCGCGAGTTCGTGAAGAAGATGAAGAAGAACCTCCCGGAGTACGACAAGCTCGCCACCGGGAACCCCATCTTCAAGGCCCGCATGCAGGACGTCGGCTACCTCGACCTCGCCGGCTGCATGGCCCTCGGCGCGACCGGCCCGATCCTGCGCTCCACGGGCCTGCCGCACGACCTGCGCAAGACGCAGCCGTACTGCGACTACGAGACCTACGACTTCGAGGTCCCGACCGCCGACTCCTGCGACTCCTACGGCCGCTTCCTCGTCCGCCTGGAGGAGATGCGCCAGTCGCTGCGGATCGTCGAGCAGTGCCTCGACAGGCTCCAGCCCGGCCCCGTCATGGTCGCCGACCGCAAGATCGCCTGGCCCGCCCAGCTCGCCCTGGGCCCCGACGGCCTCGGCAACTCCCTCGACCACATCAAGAAGATCATGGGCACCTCCATGGAGGCCCTGATCCACCACTTCAAGCTGGTCACCGAGGGCTTCCGCGTCCCGCCGGGACAGGCGTACGCGGCCGTCGAATCGCCCAAGGGCGAACTCGGGGTGCACGCCGTCTCCGACGGAGGCACCCGCCCCTTCCGGGTCCACTTCCGCGACCCGTCCTTCACCAACCTGCAAGCCATGGCGGCGATGTGCGAGGGCGGCCAGGTCGCCGACGTCATCGTCGCCGTCGCGTCCATCGACCCCGTGATGGGAGGCGTCGACCGGTGAGCACCACCTCTTCCTCGGAGCGGGGCGTCAGCCTGGGCATGCCCGAGCTGCCCGCGCCCGCGTACCCGGACGACGTCCGAGCCCGGCTCGAGCGGGACGCGCGCGAGATCATCGCCCGCTACCCCGACTCCCGGTCCGCGCTCCTGCCGTTGCTGCACCTGGTGCAGTCGGAGGAGGGACACGTCACGCGCACCGGGATGCGGTTCTGCGCGGACGTGCTGGACCTGACCACCGCCGAGGTCACCGCGGTGGCCACCTTCTACACGATGTACCGGCGCCGTCCCAGCGGCGACTACCAGGTGGGCGTCTGCACCAACACGCTGTGCGCGGTGATGGGCGGCGACGCGATCTTCGAGGCGCTCCAGGAGTACCTGGGCGTCGGCAACGGCGAGACCACCGGCGACGGCAAGGTCACGCTGGAGCACATCGAGTGCAACGCGGCCTGCGACTTCGCGCCGGTCGTGATGGTCAACTGGGAGTTCTTCGACAACCAGACCGTGGAGAGCGCGAAGCGCCTGGTGGACGACCTGCGGACCGGTCGCACCGTCTCGCCCACGCGCGGGGCGCCGCTGTGCACCTTCAAGGACACCGCCCGGATCCTGGCGGGCTTCCCCGACGAGCGCGACGGCGCCGTCGAGGCGAGCGGCAGCGCGGGACCGGCGTCGCTGGTGGGCCTTCGCCTGGCAAGGGGAGAGGCCGCACCCGCGCGCGTGGTCCATCCGCGCGACGGCAAACCGCACGACGAGCCGCAGGACCGGCCCGTGCACGAACCGTCGCCGACCGAGCACCTCAGTTCGCATGACGCTCCGCAGGACACATCGGCATCCGACCCGGCTCACCCGGCAGGGCCTACCGCCGAGGAGGGGGAGTGATGACCTTGGCACCCGAGCTGAAAGACACCAGCCCCGAGAAGCTGCTCGCACCCGTGCTGTCGGCCTTCTGGGACGAGGACGGGTCCTGGACTCTGGACGTCTACCGGAGGCACGAGGGGTACGAGGGGCTCCGCAAGGCGCTCGCCATGTCGCCGGACGACTTGATCGCGTACGTCAAGGACTCCGGTCTGCGCGGCCGCGGTGGCGCGGGATTCCCCACGGGAATGAAATGGCAGTTCATTCCCCAAGGGGATGGAAAACCGCACTATCTAGTTGTCAACGCCGACGAATCGGAACCGGGAACCTGCAAGGACATCCCGCTCCTCTTCGCGAACCCGCACAGCCTCATCGAGGGCATCGTCATCGCGTGTTACGCCATCAGGTCGTCTCATGCCTTCATCTATCTGCGGGGTGAAGTAGTCCCTGTTCTGCGGCGGTTGCACGAGGCCGTGCGCGAGGCCTACGCGGCGGGCTACCTCGGCGAGAACATCCTGGGCAGCGGACTCGACCTCCAACTCACCGTGCACGCCGGCGCCGGCGCGTACATCTGCGGTGAGGAGACCGCGCTGCTGGACTCGCTCGAAGGCCGCCGTGGACAACCGCGGCTCCGCCCTCCTTTCCCTGCTGTCGCGGGCCTCTATGCGTGCCCGACTGTGGTGAATAACGTCGAGTCCATCGCGTCGGTTCCCGCGATTCTGAACAACGGCAAAGAATGGTTCAGGTCGATGGGGAGCGAGAAGTCCCCGGGCTTCACGCTGTACTCGCTCAGCGGCCATGTCGCCGGCCCCGGCCAGTACGAGGCCCCGCTCGGCATCACCCTCCGTCAGCTCCTCGAGATGAGCGGCGGCATGCGACCGGGCCACCGCCTCAAGTTCTGGACGCCGGGCGGCTCCTCGACCCCGATGTTCACCGACGAGCACCTCGACGTCCCTCTTGACTACGAAGGAGTGGGCGCCGCGGGTTCCATGCTGGGTACGAAAGCACTCCAGTGCTTCGACGAGACGACCTGCGTCGTGCGGGCCGTCACACGCTGGACCGAGTTCTACGCCCACGAGTCCTGCGGCAAGTGCACCCCCTGCCGCGAAGGCACGTACTGGCTCGTGCAGTTGCTGCGGGACATCGAGGCCGGCAAGGGTGTGATGTCCGACCTCGACAAGCTCAACGACATCGCCGACAACATCAACGGCAAGTCCTTCTGTGCCCTCGGCGACGGTGCCGCCTCGCCGATCTTCTCCTCGCTCAAGTACTTCCGCGAGGAGTACGAGCAGCACATCACGGGCCGCGGCTGCCCCTTCGACCCGGCCAAGTCGACGGCCTGGGCCGACCGCACGGAGGTGAACGCATGACCGTGACCACCAACGCTCCCACCGGTGGGGGAGAGGCGGCGGTCCCGCCGGAGGATCTCGTGACGCTGACCATCGACGGCGCCGAGATCAGCGTGCCCAAGGGCACCCTGGTCATCCGGGCCGCCGAGCAGCTCGGCATCGAGATCCCGCGCTTCTGCGACCACCCCCTCCTCGACCCGGCCGGCGCCTGCCGCCAGTGCATCGTCGAGGTCGAGGGCCAGCGCAAGCCGATGGCGTCCTGCACCATCACCTGCACGGACGGGATGGTGGTGAAGACCCACCTCACCTCGCCCGCGGCCGAGAAGGCCCAGCACGGTGTGATGGAGCTGCTCCTCATCAACCACCCGCTGGACTGCCCGGTCTGCGACAAGGGCGGCGAGTGCCCCCTTCAGAACCAGGCCATGTCCCACGGCCAGGCCGAGTCCCGGTTCGAGGGCCGCAAACGGACCTACGAGAAGCCCGTCCCCATCTCCACGCAGGTGCTGCTCGACCGCGAGCGGTGCGTGCTGTGCGCCCGCTGCACCCGCTTCTCCAACCAGGTCGCGGGCGACCCCATGATCGAACTGGTCGAGCGGGGCGCGCTCCAGCAGGTCGGCACCGGCGAGGGCGACCCCTTCGAGTCGTACTTCTCCGGCAACACGATCCAGATCTGCCCGGTCGGCGCGCTGACCTCGGCGGCCTACCGGTTCCGCTCCCGGCCCTTCGACCTCGTCTCCTCGCCCTCCGTGTGCGAGCACTGCTCCGGCGGCTGCGCCACGCGCACCGACCACCGGCGCGGCAAGGTCATGCGGCGGCTCGCCGCGAACGAGCCCGAGGTCAACGAGGAGTGGATCTGCGACAAGGGGCGCTTCGCGTTCCGGTACGCGCAGCAGCGGGACCGGCTCGACACGCCGCTGGTGCGCAATGCCGAGGGCGTCCTGACGCCGGCGTCCTGGCCGGAGGCTCTCCAGATCGCGGCTCAGGGCCTGCTGGCCTCCCGGGGCCGCACCGGCGTCCTGACCGGCGGCCGGCTCACCATCGAGGACGCGTACGCGTACAGCAAGTTCGCGCGCGTGGCGCTCGACACCAACGACATCGACTTCCGCGCGCGCGTGCACAGCACCGAGGAAGCCGACTTCCTGGCCGCGCGGGTGGCCGGACACGGCCGCGACCTCGACGGCACGGGCGTCACGTACACCGCGCTGGAGAAGGCGCCCGCCGTCCTCCTGGCGGGCTTCGAGTCCGAGGAGGAGGCGCCCGGCGTCTTCCTGCGGCTGCGCAAGGCCTGGCGCAAGCACGGCCAGAAGGTGTTCTCCCTGGGCACGCACGCCACACGCGGCCTGGAGAAGACGGGAGGCACCCTGCTGCCGGCCGCTCCCGGCACCGAGACGGAGTGGCTGGACGCGCTGGCCGGCGGCGTCGGCCTGGAGGCCGACGGCAGCAGGGCCGCCGAGGCGCTGCGGGCCGAGGGCGCGGTGATCGTCGTCGGCGAGCGGCTGGCCGCCGTGGCCGGCGGTCTCACCGCCGCCGTACGGGCCGCGAACGCGACCGGGGCCGCGCTGGTGTGGATCCCGCGCCGGGCCGGGGAACGCGGCGCGGTCGAGGCGGGCGCGCTGCCCTCGTTGCTGCCGGGCGGACGTCCGGCGACCGACCCGCGCGCGCGGGAGCAGGTCGCGGCCGCCTGGGGCGTCGGGGAACTCCCGCACCGCCACGGGCGGGACACCGGGCAGATCATCGAGGCCGCCGCGGACGGCGAGCTCCAGGCGCTGCTCGTCGCGGGTGTGGAGGTCGCCGACCTGCCCGACCCGGCACGCGCGCGTGAGGCGCTCGCCGAGGTCGGGTTCGTGGTGTCGCTGGAGCTGCGGCCGGGCGAGGTCACCGAGCACGCCGACGTCGTCCTGCCGGTGGCCGCGGTCGCCGAGAAGACGGGGGCCTTCCTCAACTGGGAGGGCCGGGTGCGCTTCTTCGAGGCCGCGCTCAAGCCCGACCAGATGACCCGCCGCCCGGCGCCCTCCGACGCGCGTGTGCTCCAGATGCTCGCCGACGCCATGGACGTCCACCTGGGCCTGCCGGACCTGCGCACCGCGCGCGCGGAGCTGGACCGGCTGGGCGCCTGGGACGGACCGCGGGCCACCGAACCGCTCGACACCGCGGGCGTCCTGCCGCGGCCCGCCGCCGGTGAGGCCGTGCTCGCGGGTCACCGTCTGCTGCTCGACCGGGGCGTCCTCCAGCAGGGCGACGAGGCGCTCGCCGGGACGCGGCACGCCGCACGCGCACGCGTGTCGCCCGCGACGGCCGCAGAGGCGGGCGTCAAGGACGGTGACGCGCTCGCCGTGACCGGGCCGGCCGGGACCGTGGAGCTGCCGCTTCAGATCACCGACATGCCCGACCGGGTGGTGTGGCTCCCGCTGAACTCCGTCGGCGGGGGCGTCGCCTCCGACACCGGGGCGCGGCCCGGCTCCCTCGTCCGCATCGGCCCGGCGACGCTCACCGCCGAAGCCCCCCAGGAGGTGGAGGCATGAGCCCGTACTTCGCCGCTGAAGACCTCTCCATGTTCGGCCGCGACCCCTGGTGGCTCGTCGTCATCAAGGCGGTCTTCTGCTTCGCCTTCCTGATGGTGACCGTGCTGTTCTCCATCGTCTGGGAGCGCAAGGTCGTCGCCTGGATGCAGTTGCGCGTCGGCCCCAACCGGCACGGCCCCTGGGGCATGCTCCAGTCGCTCGCCGACGGCATCAAGCTGATGCTGAAGGAAGACCTCATCGTCAAGCGCGCCGACAAGGTGGTGTACGTCCTCGCGCCGATCGTCGCGGCCATCCCCGCCTTCATGGCGATCGCGGTGATCCCCTTCGGCCCGGCCGGCAACGAGATCTCGATCTTCGGCCAGCGCACCACGATGCAGCTGACCGACCTGCCGATCGCGATGCTCTACATCCTCGCGGTCGCCTCGGTCGGCATCTACGGCATCGTCCTGGCGGGTTGGAGCTCCGGATCCACCTACCCGCTCCTGGGCGGCCTGCGCTCCTGCGCGCAGATGATCTCCTACGAGATCGCGATGGGCGCCGCGTTCGCCTCCGTCTTCCTGTACTCGGGGTCGATGTCGACGTCGACGATCGTCGAACAGCAGCAGGACCGCTGGTACATCATCCTGCTGCCGGTCTCGTTCATCCTCTACATCGTCACGATGGTCGGCGAGACCAACCGCGCCCCGTTCGACATGCCGGAGTCCGAGGGCGACCTGGTCGGCGGCTTCAACACCGAGTACTCGTCGATCAAGTTCGCGATGTTCATGCTCGCCGAGTACGTGAACATGGTGACGGTCTCGGCCGTCTCGGTGACGCTCTTCCTCGGCGGCTGGCGCGCCCCATGGCCGATCAGCGGCTTCTGGGAGGGCGCGAACCACGGCTGGTGGCCGATGCTCTGGTTCACCATCAAGGTGCAGCTGCTGCTGTTCTTCTTCATCTGGCTGCGCGGCACGCTCCCACGCGTGCGTTACGACCAGCTGATGAAGCTCGGCTGGAAGGTCCTCATCCCGGTCTCGGTGACCTGGCTGATGCTCGTCGCGACCGTGCGGACCCTGCGCAACGAGAACTACGACTTCGCCGACATCGCCCTCTACGTCGGCGGCGCGGTCCTGGTCCTGCTGCTGCTCTCCTTCGTCGCCGACATGTTCCGCGACCGCGGCAAGCAGGCCGAAGCCCCCGCCGAGCCCGCCGCGTTCGACCCGATGGCGGGCGGGTTCCCTGTGCCGCCGCTGCCCGGACAGGAGCTGCCGCCGGTCCCGAGGCGCCTTCCGCGCCGGGAGCGGGAGCTGATTGTCAGTGGTGGGCCCAATACTCAGAGTGACGGATCTCTGGATGGAAAGGAGGCGTCCGATGGCTGAGGAGCCCAAGGAGGCCGGGCACACGACGCCCGGTTTCCAGAACCCGGTGGCCGGCTTCGGCGTGACGTTCAAGGCCATGTTCAAGAAGCGGCTGACCGAGCAGTACCCGGAGCAGCAGAAGACCACGGCTCCGCGGTTCCACGGACGGCACCAGCTCAACCGCCATCCGGACGGCCTGGAGAAGTGCGTCGGCTGCGAGCTGTGCGCCTGGGCCTGCCCCGCCGACGCCATCTACGTCGAGGGCGCGGACAACACCGAGGAGGAGCGCTACTCGCCGGGCGAGCGGTACGGCCGCGTCTACCAGATCAACTACGCCCGCTGCATCCTGTGCGGCCTGTGCATCGAGGCGTGCCCCACGCGCGCGTTGACGATGACCAACGAGTTCGAGCTCGCCGACTCCAGCCGCGCCAACCTGATCTACACCAAGGAGCAGCTGCTGGCGGGCCTCGACGAGGGCATGGTCGACTCGCCGCACGCGATCTACCCGGGGACGGACGAGCAGGACTACTACCGGGGGCTGGTGACCGAGGCCGCGCCCGGCACGGTCCAGCAGGTCGCGGTCTCCAAGGGCGAGAAGCCCGAGGACGAGGAGGTGGACGCATGAGCGCGCAGCTCGCCGCCTATTCCACCTCCACCGGCGAGGCGTTCCAGTTCTGGGTGCTGGGCACCGTCGCGGTGGCCGGCGCCCTGTGCACCGTCTTCATGAAGAAGGCCGTGCACAGCGCGCTCTGTCTCGCCGGCACCATGATCATCCTGGCGGTGTTCTACCTCGCCAACGGCGCCTACTTCCTGGGCATCGTGCAGATCGTCGTCTACACCGGCGCGATCATGATGCTGTTCCTGTTCGTGGTGATGCTCGTCGGCGTCACCGCGGCGGACTCCCTGAAGGAGACCATCAAGGGCCAGCGCTGGCTGGCCCTCCTGTGCGGCCTCGGCTTCGGCGTCCTGCTCGTCGCGGGCATCGGGAACGCCTCCCTGACGGAGTTCAACGGCCTCGCCCAGGCCAACGCGGGCGGCAACGTGGAGGGCCTCGCCGCCCTCATCTTCACGAAGTACGTCTTCGCCTTCGAGATCACCGGCGCCCTGCTCATCACGGCCGCCGTCGGCGCGATGGTGCTCACCCACCGCGAGCGCACCGAGCGGGCCAAGACCCAGCGCGAGCTGGCCGAGCAGCGCGTCCGCGAGGGCAAGCACCTCCCGCCGCTGCCGGCCCCCGGCGTGTACGCGCGGCACAACGCCGTGGACATCGCGGGCCTGCTGCCCGACGGCACCCCGTCGGAGCTCACCGTCAGCAAGACGCTGCGCGAGCGCGGCCAGATCCGTGACGTGTCCACCGAGGCGCTCAACGACCTCAAGGCGCTGGAACAGCGCGCCGAGGAACGCCTGGAGCGGGCCCCGATCGAACCGCCGACCTTCAAGCGGACCGAGGAGGCGTCGAAGTGAACCCGGTCAACTACCTCTACCTCGCCGCCCTGTTGTTCACGATCGGCGCGACGGGCGTGCTGATCCGGCGCAACGCGATCGTCGTGTTCATGTGCATCGAGCTGATGCTCAACGCCTGCAACCTCGCGCTCGTCGCCTTCTCCCGGATGCACGGCAATCTCGACGGCCAGATCATCGCCTTCTTCACGATGGTCGTCGCCGCCGCGGAGGTCGTGGTCGGACTCGCGATCATCGTGTCGCTGTTCCGTTCCCGCCACTCGGCCTCGGTCGACGACGCCAGCCTGATGAAGCTGTAAGGGGTCGGAAGAATCGTGGACAACCTGATTGCGCTGCTCGTCGCGGCGCCCCTGCTCGGAGCGGCCGTCCTGCTGCTCGGCGGACGCCGGCTCGACGCCGTCGGCCACTGGATCGGCACCCTGCTCTCGGCCGCCTCCTTCGTGATCGGTCTCGTCCTCTTCGCCGACATGCTCGGCAAGGGGGCCGACGACCGGACGCTGACGCAGCACCTGTTCAGCTGGATCCCGGTCGAGGGCTTCCAGGCGGACGTCGCCTTCCGCGTCGACCAGTTGTCGATGACCTTCGTGCTGCTGATCACGGGCGTGGGCTCGCTGATCCACCTGTACTCGGTCGGGTACATGGAGCACGACGAGCGGCGCCGCCGCTTCTTCGGCTACCTCAACCTGTTCCTTGCGGCGATGCTGCTGCTCGTCCTCGCGGACAACTACCTGCTGCTCTACGTCGGCTGGGAGGGCGTCGGTCTCGCCTCCTACCTGCTGATCGGCTTCTGGCAGCACAAGCCCAGCGCGGCGACGGCCGCGAAGAAGGCCTTCCTGGTCAACCGCGTCGGCGACGTGGGCCTGTCGATCGCCATCATGCTGATGTTCACCACCTTCGGCACCTTCGCCTTCGGCCCGCTGCTCGGCACGGAGCAGAAGGCGGGGATCGCCGGGGACGCCACCGAGGGCCAGCTCACCGCGATCGCCCTGATGCTGCTGCTCGCCGCCTGCGGCAAGTCCGCCCAGGTACCGCTCCAGTCCTGGCTCGGGGACGCCATGGAGGGCCCGACCCCGGTCTCGGCCCTGATCCACGCGGCGACCATGGTGACCGCGGGCGTCTACCTGATCGTCCGCTCCGCGGCGATCTTCAACGCGTCTCCCGACGCCCAGCTCGTCGTCACGATCGTCGGCGCCGTCACGCTCCTCTTCGGTGCGATCGTCGGTTGCGCGAAGGACGACATCAAGAAGGCGCTGGCCGGCTCGACCATGTCGCAGATCGGCTACATGGTCCTCGCCGCGGGCCTCGGCCCCATCGGCTACGCCTTCGCGATCATGCACCTGGTCACGCACGGCTTCTTCAAGGCCGGCCTGTTCCTCGGCGCCGGCTCGGTCATGCACGGCATGAACGACGAGGTCGACATGCGCAAGTACGGCGGCCTGCGCAAGTACATGCCGATCACCTTCGTCACCTTCGGCCTCGGCTACCTCGCCATCATCGGCTTCCCGGGTCTGTCCGGCTTCTTCTCCAAGGACAAGATCATCGAGGCGGCGTTCGCCAAGGGCGGCACCGAGGGCTGGATCCTCGGCGGCTGCGCGCTGCTGGGCGCGGCCATCACCGCGTACTACATGACGCGCGTGATGCTGATGACGTTCTTCGGCGAGGAGCGCTGGCGGAACCAGCCCACCCGCTCCCCGCAGGCGTCGAGCGCGGAGCCCGCCGCCGAGCACCACGGCGACACCGCGTCCGGCCATGCCGCCGGCGCGACGGGCGAACCGCATCCGCACGAGTCACCCAAGGTGATGACGATCCCGATGATCGTGCTGGCCTTCGGCTCGGTGTTCGCGGGCGCCTTCTTCAGCATCGGCGAGCGTTTCGTGCACTGGCTGGAGCCGGTCACCGGCTTCGAGCACGGACACCCGCCGGTCAGCGCCCTCACGGTCACGCTGTCCACGGTGGCGGTGATGGTGATCGGCGTCGGCGTCGCCTACGCCCAGTACGGCCGCCGCCCCGTCCCGGTCGTCGCCCCGCGCGGGTCGCTGCTCACCCGGGCCGCCCGGCGCGACCTGCTCCAGGACGACTTCAACCACGTCGTCCTGGTCCGCGGCGGCGAGCACCTCACGCGGTCCCTGGTCTACGTCGACCACACCCTGGTCGACGGCGTCGTCAACGGCACCGCGGCCTCGGTCGGCGGCCTCTCCGGGCGCATGCGCAAGCTCCAGAACGGCTTCGCGCGCTCCTACGCGGTCTCGATGTTCGGCGGTGCGGCGGTCCTCATCGCCGCGACCCTGCTGATGAGGGCGGTCTGATACCGATGTCCTTTCCTCTGCTGACAGCGACGGCCGCGCTCCCCGCGATCGGGGCGATCGCGACGGCCGCCGTGCCCGCGGCGCGGCGCAACGCCGCCAAATCCCTGGCACTGCTCTTCTCACTCGCCACGCTCGCCCTGGCGATCGTCGTCCTGGTCCGCTTCGACCCGGGCGGCGACCGCTACCAGCTCACCGAGTCCCACTCCTGGATCGCGGACTTCGGCGTCCGCTACGAGCTGGGTGTGGACGGCATCGCGGTGGCGCTCATCGCGCTCACGGCGCTGCTGATCCCGTTCATCATCCTGGCGGGCTGGCACGACGCCGACCCGCTGGAGACCGGCAGCGGGCGCTGGCGGCCGACGCAGGGCTTCTTCGCCCTCATCCTGGCCGTCGAGGCGATGGTGATCATCTCCTTCGAGGCCACCGACGTCTTCCTCTTCTACATCTTCTTCGAAGCCATGCTCATCCCGATGTACTTCCTCATCGGCGGCTTCGGGGACCGGGCTCATGAACACGGCGAGGAGACGGCGGCCACGCAACGGTCGTACGCGGCCGTGAAGTTCCTGCTCTACAACCTGGTCGGCGGACTGATCATGCTGGCCGCGGTGATCGGGCTCTACGTGGTCGCCGGGAACTTCTCGCTCACGGAGATCGCCGAAGCGCGGGCCAACGGCTCGCTCGACATGGCGACGAACACCGAGCGCTGGCTGTTCCTGGGCTTCTTCTTCGCCTTCGCGGTGAAGGCGCCCCTGTGGCCGCTGCACACCTGGCTGCCCAACGCCATGGGGGAGTCCACCGCCCCGGTCGCCGTCCTCATCACCGCGGTCGTCGACAAGGTCGGCACCTTCGCGATGCTCCGCTTCTGCCTCCAGCTCTTCCCGGAGGCGTCGAAGTGGGCGACGCCCGCCATCCTCGTCCTCGCCGTGATCAGCATCATCTACGGCGCGCTGCTCGCCGTCGGCCAGCGGGACATCAAGCGGCTGGTGGCGTACGCGTCGATCTCGCACTTCGGCTTCATCATCCTGGGCATCTTCGCGATGACCAGTCAGGGCCAGTCCGGCGCGACGCTCTACATGGTCAACCACGGCATCTCCACCGCCGCGCTCATGCTGGTCGCCGGCTTCCTGATCTCCCGGCGCGGCTCGCGGCTCATCGCCGACTACGGCGGGGTGCAGAAGGTCGCCCCGGTGCTCGCCGGCACGTTCCTGATCGGCGGTCTGGCGACGCTGTCGCTGCCCGGACTCGCCCCGTTCGTGAGCGAGTTCCTGGTCCTGGTCGGCACGTTCTCTCGCTACCCGGTGATCGGCGTCATCGCCACCCTCGGCATCGTCCTTGCCGCTCTTTACACCCTCGTCCTCTACCAGAGGACCATGACGGGCCCGGTGAAACCCGCGGTCTCCACGATGCCGGACCTCCGCGCGCGTGAGCTCGTGGTCGTCGCCCCGCTGATCGCTCTGCTGATCATCCTGGGCGTCTACCCGAAGCCCCTGACGGACATCGTCGACCCGGCGGTCAAACAGACCCTGTCCGACGTACAGAAGAAGGACCCCCAGCCCGAGGTGGAGGCGGCCAAGTGAGCACAGCAGTCGTCCACAGCCTGTGGACAACCGCGGCCGACCCGATCTCGAAGATCGACGCGCCGAAGATCGAATACGCGCAGTTGTCGCCCACCCTGATCGTCGTGGGCGCGGCGATCCTCGGGGTGCTGGTCGAGGCGCTCGTCCCGCGCAAGCACCGTTACTACGCCCAGCTCTTCGTGTCCGTCGTCGCCCTGACCGCCGCGTTCGCCGCGGTCGTGGCGCTCGCGGCGGACGGTTACGGCACCACCAAGGCGCGCATCGCGGCGATGGGCGCGATCGCCGTCGACGGGCCGGCCCTGTTCCTCCAGGGCACGATCCTGCTGGCCGCCCTCGTGGGCCTGTTCACCTTCGCCGAGCGGCGGCTCGACCCGGAGACGCACGGCAACCGCGTCGACTCCTTCGCCGCGCAGGCCGCCTCGGTGCCGGGCAGCGACAGCGAGAAGGCCGCGGTCAAGGCTGGATTCACGACCACCGAGGTCTTCCCGCTCCTGCTGTTCGCGGTCGCGGGCATGCTGGTCTTCCCGTCGGCCAACGACCTGCTGACCCTCTTCATCGCCCTGGAAGTCTTCTCGCTGCCGCTGTACCTGCTGTGCGCGCTGGCCCGCCGCAAGCGGCTCATGTCGCAGGAGGCCGCGGTCAAGTACTTCCTGCTCGGCGCGTTCGCCTCGGCGTTCACCCTGTTCGGCATCGCCCTGCTCTACGGGTACGCCGGCTCGGTGTCGTACGCGAAGGTCGCGCAGGTCGTCGACGGCACGGTCACCAACGTGAGCCCGGCGCTCGCGGACACCATGGGCAACGACGCGCTGCTGCTCATCGGCGCGGCCATGATCGTCATGGGGCTGCTGTTCAAGGTGGGCGCGGTGCCGTTCCACATGTGGACGCCCGACGTCTACCAGGGCGCGCCGACCCCGGTCACCGGCTTCATGGCCGCCGCGACCAAGGTGGCCGCCTTCGGCGCGCTGCTGCGGATCCTGTACGTCGTCCTGCCCGGCCTGCGCTGGGACTGGCGGCCGGTGATGTGGGGCGTCGCGATCGTCACCATGCTGGGCGGCGCGATCATCGCGATCACGCAGACCGACATCAAGCGGCTCCTGGCGTACTCGTCGATCGCGCACGCCGGATTCATCCTCGCGGGCGTCATTGCGACCACGCCGGACGGGGTCTCCTCCGTCCTCTTCTACCTGGCCGCGTACTCCTTCGTGACGATCGGCGCGTTCGCGGTGGTCACCCTGGTGCGGGACGCGGGCGGCGAGGCCACCCACCTGTCCAAGTGGGCGGGGCTGGGCCGTCGCTCGCCCCTGGTGGCGGCGGTGTTCGCGGTGTTCCTGCTGGCCTTCGCCGGCATCCCGCTGACCAGCGGGTTCGCCGGGAAGTTCGCCGTCTTCAAGGCGGCGGCGGAAGGCGGCGCGGCACCGCTGGTCGTGGTCGGCGTGATCTCCTCGGCGATCGCCGCGTTCTTCTACATCCGCGTCATCGTGCTGATGTTCTTCAGCGAGCCGCGCCCGGAGGGCCCGACGGTCGCCGTGCCGTCACCGCTGACGACGACGGCGATCGCGGTGGGCGTGGCGGTCACCGTGGTGCTCGGCGTGGCCCCGCAGTACTTCCTGGACCTGGCGGGGCAGGCGGGGGTGTTCGTGCGCTGAGGCCTTCCCCGGAAACGCGCGCGGCTCGGCCCGGCTCCCCCTCCTGGGGGCCGGGCCGAGCCGCGTGTCGGGAAGCGGCGGAAGGGAGGGGTTGCTCTCGGCGGTTCGTTCGAGGCTGGCGGTCGAACACGGGGGCGGAGCGGTGGCGGCCTGTGGATAACTCCGGCGCTGTCAGTTCTGGCACCTATGGTGGAGGCAGTGGTCGAGGGACGACGTACGGGGGGCCAGGCGATGGGCGGGACGGGCGGGATCAGGGAGATGACAGGAATCAGGGAGATGCCGGGGACGGACAGCGAGGCGATCGCCACGCTGAACCGGGTCTTCGGGTACGACGCCTTCCGCGGTGAGCAGGAAGCGGTCATCGAGCATGTGGTGGCCGGCGGAGACGCGGTCGTCCTCATGCCGACCGGCGGCGGCAAGTCGCTCTGCTACCAGATTCCGTCCCTGGTCAGGCCGGGTACGGGCATCGTCGTCTCGCCGCTGATCGCGCTCATGCAGGACCAGGTGGACGCGCTGCGGGCCCTGGGCGTGCGCGCCGGCTTCATGAACTCCACGCAGGACTTCGACGAGCGGCGCGTGGTGGAGGCCGAGTTCCTCGCCGGCGAGCTGGACCTGCTGTACCTGGCGCCGGAGCGGCTCCGCCTGGACTCCACGCTGGACCTCCTCTCCCGCGGCAAGATCGCCCTCTTCGCGATCGACGAGGCGCACTGCGTGTCCCAGTGGGGCCACGACTTCCGCCCCGACTACCTCGCCCTGTCCCTGCTCGGCGAGCGCTGGCCGGACGTCCCGAGGATCGCGCTCACGGCGACGGCCACGCGCGCGACGCACCAGGAGCTCACGCAGCGGCTGAACATGCCGACGGCCCGGCACTTCGTGGCCAGCTTCGACCGGCCCAACATCCAGTACCGGATCGTCCCGAAGGCCGACCCGAAGAAGCAGTTGCTGAGCTTCCTGCGGGACGAGCACGCCGGCGACGCGGGCATCGTGTACTGCCTCTCGCGCAACTCGGTGGAGAAGACAGCCGAGTTCCTCTCCCGCAACGGCGTCGAGGCGGTGCCGTACCACGCCGGCCTGGACGCGGGCACGCGCGCGGCGCACCAGTCGCGGTTCCTGCGCGAGGAGGGCCTGGTCGTGGTGGCGACCATCGCGTTCGGCATGGGCATCGACAAGCCGGACGTGCGGTTCGTCGCCCATCTCGACCTGCCGAAGTCCATCGAGGGCTACTACCAGGAGACCGGCCGCGCGGGGCGCGACGGGCTGCCGTCGACGGCCTGGATGGCCTACGGCCTCAACGACGTCATACAGCAGCGCAAGCTGATCCAGTCCGGGGTGGGCGACGAGGCGTTCCAGCGGCGGGCCGCCGCACACCTGGACTCGATGCTGGCGCTGTGTGAGACGGTCCGGTGCCGCCGGGGCCAGCTGCTCGCCTACTTCGGCCAGGACGCCGACACGGCGGCATGCGGCAACTGCGACACCTGCCTCACCTCGCCGGAGACCTGGGACGGCACCGTCGCCGCGCAGAAGGCGCTGTCGACGGTGGTACGGCTCCAGCGGGAACGCGGGCAGAAGTTCGGCGCGGTGCAGATCGTCGACATCCTGCTGGGCCGGCGCACGGCCAAGGTGATCCAGTTCGACCACGACCAGCTCTCCGTGTTCGGCATCGGCGAGGAGCTGACCGAGGGCGAATGGCGCGGAGTCATAAGGCAGTTGCTGGCGCAGGGGCTGCTCGCGGTCGAAGGGGAGTACGGCACGCTGGTGCTGACGGAGGACAGCGGGGCGGTGCTGCGGCGCGAGCGGGAGGTGCCGCTGCGCAAGGAGCCGAAGAAGCCGACGGCGTCGAAGTCGGGTTCGTCCTCCGGCGGACGCGGCGACCGCAAGGCGAAGACCGCCGCGTCCGAGCTGCCCGAGGAACTGCTCCCCGCTTTCGAGGCCCTGCGCGCCTGGCGCGCCGATCAGGCCCGCGAGCAGGGAGTCCCGGCGTACGTCATCTTCCACGACGCCACGCTGCGGGAGATCGCCACGGTGTGGCCGAAGTCGGTGCGCGAGCTCGGCGGGATCAGCGGAGTCGGTGAGAAGAAGCTGGCGACGTACGGGGAGGGCGTGATCGCGGTCCTGGACTCCCTGGGTGGCGCCCCCGGCTCGACGCCGAAGGCCGCTGTGGGAGGGGCCGGGACGACGGACGGCGCGGACGACTGGCCCGAGCTGGCGGAGGAGCCCGAGCCCGAGGACTGGATATGAGGTCTTGATCCAGGGCCTGAACGCTCCGCGGCCGGGACGGTTCCTCAGAGGCCTCGTGCCGCGTACGCCCTGACGTCCGCGTCCGTGTCCGCCGTGGCCGTGGCGAGGGCCGCTCGGGCGGCGTCGACGGCCCGGTGCCGGGTCAGCGCCAGCACGGCGGCCTTGCGGACGTCGGCGTTCGGGTCGGCCAGGGCCTTGGCGAGAACCGGGACCGCCGTGTCGGGGCCTGCGGCGGACAGGGCGGTGGCGGCGCCGGCGCGGACCTGCCAGGCCGGGTCGCCCAGGGCGGTGACGGCGCGGTCGGCGAGCGCTGCGGGGCAGCCGGTGGTGCCCAGCGCTCCGTAGGCGGCTGCGCGGACCAGGGCGTCGGGGTCGGTGGTGAGCGCGGTGAGGGCGGTGCGGACGGGGGTGACATCGAAGGTTGGGGTTGGAGCAGGGCCGTTGGGGCCGGTGCCGGAATTGGAACCGGTGTAGGCATTGGCCTTGGAGCCGGTCCCGGGGCCGGCGGCGGGACCGGTCGCTGAGGCTTCGTCCAGGCGGCCGGCGGCCACGGTGGCGAGGGCCTTGGCGAGGGTGACGCGGACCTCGCGGGACGGGTCGGCGGGTGCCGCGTGAGCCAGTTCGGTGGCGGCGTCCACGGAGACCAGGGCGCGCACGGCCTCGATGCGGACGGTGATGTCGGCGTCCGTGAGCGCGCCCGCGAACAGACCGGCGTCGCCCAGCCGCAGCGCGCGCAGCACGTCGAGCGCGGCGGCGCGGACGACGGGGTCGGGCTCGGCCAGGGCGGCGGCGAGGCCGTCGCGCAGGGCGGGTTCGGGCGGCAGGGTCTCCACGAGCTCGCGCAGTGACGCCGCGGCGGCGGCCCGCACCTCGGGGGCGGTGTCCCGCAGCGCCTCGGCGAGAGCGGTCCCGGTGCCGGGCGGCACCGTCTCCGTGAGCACGGACACGGCCTCGCGGCGGACGGCGGGGGCCGGGTCGGTCAGGTAGGGGCGCAGGGCGTCGAGGTCGGGCTGTTCCTCGGCGAGGGCGACGAGGGTGAGGAGGCGGGACGAGGACTGCGCGGGCTCGGGCTCGGGAGCGGGCTCGTGCGGCGGAGAAGCGGGGGAAGCGGGGCCGGTGTGCGCCGGCGCGGTCTCCCCGGCGTGGGTGGCGACCGGCGCCGTCTCGCGTGAGCCGGCCGTGGCCACATCCTCCGGGTGGACCTCGCCGAGATGCCGGGAGGGTCCGCCGACCGGGGTGAACTCCTCGACCGGAACCAGATACGGAGCCACGGGACGGGCCGTGAACTCCATCGCACCAGAGGGGGACTTGTGCAGATCGAGGTGATGGAACCAGGACGCGTCGTCGCGCCGAGGGTGGTCGAGGCGGTCGTGGTAGAGGCCCCAGCGGGACTCCGTACGGGCGAGGGAGGCGCGCGCGGCCATTTCCGCGCAGTCGCGGATGAAGGTCACCTCGGCGCAGCGCATCAGTTCGTGCGGGGTGCGGGCGCCCATCGCGGCGATGTCGTCGTGCATCCGCTCGAACGCCTCCAGGGCGAGGGAGAGCCGGGCGCCCGACTTCGGCGGGGCCACGTAGTCGTTCACGAAGCGGCGCAGCTTGTACTCGACCTGGGTCTGCGGAGCGCCGTCCGGGTTGCGCAGCGGGCGGTAGACCAGCTCGTGCGCCTCCCGCAGCTGCTCCGCCGGAAGCTCGCCCTCGTACGCGCGGTAGCGGGCGGCGTCGGCGCCCGCGAGGTCGCCGTACACGAACGCGCCGATCATGTAGTTGTGCGGGACGCAGGCCAGGTCGCCGGCGGCGTACAGACGCGGGACGGTCGTGCGGGCGTGGTCGTCGACGCGGACGCCGGAGGCGGAGTGGCCGCCGCACAGGCCGATCTCGGAGATGTGCATCTCGATGTCGTGGGTGCGGTAGTCGTGGCCCCGGCCGGAGTGGAAGGCACCGCGGGTGGGCCGCTCGGTGGAGTGCAGGATCGACTCCAGCGCCGAGATGGACTCCTCCGGGAGATGGCTCAGCTTCAGGTACACGGGCCCCCGGTCGGAGGCGACCTCGGCCGCGAACTCGGCCATCATCTGGCCCGACCAGTAGTCGGAGTCGACGAAGCGTTCGCCGTGCCGGTTGACCTGGTAGCCGCCGAAGGGGTTGGCGACGTAGGCGCAGGCCGGGCCGTTGTAGTCCTTGATCAGCGGGTTGATCTGGAAGCATTCGATGCCGGTCAGCTCGGCGCCCGCGTGGTAGGCCATGGCGTAGCCGTCGCCCGCGTTGGTCGGGTTCTCGTAGGTGCCGTACAGGTAGCCGGAGGCGGGCAGCCCGAGGCGTCCGCACGCGCCGGTCGCGAGGATCACCGCGCCCGCGCGGACCGACACGAACCGCCCCGTCCGCGTGTTGAAGCCCGCCGCCCCCACGGCCCGTCCCTCCGCCGTCAGCACGCGTACCGGCATCACCCGGTTCTCGATGCGGATCCGCTCCCGCATCTCCCGCCGCCGCAGCTGCCGGTACAGCACCTTCTTGACGTCCTTGCCCTCCGGCATCGGCAGGACGTAGGAGCCGGAGCGGTGGACCTGGCGGACGGCGTACTCGCCGTGCTCGTCCTTCTCGAACTTCACGCCGTACGACTCCAGGCGCTGCACCATGGAGAAGCCGCGGGTGGCGGTCTGGCGGACGGTGGACTGGTCGACGATGCCGTCGTTGGCGCGGGTGATCTCGGCGACGTAGTCGTCCGGTTCCGCGCGGCCGGGGATGACGGCGTTGTTGACGCCGTCCATGCCCATGGCGAGCGCGCCCGAGTGGCGCACGTGGGCCTTCTCCAGGAGCAGGACGTTCGCGCCGTGTTCGGCCGCGGTCAGCGCCGCCATGGTGCCGGCGGTGCCGCCGCCGATGACGAGGACGTCGCAGCTCAGCTCCTCGGCGTCGGCGAGCGCGGGGATCCGCGCGGGAGCCTCGGCGGGCGCGGCGTGGGCAGGGGTCGTGTTGACGGGGGTGGCCACCGGGGTGCCTTTCACGTGCCGAGGGGGGTGAGGACGTCGCGCCGCAGGGCCACGCGCGCGGGGTCGTCGTGGGCCGAGCGGTCGCGGGGGCGCGGGACGTCCCGGACGGCGACGAGGCCGCCGTTGCCGAGCAGGGCGACGCGGTCGCCGAGGAAGAGTGCCTCGTCCACGTCATGGGTGACGAAGACGACGGTCGCGCCCGTGCCGTGCAGCACCTCGACCAGCAGGTCCTGCATCCCCGCGCGGGTCTGGGCGTCGAGCGCGCCGAACGGTTCGTCCATGAGGACGGCGCGCGGGCGGCCGGCCAGGGCGCGGGCCAGCTGGGCGCGCTGGCGCTGCCCGCCGGAGACGCGGTGGGGCAACTGCCGGGTCAGGTCGGCCAGTCCGACGCGGCCGAGCCAGGACTCCGCCTGCTGCCTGCGCTGCGCGCGCGGCAACCCCTGGATGGCGAGCGGGAGTTCGACGTTGGCGCGCAGGCTGCGCCAGGGCAGGAGGGCGTCCTCCTGGAAGACCAGGGCACGGTCCGCGGCCGGGCCGGTGATCGGCCGGGCGTCCTGTTCCACGGTCCCGGCCAGGGTGGGCAGCAGCCCGGCCAGCGTGCGCAGCAGCGTCGACTTGCCGCAGCCCGAGGGGCCGACGACGGTGAGGATCTCGCCGGGTGCCACGTCGAGGTCGACGTCGGCCAGGGCCGGGGCGTCGGTGCGGCCGAGCGTGGCGGCGCGGAAGGTGAGCCGGGTGCCGCGGCCGGGCGCCGGCGCGGCCGTCTCCGGGACCTGCCGGACCTTCGCGTCGACGGTAGTTCCGTCCGCCGTGCGGCGCTCGGACGACTCGGTCTCGGACGGGGTGCCGGTCTCGGTCTCAGACGAGGTGCTCATCACGTGCCTCCTCGGCCTCGGATACGGATCCCTCGCGCACGGGGGCGGTCTGCGGCGGCGGTGCCGGTGCGGTGGCCCGGGGAGCCCGCGGCCTGGCTCCGGGGTCGTACGACGTCCGGGGGAGCCAGCGGGTCAGCCGGCGGCCGAGGAGTTCCACGGCGGTGGAGGTGAGCCAGCCGAGCACGCCGATGGTGACCATGCCGACGAAGACGCCCGGGTAGTTGACGATCGTGTAGTCCTGCCAGGTGCGGTAGCCGACGCCGTACTGGCCGGAGATCATCTCGGCGGAGATCACGCAGATCCACGACACGCCGATGCCGACCGACAGCCCGCCGAAGATGCCGGGCAGCGCTCCCGGCAGGACGACCGAGCCGAGGATCCGCAGGCGGCCGCCGCCCATGGTGCGCACGGCCTCCTCCCAGACGGGGGTGAGGGCCCGGACCGCGTGACGCGTGGACACCAGCACGGGGAAGAACGCGGCGGTGAAGGTGATGAAGACGATGCCCTGCTCGTTGGAGGGGAACAGGAGGATCGCGACGGGGACCAGGGCGATCGCCGGGATCGGGCGGACGACTTCCAGGACCGGGCCGAGCAGGTCCTCGGCGAGCCGCGAGCGCGCCACGAGCACCCCCGCGGCCACACCCAGGACGGCGGCCAGCAGGAAACCGGTGATGATCCGGGTCAGGCTGTCGGTGAGGTCGGTCCAGTAGTCGCCGCCGGCGAGCCGGTCGGCGAACGCGTGGGCCACCTCGGTGACCGTGGGGAACTGCGAGAAACGCAGCCACAGGTCGACGTCCAGGCCGGTCAGCACCTGCCACAGGCCGAGCGCGGCGGCGAGGGAGAGCAGCCGCAGCACGTAGCGGCCGGCGCGCGGGACGGGCCGGCTCACGCGGCACGCTCCAGGGCCTCCGCGTACGTGATGACGCGTGCGCCGCCGTGGGCGTCGATGTAGGCCTGCGCGGTCGCCGGGGCCACGAAGGGCGCCAGGGTCGCCCCGTCCGCCACCCAGACCGCCTTGTCGGCGAACCAGAGGGTGCCGGTGGTGGCGTCGGGGACGTAGGCGGCGCGGACGGTGTCGCGGTGCGCGGCCACGTAGGCGAGGAGCTGCGCGGGCGAGGTGAACGCACGGGTCTGCGCGGCGCCCTTGGGCCACACCTCGCTCGCGGCCGGCGCGGGCGTGGCGGCGAGTCGCTGGGCGTAGGAGGCGCCGAGGGCCTTCTTGACGTACTGGTCGTCGACGAAGGCGTCGACGTCCACGTCCCCGGTCAGCTTCGCAGCCTTGAGGATCGACACGTCCTCCTTCAGGGCCGAGACGAGCTGCGGCTTGACGGACGGGTCGAAGGTGGAGATGCCGTGGTCGCCGTTGTAGAGGTAGACGACCTCGGCGGGCAGACCGGTGGCCTTCGCGACGGACTCGGCGGCGGCCACGGGGTGTGCGTCGAGGTAGTCGGTCGCCTCGGCCTGCGCCTTCAGGAACGCCTCCAGCACGGCGGGGCGCTTCTTCGCGAAGTCCTCGCGGGCGGTGACGCCGTGGAAGGTCGGCAGGTTCAGCTGGGCGCCGTCGTACAGGGCCTTCGCCTTGCCCTGGAAGGCGAGCAGGCCGGGCCAGGCCACGAACTGCGAGAGGGCGTCCGCGCTGCCCGCGGAGAGCGCGGAAGCACCCACCGCCGGCTGCTGGTTGAGCTTCTCGATGCCGTCGTTCGGGTCGATGCCGGCGCGCTGGAGGGCCCGGACGAGGGTGCCGTCGGCGGCGGATCCCACGCTGGTGGAGACCTTCTTGCCCTTGAGGTCCGTCAGCGAGGTGAGCCGGGAGTCGGGGGCGGTGACGATGGTGTTGAGGCCGCCGCGGAGGTTGTAGCCGGTGACCGAGACCAGCCGGGTGGGCCGGTCGAGCTGCTTGCCGCGGGCCGCGTTGATGAGGAGGGGGAAGTCGCCCATCGAACCGATGTCGATCTTCCCCGCGGTCATCTGGGCGGTGATCGGCGCGCCGGTGGCGAAGTCCTGCCAGTTCACCTTGTAGGTGGTGCCGTCGCCGAGGGCGTTGAGCTGCTTCTCGAAGTAGCCGAGGGAGCGCAGGAGGGTGCCGGCGGTGACCGTGTTGATGGTCTTGGACTGGTAGCCGACGGTGACGGTGACCGTGGAGCCGTCGCCCGCCTCGGCGCTGCCGCCGCAGGCGGAGAGCGGCAGCAGGAGGGCGACGGCGGTGGCGGCGACGGCCGGGCGTTTCGCGGCGCTTGCGACGCGTTTCGTGGTGACTGCGTTGCGATGCGTGGTGACTGCGTTGCGGTTCATGGGAGTTCGACCTCTCACCGGAGCAGGTAGGGCATGTTGACCGTGACGGCTCCGGTGGGACAGCGGGCCGCGCACGGGCCGCAGTACCAGCACTCGTCCACGTGCATGTAGGCCTTGCCGTTGCTCTCGTCGATGGCCAGGGAGTCCAGCGGGCACATGTCCACGCAGAGGGTGCAGCCGTCGATGCACTTCGACTCGTCGATGGTCACGGGCACGTCGGCCCGCTGGGGCACCAAGGGCATGGCTGTCTCCAGAGAAAGGCTCGCGAAGAATCTCGCGCGGCGGTGAACCGATCGGACCTCGCCGAACGATGAAGGGATGAGAGGGTACGAGAGCGGGCGAAGGGAGCGAAAGTGGGCGGTACGGGGCGAGGGGGCGGTGTCAGCGGGAGCGGTGCAGCAGCCCGCTCATCGAGATGCGGTCGCCGCGGAAGCGGATGAACTCCAGGTCGACCGGGCGGCCGTGGGTGAGGCGTTCCAGCATCAGGACGGCCGCACCGCGCGGGGCCTCCAGGACGGCGGCGGAGTGGGCGTCGGCGTTGACCGCCTCCAAGGTGATCTCCGCGTGGCCGAGGGGGTGGCCGGTGACGGCTTCCAGGAGGCGGAAGACGTCGGTGTTCTCCAGGTCGGCGCCGAGCAGGGCGGTGCCGATGTCGAGCGGGATGTAGGTGAGGTCGAGAGAGAGGGGGACACCGCCCAGGCGGCGCAGACGCTCGATGTAGAGGACGTCGGCGCCGGGCGGGACGTGGAGCCGGTCGGCCACCGGGGCCGGCGCGGGGACGGGGCCCAGGTTGCGGACCTCGTTGGTGACCTGGCCGTGTTCGTGGAGGGTTTCCGCGAGGCCCATCAGCCGGTCGAGTCCGTGCGGGTACTTCTGGGCGACCACCACCGTGCCCACGCCGGGCAGGCGTTCCACGAGACCCTCGGCCCTCAGGAGGTCCAGGGCCTGGCGGACGGTGTTGCGGGAGGCGCGGTAGTCGGTGGCGAGCACGGATTCATGGGGCAGCGTGCCGGCCGGGAAGCCGCCGGTGAGGAGCTGGCGGCGGAGGATGTCGGCGAGCTGGCGGGCCTGGTCCGCGCGCAGCCGACGACGGGCCCGGTGGGCGGCGACGGTGGTCGCGCCCTGACCGGCGTGGTCGCGGATGCGGTCGGTGGAAGGCATGGTTCGGACCATACCTATCCGGTCGGAATAGTGGTGTTGCAGGACTGTTGCGCCACCTGACGAGGCGGAAGATGAGGTGATGACCTGGGGTTTTGTGACTCCGATGAGCAAGATCTGCCACCGGGGCGGGCCGCGCGAGGCGTCAGTCGAGTGCCGTCAGTCGAATGCCGTCAGCCGAGCGCCGTCAGGCCCGGGGCGAAAGTGATCAGCAGTGGCAGCAGGGGGATGAGGGCCGCCACCGTCGTGGTCAGGGCCCGCTGCCTGCGCAGCAGCCGGGGCGGCGGCTGGAGGAGACGGTCGACGCGTTCGCCCAGGAGACGGTGGCTGGACGCGCAGGACAGCACGCCTCGGTGCTGGTTCAGCTCGATCAGGGCCAGAGCCGTGGTCAGGTGGCCGCAGCGGCGGGAGGCCGTGTCGTCGGCGGCGAGTTCGACCAGGCGGTGCGTCTGGTCGCAGAAGTGGGCGAACAGCGGGATCCGCGGGAAGCCGGTGGCCAGCGCTGTCGACAAGTGCAGCAGCCAGTCGTGGTGGGCACGGGCGTGATCGCGCTCATGGGTGAGGACGGCGTCGAGTTGATGGGAGGTGAGGCGGTGCAAGGCGCCGGTGGTCACGATCAGTTGGGGAGGGCTGCCGGGCATCCACCAGGCGTCGGGGTACTCGTCCTCCAGCACGAGGAGCGGACCTCGCGCGGAGGGCAGGCCCGCGGGGAGGTCGGGGGCGCGTTCCCGCAGATGCGCGCGGGCCCGGCCGCGACGCCGACGCGCCTCGACCAGTTCGCGGGCCAGCATCGCGGTGGTCCAGGCGGCCCCGCAGGCCAGCAGCAGGGTGAGCGCGGTCGCCCACACCGGGGCGGTGGACAGGTCGTACGCCTCGGTCACCGCCGGCGGGGCGGGGGCGAACACCTGGGCGCGGACGGTGTTGAAGACGGCGGCGGCACCCAGGACCAGTGCCGTCAGACAGCAGAGCAGGACCGTGGCGACCAGGCACTGCCACACCCACAGCGCCACCACCGGCTCCCGCTCGGGCCACTCGGCCCGGGTCAGAGCACGGGGAACCGGAACGGCGGCCGTCAGGGCGACGACGCTCAGCAGGAGCAGGCAGAAGGTCATGCCGCGGGCTCCGGATCCTGGTCGGCGGGACAGAGGGCGAGGACGGGGGCGAGGGTGAGGGAGGGCGGACGTGCGGAGACGGTGGAGGCGACGGGCCGGGCGGCCCTGCGCCGGGTGCCCCGCTTCGGGGCCCCTGGTCGGGGCGGTCGTTGCTCGGGGTGTGTGCGGCGGGTCCGGTGCGGGGACCGTTCCCGCCGCCAGTATGACGGCGGGAACGGCCGGAGTCAGCCCGCGCGGAACTCTCGTCGGGCGACCGGCCCGCTCACCGGGAGACGACTCGTCCCGTCACCTCGCCCAGTCCCACCCGCAGGCCGTCCGGTCCCGGGGCCCAGGCCGAGAGGGTCACCTCGTCGCCGTCCTCCAGGTACGTCCGCTTGCCGTCGGGGAGGTCGAGGGGGTCGCGGCCGTTCCAGGTCAGTTCCAGGAGGGAGCCGCGCTGGTCGGCGGCCGGGCCGCTCACCGTGCCCGAGCCGTAGAGGTCGCCGGTGCGCAGGGAGGCGCCGTTGACCGTCAGATGGGCGAGCTGCTGGGCGGCCGTCCAGTACATGGTGGAGAAGGGGGGTTCGGAGACGACGTGACCGTTGACGGCGATGGAGACGCGCAGGTCGTAGCCGGCGGGCTCGGTGGCGGCGTCGTCCAGATAGGGGAGGAGGGGGTGGGTGCGCTCGGGGGGTGAGACGCGGGCCTCCTCCAGCGCCTCCAGCGGGGTGATCCACGCCGAGACCGAGGTGGCGAAGGACTTGCCGAGGAAGGGGCCGAGGGGGACGTACTCCCAGGCCTGGATGTCGCGGGCCGACCAGTCGTTGAGGAGGCACAGGCCGAAGACGTGCTCGCGGAAGTCGGTCAGCGGGACCGGCCGGCCGTGCTGCGAGGGCACGCCCACCACGAAGCCGACCTCGGCCTCGATGTCGAGCCGCACGGTGGGGCCGAAGACGGGCGCGGCGTCGGTGGGGGCCTTGCGCTGGCCCGACGGGCGGACGACGTCCGTGCCGGAGACGACGACCGTGCCGGCGCGGCCGTGGTAGCCGATGGGCAGGTGCTTCCAGTTCGGCAGGAGGGTGTCGGCGGCGTCCGGGCGGAAGATCGCGCCCGCGTTCCGGGCGTGGTGCTCGGAGGCGTAGAAGTCGACGTAGTCGGCGACCTCGAAGGGGAGGTGCAGATCCACCGAGGAGAGGGGGTGGAGCAGCGGGGTGAGGGTCGCTCGGTGGGCGGGGTCCGTGACCCAATCCCGCAGAGCGCCGCGCACCTCTGACCAGACGGTGCGGCCGGCCGACAGCAAGGGGCCGAGGGTCGGGCGGATGAGGAGGGAGGCATGGGGAGAGCCGAGGGCCCGGGCCGCCGCGCCCGCGTCCAGGACGTGGTCGCCGAGACGGACGCCGACGGTCCGCTGCTCGGAGCCGGGGAGGGAGAAGACGCCGTAGGGAAGGTTGTGCGGGCCGAAGGGGTCGCCCTCGGGGAGGTCGAAGGGGGCCAAGGGGGGCATCGGGTGCTGCCTCGCTTTCGCGCTCGCCGTGCATGCGCCGCGTGTGCGCCGCGCATGCGCCATCTGTGCACATGTGTTCGCCGTGACCGGGTGCTCGCCGTACGGGAGGGCGCCGGCGGGTGCTGCGCCGGTGCTCGGCCGGTGCGCCGAACGCCGCACACGTTACGGCTGACCTCGCGGAAGGGACACCGGAGCGACACGGGAGCGGCACCGGAGCAGCGCCCCGCTTCCGGGTGGACCCGGGGAGTCTTCCGTCGGAAGGACCGCATTCTTGACGGAGCGGTGCGAACAGGGAGACTCTGGGCGGGTGCTGGAAGGCCTCGGGGGAGGGGCTTTCCTCTGGCACACCAGGGGGGCGGATGGCCATAGGGGAGGCCGGCCTCGGGTCGGCGCGACATGGTTCACGGCCGAAGCGGCTGGAAGAGACCATGCGCGGCAGACTCGGCCGGGAATGCGTGTACGTGCCGTCGTGCCGGTTCGGGCTGTTCGTGGCCCTGCGCCACTGGTGCCCGCCGGGCGGACGGGTGTTGATGTCGCCCGTCAACGACGACGTGATCTTCTTCGTGGTGCTCGCGGCGGGACTGCGGCCGGTGCAGGCCCCGTTGAACCCGCTGGACGCGTCGATCGATGTGGACGCGGTGCCCGACGAGGTGTGGGGATCGCTGTCGGCGGTGCTCACCACGAACCTGTACGGCAATCCGGACGACGCGCCGCGGCTGCGGGAGAAGTGCGACGCGCTGACGATCCCGTTGTTCGAGGACGGGGCGCACGCCATCGGGAGCCGGGTGGGCGGCCGTCCCGTCGGCGCTTGGGGCGACGCCTCCGTCTTCAGCCTGTCCAAGCATGTGGGCGCCAAGGCCGGCGGGTTCCTGTCCTGTGCCGATCCGGGGCTGCGCGAGGCCCTGGAGAAGAGCTGCGAGGACCTGTTGCTGCCGGGGCGGCTCACGGCCGAACTCGCCTTCACGGTGCGGCCGTACGCGGAGGCGGCCGTGCGGGGGCTGCGGCTGCGGCGGGCCGCGTGGGCCACCATGCGGCTGCTCGGGCTGATGGAGCGCGAGGAGATCCGGATGTCGCTGCGCGGGGAGGAGTTGGCCCGGGCGGTCGACGCGGCGCCGGACCTCACCGCGTTCGACTCCTGGGTCCGCGTCGACATGCACGACTACCGGCTGCGTTCGGGACCGCGGCGACTGGGCCGGATCGGTCGCCGGCTCGACCGGCTGGACGAGGTGCTGGCCGCCTGCCGGGCGGGCGTCGAGACGCTGATGTCCACGCCGTGGGCGAGACCGGACGGGCGGAGTGCTCAACCCCTGTTCCGTGTCCCGTTGTTCGTCGCCGACCGGGATGCCGCGATCGCGGCGCTGGCGCGGCGGGGCATCGTCGTCGGGTATCTCTACGACCCGCCGCTGGACGACTACGCGGGTGCCGCCTTCACCGACCTCTCGCCCGACCCCGCCGGGGCCCGCTGGTTCGCGCGGCACGCGTTGCCGGTGGATCCGCTGCGGGCACGGCAGGTCGTCGAGGTGCTTCAGGAGTCCGGCGCACGGCCGGCCGAGGCGCCGGGAGGGCTGGAGCGGACGCGTGGCTGAGACACAGGCCGGGACACCCGCCGAGACCGAGACCGAGATCAAGGCCGAGGCCGATACCGGAGTCGAGGGTCGGGCCGAGGGGCGGGCCGGGGCCGTGACCGGGAGGCTGAGCCGACGGCCGATCGGGAGCGCCGGGGTGGGGGAGTCGGACGGGGGGCGGGCCGTGGGGGGCGGTACGTCGGGCGGCGGCTCCGGGGACTCCGAGTCGCTGTTCAAGAACGCCTACTTCCTCATGCTCAGCACCGGCGTCTCCGCCGTGCTCGGCCTGGGCTTCTGGCTCGTGGCCGCCCGCCACTACACGGAGGAGGCCGTCGGCCAGGGCTCCGCCGCGATCGCCGCGATGAGACTGCTCGCCAGCATCACGGCGACGACGATGATCGGCGCCGTCGTCCGCTTCGTGCCGCGCGCGGGACGGGCCACCGGCTCGCTGGTGTGGCGGACGTACGCGGCGAGTTCGGTCGTCGTGACCATCGCGGCGGTCGTCTTCCTGCTCACGCTCGACCTGTGGGGAGCGTCGTACGCGCCGCTCGGCACGCCGCTCGCGGGGGCCGCGTTCGTCGTCGCCTGCGTGGCGTGGGCGCTGCTCACGCTCCAGGACGGGGTGCTGACCGGGCTGCGCAGGTCGGGGTGGGTGCCGATCGGCAACGCGGTGTTCTCCACCGGCAAGCTGATCCTGCTGGTCGTCTTCGCCGGCACGGTGCCGGTGCTCGGCATCTTCGTGTCGTGGGCCGCCGCGATCGCCCTCTCCACCCTGCCGCTCGGCTGGTTGATCTTCCGCCGGCTCATCCCGCGCCAGGCCGCCGCCGACCGCGACCTGGAGCCGCCGCGGCTGTCGGACATGGGCCGCTTCCTGGCCGGCGACTCGCTGGGCGCGCTGTTCAGCCTGGCGATGATCAACCTGCTGCCGGTGATGGTCGCGGTCCGGTTCAGCGCGGCGGAGAACGGCTACTTCTACGTGGCCTACACCGTCGGCGGCACGATGGAGTTCATGGCCATCAACATGGCCTCCTCCCTCACCGCCCACGCCTCCCACGACCCCCGGCAACTCGCCGACGGGGTCCGCGGGGCGCTGCGCCGGATGATCGTGCTGCTGGTGCCGGTGGTGCTGGTGCTGGTGGTCTTCGCCCCCCAGATCCTGCTGCCGTTCAGCGAGGACTACGCCGAGCACGGCACCACCGTGCTGCGGCTGCTGGCCGCCGGCGCGCTGCCCCGGGTGGTGGTGGAGCTGTACATCGGGGTGCTGCGCGTGCAGGGGCGCACCGGGGTGCTCGCCGCGCTCCAGGGCGCGATGTGCACGCTGGTGCTGGGCAGCGCGGCCGTCCTGTTCACCCCGGCGGGCATCGCGGGGGCGGGCTGGGCGGTGCTGCTCAGCATGTCGCTGATCGCCGTCGTCTCCGTCGTCGGGCTGCGCTCCGCGCTGCGGCGGAACGAGACCGTGCCGGCCGACCGGCCCCCGTCCGTCCCGGCCTACGGCACCGGCTGGGCGCGGCTGAACGCGACCGCCGGGTACGACGGCACGAGCCTGGCGCGCCGGGGGACGCGCGAGCGCGAGGGGGCCGACCAGGACACGGTCACCCTGTTCATCGGGCGTCCCGGGTACGAGCGCGAGGCGCTCCAGGCGGACACGCTGGGGCTGATCGTGCGGCCGCAGCCGTCCGGCGCGGGGGAGGGGAGCGCGGGGGACGGGAGCGCGGGCGCGGGCGGCGAGGGGGCGTCGTCGGACGCGGTGGCACGCGAAGACCGGGGACAGGTGGTGGAAGGGCGGGAGCGGCAGGGGCCCCGGGAGCGGTGGCTCGCGGGTGGGCTGTGGGGGCTGCTCGGCGTGGCCACCGTGGTGTTCTGGGCGGCGCTGCGCGATCTGCCGTGGCTCGACGGCGCGTCGCGGGCGATGAGCGGCCGGCAGATGCTGGAGACGTCGCCGCTTCCGGCGCTCGTCGCGGTCGGCGTGCTGCTCGTGGTGTTCGTCGGCTCGGTGACGTTGCGCGCGGCGCGGGATGTGTGGCTGCCGGGTGCGGCGCTGGGCTCGGCGCTGCTCGCGCTGCACGCCGTACCGGTGGCCCTCGGCCGGGAACCCCGGCCGGTCGGCGGGACGTTGTACGTGCGGACGGCCGAGGTCCTCGCGCAGGGGGCGGGGCTCGACGGTCCCGAGTCGCTGCTGCGGTGGGCGCCGCCGGTCCTGCTGCTGTCGAGTCTCCTGCCGCTGTGGCTGCTCCTCGCGCGCCTGGGCGGACGGCTGACCTGGCCGGGGCGTTGGGGGGTGCTGTATCTCGTCGCGATGGGCGGCTGGGTGTGGCGGCAGGAGCTGGCGCCGCTGGCGCTGCCGCTGTGCGCGGTCCTCGTCGCGGCGGTCGCGGCCCCGGCCCTGCGCTTCGGCCGCGACACGTCGTACGGCCGCGACACGTCGTACGGTCGCGACACGTCGTAGGTCAGCGGGGCGGTACCGGCTGGTGGAAGTAGCCGTTCCGGCCCGCCTCCCGGTAACCCTCCAGTCCCGGGCCCTCGTTGACGGTCAGGTCGCACTCGGCCTTCTCGGAGGTCGGCCGGTTCCAGTGGACCAGCGCCCTCACCTCCGGGAGCTTCTTCACGGCGGCGGGGATCTGGGTGTACCAGTCGCGCTGGCGCAGCGGGGCGTCGGCGTCGGGCGCGGTGGCGAACTCGGCGAGCATCACGGGCTTGGAGTCGGTGACGTTCTCGCGCAGCCAGTCGTAGCTGGGCTGCTGGCTGCGCAGGAAGTCCTTCCAGTCGGTGGTGTCATGGCACTGGTAGTAGTTGTACTGGTCCATGGCGATCCAGTCGACGTACTCGTCCCCGGGGTAGAGCGCCTTCATGTCGGCGGCGCTGCCGAGGTAGCCCGAGACGGTCCACACCCATACGACGTTGTCGGCGCCCAGTTCGCGGAACCGTTCGTGGAGGTGGCGGTAGGCGGCGACGTACTCCGCCGGGGTGCCGGCGCCCTCCTTGATGCGGGCGTCGGTCTCCTGGTCGAAGGAGACGAAGACGCGCTTGCCGTAGGCCTTGATGCGCCGGATCTGCGGATCGAGGATCTCCTCGTCGTAGCGGCCCGAGGCGATGTTCTTCCAGCCGAGCTGGGTCTCGCTCCAGCCCTCGTGGTGCGGCTCGGTCCAGACGGTGGACTCCCAGGCCAGCATCAGCATCCGGTCCTTGCCGAGTTCCTGCTCGTCGGGGGTGAGGAGCTGTCCGTCGAGCTCGCTGCCCGACATGTCGTGGTAGTTGTAGACGAGGTCGAGCTTGCGCCCGATCCGTTTCTCGAAGCCGAGCACGGCGTCCTTGAGGGAGCCGTTGCCCGCGTACGGCACATACGCGCCCCACCACGCGCCGCACGGCGGAACCAGCGTGCCGGAGGGGGCGCAGGGGCCGTCGGGCAGTGCGCCGGAGGCCGCGTTAGCGGGCAGGGCGTCACCGGAGGGGCCCGGGTCGTCGGGACGACCGGCCCACAGCCCGAGCCCGGCGAGCAGGGCGGCCACCACCACCAGCACGACGGCGGCGTAGGCGCGCTTCGCACCCCCCGCGCGCTTCGCACCCCCCGCGCGCTCCGCACCCCCCGCGCGCTCCGCACCCCCCGCGCGCTCCGCACCCCCTGTGCCGCCTCCCGTACGGCCCCCGGTACGCAGGCCCTCCGTGCCGCCCCCCAGGTCGCCTCCCACGCCGTTCCCCACCCCGCTTCCCTCGCTGTTTCCCCTGCTCAGCCGGTGCCTGCCCGTCATGGGCCGCCGCCGCTGGAGGAGCGGCGTTCGGCGCGTTCGACGGCGCCGCGTCGCGCGGCGGGCAGCGGCAGCCCCGGCAGGGCCGCGACGACCGTCGTGAAACCGGCGAGCCAGAACAGGAACGCCGTCATCGAGAAGCTCTCCACCAGGAACAGCGAGGTGGCGGTGAGCACGCCGAGCGAGAGGCTGACGGGCGCGGCGAGCGCGAAGGCCTCCAGCCGGGCGCCGAGGGCCAGCCGTCCCGGCTGCGGGTACAGCGCGGCGCAGCCCGGCCCGAAGAGGACGAAGAGCAGCACCGGGATCCAGCGCAGCGGGGCGGGCCCGGGGACGAGGGTGGCGGCGGCCAGCGCGAGCCAGCCCGAGGCCGCGACGAGGAGTCTGAGGTGCGTGGAGGCGACCCGGAGACCACCGGCACCATCTGTGCCACTGGCACCACCGGCACCACCAGTGCCACCGGCCTCACCGGCACCACCGGTGCCCGGAACCTGATCGGGAGTGTCGACGTCGTCGGAGCGGGTGCTGGAGTTCATGGGCTCACCTGACCGATCGCGATGACGGGGCCGTGTCCGGGCGATACTCCAGTACGACGCCGTACGGGTGGCTCTCCACGGTCCGGAAGAGCGGTGAGGCGGACAGCTCGGACCGCAGGGTCTGGAAGCCGCCGGCCGGGAGCAGGCCCTCCCCGGCGGCGTAGACGTCCTGGGTGCGGGTGAGGATGACGTACGCCCTTGTCCCCGGCGGGATGCCGTCGGCGAGGTAGCGGGCCGGGTCCCTCAGCATCTTCTCGTTCTCCGGCAGCTCCTGTTCGGCGAAGAACCAGTGCTCGACGCGGTCGTAGCGGTGGAGCGCCTGCGGGAAGGACCCGCTGGTGGCGAGGATGAGCGAGCCGTCGGGCGCGTTGTCGAGGGTCCGGGTGACGAGCGCGGTCTCCTCGGGCGGCGTGTAGAACATCCTCTCTTTGCCGTAGTACGACGGCAGGAAGCCGGCCAGCAGCACCAGCAGGACCGCCAGCAGGACGAAGGCCGACGTCCTGCGCCACAGCGCCTTCACCCGGCTGCGCCGGGATCCCGCGACGGCCGGCACGAGCGCGGCGGCGGCGAAGAAGGCCGCCCCGGGCAGGGCGAACAGATAGACGCGGAAGAGCATTTCGCCGCCGTAGTCGTTGACGGCGAACAGCGGCACCGGGGCGACGGACACCAGCAGCAGGGGCAGCGCGCCGCGGGTGAGCCGGCGCCGCAGCACGACGGCGGCGCCGGCGAGGGCGGCGACGGTGAGCACCATCAATACGTTGGCGGTGCCCGCGAGTTCGGGGCCGGGGCCGGTGAGCTGTCCGGCGTAGCCGGCGCGGGAGTTCTGCGTCAGCTCGCCGATCGACTCCTTGAGGGTGGCGAGCGTCTCCACGAACAGCGGCCGGCCCATGGTGAGGTCCCAGGTGAGCATCAGCAGCGCGGCGACGGCCAGCAGCCCGTAATTGCGGTAGCGGCGGGTGAGGTTGAGCGCGAGCAGACAGATGCAGAGCATCACCGGGGTGAGCTGGTGCGTGGCGTTGACGGCGGCGATCATCGGGGCCAGGATCACCACGCAGATCGCGCGCTGCCCCTTCCCCGTGGGCGGCGGCACGGCGGCGGCGGCCGGGTCGAGGAACGTACGGTCGCGCAGTCGTCCGGCGGAACCGGGCCGCACGAAGTGCCGCAGCACGACCGCGATGACGGTGAGGTGCAGCAGGTAGGCCAGGCCCTGCGGCGAGAAGTAGTCCTGGCCCACCCAGTTGGCGAGCTGGAAGATCCAGACGGCGGTCCAGATCAGCCGCCAGTCGTCGCAGAAGGTGCGGTAGATCAGGACCAGCACCGGCATCAGCAGCAGGCCGAAGACGATCGGCGCCCAGTTTGCGTACGCGGCGGCGCTCTCCACGCCGAAGGCGCGCACCAGGCCCGCGTTGAGCGTGAAGAAGCCCGGCCACTGGTCGTAGGCCGACATGTTGCCCGACAGCGCCGCGCCCGGCCGGAGTTCACCGTTGGCGAGCAGCGTGTCGACGACGGCGTCGTGCTTGGAGGCCCAGGGGTAGCGCACCGCGTCGTACAGCACCGCCGGCGGCGCCTTGAGGGCGAACAGCAGCGCGGCGCAGTGCGCGGCCGGCCACCAGGGCGCGGTGCCCGCCCGCCGCAGACTGACGACGAAGCCGGCGGTGAGGACCAGCAACGACAGGTAGTAGACGGCCGGGAGGCGGTCCAGCAACCCGTAGTCGCCCATCTCCCGGAAGCCGATGCGGGGCAGGGAGTACACCCACAGCCCGGCGGCGAGGAGCAGTGCGAGCGGGGCGGGGCCGGGCGGGCGGCGCGGGAACCGCACGGATCTTCGGCCGTCGTCGACGCCGCGTGCGGGCTCGGGGGCGGGCGGCGGCGGCACGCTGCTCTCCGTGGCCGGTACGGGCACATGTGATGGCACGCTGTGGCTCCCTCCCCCGGGCCGAGTATAGGAATTTCCTCTTCTTTTCACATCAATCGCGCCAAAACTGCCCGCCTGTCCCCACGGCCGGCCGGCCCCGACCCCGGCCCATGCGGGTTCAGCCGGCGAAGACCGGGCCCCGTACGACCGCGCGGGCACGCCGGTACCACCGCCAGCCGACCGTCTTGGGCCCGTCGCGGTACGGGGCGACCCGGGCGCCGCCGCCCGCCAGCCAGGTCTCCACGTCGGCGACGGTGTGGCCGCGGCGCACGATGAGCCGGGCGATGCGGTAGTGCTCGTCGCGGTCCGAACTGAGCGCGTGGCGCACGGCGGTGGCCGTCTCGTAGCCGGCGGCGGCGGCCGTGCGGCGGACCCGGGTGCTGTTGTAGCCGTGCGGGTAGGCGAGATGACGGATCCGGTGCCCCAACGCGTCCTCCAACACCGCGCGCGAATCGCGGAGTTCGTGAGCCAGCGCCTTGGGCGCGAGGGTGTCCAGCTGGGCATGGGTGACCGTGTGGCTGCCGATCTCCATGCCGGACTGCTCCAGCCGTGCCGCGCTCGCCAGCGTCATCATCGGCGCGGGCGGCAGCAGGCTGCGGCCGCCCGGGGCGATGGCGCCGGTGGTGAGATAGGCGGTGGCGGGCAGGCCACGTCCGGCCAGCGCCTCGGCGGTCGGGCCGGGCAGGTCGGCGAAGCCGTCGTCGAAGGTCAGCAGCACCGGCCGGGGCGGCAGCGACGCCCGCCCCGCGAGGTGGTCGGCCAGCGCGCTGATGGTGACGGGCGTACGGCCGCTGTCGACGACGGCGTCGAGATGCCGGCCGAACTCCTTCGGGCTGACCGTGAACTCGGCGATCCAGTCCGGCGGGTCGTCCATCACGGCGTGGTACAGGAACACCGGGATGGCCCCGAGGCGGCCCGCGGCGGCGGTCATTCCGTGCCTCCGGACGCCCCGTAGGGGACCCGTCGGCGGGCGGCGCCGAGCGCTCGCCGGGCACGGGCGCGGAGATAGCCGACAGGCCCGTAGAGCATCCCCCGGCGCTGCAAGCGCGACAGCCGCCGGGGCCAGACGTGCGTCCGCTCGTCGTGCCCCCCGGGCGCGCTGCGCGCGCCTGCTCCCGCCCCCCGGCTGGCCGTCAGCGTCCGCGCGTGGGCGAGTCCGCGGGGCAGCCGGGCGAGGAACGCCGGCAGCAGGGCGGGCCGGTTGACCAGGATCGCGGTGAGGTAGGCGGTGAGGCCGGCGCCGTAGCCGTACGCCTGGGTCTCCAGGTCGTGCCAGGTCTCCCGGTGGTGGTGCCAGACCAGAGCCCGCGGGGTGTAGCGCAGGCGGTGTCCCTGGGCGAGGACGCGGACGAAACCGTAGAGGTCGTCGCCGCCGCGGGCCGGCGTGCCGACGCCGGTCGCCGGGTCGAAGCCGCCGATCGCGCGCAGCACGTCCGTCCGGAACGCCATGTTCGCGCCGGAGCCGAACCGGCCCGCGGTGAACGGGAACAACGGCTCGTCGGCGGGCGGGTCGTACGGGTCGTACGTCCGTGCCGTGAAGCCCTTCGCGAAGCCGCCGTGGCTCTCCAGCAGCACCTGGGCCGGGGTGCGCAGCCGGGCGGGCAGGATCAGCCCGGTGGCGCAGCCGAGGCCGGGGTCGGCGGCGAAGGGCGCGGTGAGCTCGGTGAGCCAGCGCGGGTCGGCGACCACGTCGTCGTCGGTGAAGGCGATCACCTCGCCGTGCGCGGCCTCCACGCCCCGGTTGTGCGCGACGGCGAGACCGGGCACCGGCTCGACGACATGGCGCACCCGTTCGGCGTACTTGCGTTCGATCAGGTCCCGGGTCGCGTCCGTGGCCGGCGCGTTGTCGACGACGACGATCTCGAAGTCGGGGTGGTCCTGGGCGAGCAGCGAGTCGAGCGCGCGGGCGAGCTGGTCGGCACGGTCCCGGGTGGCGATGACGACGGTGGTGGAGGGGACGGTGGCGGAGGGGACGGGGGCGGAGCGGACGGAGGGCACGGAGGGCGTTTCGGCACGAGCCCCGTCGCCGCCCCTGTCGCCCTCCCCGCGCTCTTCTGCGATCAGCTGCTGGGCCAGGCCGACGAGCACGGCCCTGGGATCGGCGCCCTCCGGGACCGTCCCGAGCAGGGTGCCGACCGGCAGGCCGCCCCTCCTGACCAGGACGAACACCTCGCCGTGCGTGACGGGCGGGCTGCCCGGCCCGGGGCTGAGCGCCGCCACGCCACTGGCGTCTCGGCCGGGCAGGTCCAGCTCGGCGACCTGGACCGGCCCGATGTCGAGGAACCGCCGTATCTCCTCCTGCACACGTGCTGCGTCGCGCGACACGAATCCCTCCCCGCTCATGGTTCGTCCTTCACCTCTCTCATGGTTCGCCCCTCACCTCCCCCGCAGCCGGCCCGCGCTCTTCAACGCCCGGTTCGCCGCCGCGGCGAGCCTCGGCCGGCTGCGTACGAAGTGGTGGGCGCGGCGGGACGGCTCGCGGCTCAGCCAGTGCAGCGCGGCGCCCGTCCCCGGACGCGTCCACGCCCCCTCGTACACGGGCAGTTCGCCCGTCCGCAGCGAGTCCTTGTACTCGGCCGCTCCGCGCCCCAGATCGAGCAGCCCGATGCCTTCGGCGGCGGCGGCCTCCGCCATCCGCAGATGCAGCACCAGCCCCGGCGAGTACTTCGCGAACTCCGGGTCGTACGCGGGGAACCAGCAGGCCAGGACGGTCGTCGACCGCAGCCCGAAGTGGGCGGCGACGGGCCGGTCGCCGGCGTAGAGGACGGACAGGGTGCCGGAGCAGTCGGGGGCGCGCGTCCCGGACGCGAGCCGGTGCACGAGCCGGGTGATCCACTGCTGCGCGAACCGGTCCCGGCGTCCGGTCCGCCGGTACTGGGCGGACTTCCACGCCATGAGCGTGCGCAGCGCGGCCGGTTCGCGTTCGTCGAACACGAACCGCAGCGGCCCGGCCTGACGTCCGAGCCTGCGCTCCTTGGCCAGCGTCGTCTTGAGGAACTTGGGCGACTGCGCGCGCAGGACGGACTCGTACGTCTCGTACCCCTTCTCCACGTCGATGACGAAGGAGGCGTACTCGGCGGCCGCGTACCGCGTGAACAGCCCCTGCTCCGCCTCCAGGTTGTCGAAGGCGAAGCTCGACAGCGAGCAGGCGCGCATCAGTTCGTCCGGCCCGAGCCCGATTCCCGGGCTCAGTACGGCGCCCTGCGCGTCCGAGACGCCGTACGCGAGGGCGTGCCCCTGTCCCAGCAGGCCCCGCTCATGGGGCAGGAAGCCGACCGGTTCGCGCCCCTCGTAGACCACCGCCACGCGCGTGCGCGGCCTGACGCGCCCCACGGCGTCGGCGAACTCCGGTTCCATGAAGGGGTTCCGCGGAGCGGGTGACGCGGCGCGCAGCGCACGCCACCGCTCCCTTTCCCCCTCGCCGAGATCCTCCGGACTCGACACACGAATACGTCCACTGCTCAACCTGACCCCCCGATCAAGTCCCCCCTGGACACTCTGGACGGTACCGCTCAAGACAGTTCGGGCGGTAGGTAGCGGACCATGTTGTTGCCAACCGGTGCAGACCGCCCCTTTCCCTCCGTCACCGTATAAAGGTGAGGCGGGGCCAGAGCGGGGGGCCGGCGAGGGGGGCGGCAGGGGGCCGGAGCGGGGCCTTGGCGGGGCTGAACCGGCGGTGAGTTGGGGGCCGTCGGAATCCGTATTCTCTGATCATGGCCGCACCCCTCGCATATGCCCCGCGTTCCGCGTACTCCCTCATCGCCACCGACCTGGACGGAACGCTGCTCCGCGGCGACGACACGTTCTCCGACCGGTCGCTCGACGCGCTCGCGCGGGTGGCCGCCGCCGGCGCCCGGCACCTCGTGGTGACGGGCCGCCCGGCGCCCCGGGTACGGCCGCTGCTGCACATCCTGCGGAACCGGGGGCTCGCGGTGTGCGGACAGGGCGCGCAGGTGTACGACGCCGGCGCGGACCGCCTGCTGTGGTCGGTCACCCTGGACCGGGAGCTGGCCGAGACGGCGATCGGCAAGATCGAGGCCGAGGTCGGGCAGGTGTTCGCGGCCGTCGACCAGGACGGGGTCGACGGGCTGACGCTCATCGAACCGGGCTACCTGATGCCGCACCCGACCCTGCCCGCCCTGCGCGTCGGCTCGCGCGAGGACCTGTGGTGCGAGCCGATCAGCAAGGTGCTGCTGCGCCATCCCACCCTGACCGACGACGAGTTGGCGTCGACAGCCCGCTCGGTGGTCGGCTCGCTCGCCACGGTCACCATGTCGGGGCCGGGCACGGTGGAGCTCCAGCCGTCCGGCGTCACCAAGGCGACGGGCCTGGCCCTGGCCGCCGAGCACCTCGGGCTGCGGCCCGAGGACACGCTCGCCTTCGGCGACATGCCCAACGACATCCCGATGTTCGACTGGGCGGCGCGCGGTGTGGCGATGGCCGACGCCCATCCCGAGCTCAAGGCGGTGGCCGACGAGGTGACGACGTCGAACGAGGACGACGGCGTGGCCGTCGTCCTCGAACGTCTCTTTCCCTGATCGACCTGACCGGCCTGGTCGAAGAAGTGATCAGTACGCGCCGAAGACGTTGTCGATCGAGCCGTAGCGGTCGGCCGCGTAGTTGCAGGCGGCGGTGATGTTGGCGACCGGGTCGTACGGGTCGTACGCGGTGCCGGCGACGTGGTACGCGGCGAAGGTCGGGTCGATGACCTGGAGCAGGCCCTTGGACGGGGTGCCCTTGACCGCGTTGGAGTCCCACAGGTTGATGGCGTTCGGGTTGCCCGACGACTCACGGATGATGTTGCGGTAGATGCCGTTGTAGGTGCCCGGGATGCCCTTCTCGGCCATGATCGCGAGCGACTGGCGGATCCACCCGTCGAGGTTGTTGGGGTAGCCGGCCAGCGTGGTCGCCGGGGGAGCGGCGGCCGTGGAGGCGGTGGTCGCGGAGGCGGTGGTCGCTCCGACGAAGGGGAGGGCGAGCACGGCGGCGCCGGTGCAGGCGACGGCGATGGCGCGGGCGAAGCGGCGGCGGGGCTGAGCGGCAGCGGGCATGGGGAAGTTCCTCTCCGGCGCCTGCGAGGTGAGCTGTCGGGTTCGGGCGGGGAGGTGCCCGGTCGGCCGCCGTACGGATACGGCGGCACGACTTCACCCCTAGCCGTGCCGATACGTGCGTGACGTACGGTCCGGCGGTCTTTCTGGGTCCCCCGCTCCTGCCGTGCGAGATGTTCGTCGATGGATGACGTCGGGCGGCGGCAGGATGAGGCGTCTGCCCGACTGGCCGGGAACGTATGCGAGAGCACATGTCCGGAACAAGTACCGGATTCGGGGAACACCCCTATTGACCTTGGTCTGGTGTTTTTGGGATGCTTGATCCTTTGCTTTCGGCAAGTGTCAACTCGGGTGCCGGGCTGAGGGATCCGGGGGTCGGTACGGGGTCGGTGGTTCCGTGACGAAGTGAGCCAACTCACCCGTGATGACAAGAGTGGGTAAATCGGGCAATGGGCGTGAAGTCGCTTTTAAAGGGGTGGGGGCGGAATCCAGGAATTCAAATGGAGGGAATGTCTGATTTGATGCCGTTTATCGAAGGCTTCGTGAGATACGGCACACCTCCGGGCATGTATCGGCGCTTCCGGGTGAGTCGATGGGGGTGGACAGGTGTCCGACCGGATCATCGGATCGGATGATCGGAAAGTCGGCGGTCGTGATCCGGTGCCTCCCGGGCCGAACGCGGCACCTCCCGGTCGAGCGACGTGGGGGCCGGGTGACGTGGGGGCTTATCGGTGATCGAAACGTGACCGGATACGCTGACTTGAGTGATGGCAGCGACGTATCGACAAACCGTGTAACGCCACTAGACACCAGCAGACAGGAGACCCCTCGTGACCGTCGTCGGGCCGTTTGGGCTGAGCGTGCGGGACCAGGCTCTGGAAGCCGATGTCCAGGCCGGATTGGCGGCTGTCGAGGAAGGCTTGCTCGAGGCCACCAAGAGTGAGGTTCCCTTCATCACCGGTGCCGCGCAGCATCTGGTCCGGGCGGGCGGGAAGCGGTTCCGGCCGCTGCTCGTGATGCTGGCGGCGCAGTTCGGCGACCGGCACGCGCCGGGCATCGTGCCGTCGGCCGTGGTGGTGGAGCTGACCCACCTGGCCACGCTGTACCACGACGACGTGATGGACGAGGCAGAGGTGCGGCGCGGGGTGTCCAGCGCGAACACGCGGTGGGGGAACTCGGTCGCCGTGCTGACCGGCGACTTCCTCTTCGCGAGGGCCTCCCACATCCTCGCCGACCTCGGGCCCGAGGCGGTCCGGGTGCAGGCGGAGGCGTTCGAGCGGCTGGTCACCGGGCAGATCCTGGAGACGGCGGGGCCGACGGACGGGCGGGACCCGGTCGAGCACTACCTCGACGTGCTGGGCGGGAAGACCGGGTCGCTGGTGGCGGTGTCGTGCCGCTTCGGCGCGATGATGTCCGGCGCCGACGAGACGGTCGTCGACGTGCTCACCCAGTACGGGGAGCGGCTCGGGGTCGCTTTCCAGCTCGCGGACGACGTCCTGGACATCGCGTCGGACTCGCACGAGTCGGGGAAGACGCCGGGGACGGATCTGCGGGAAGGGATCCCCACGCTGCCGGTGCTGCGGTTGCGGGAGCGGGCGGCTCGGCTGTCGTTGCCGGAGGACGTCGCGCTCTGTGAGCTGCTGGACTCCGACCTCAGTGACGACGCTCGGCACGCGGAGGCGCTGGCCGCGCTTCGGGCGCACCCGGCGTTGGAGCAGGCTCGGGCGGACACCGTGCGGTACGCCAAGGAGGCGCGGGCCGCGTTGGTGCCGTTGCGGGAGTGTGAGGCCAAGAGGGCGTTGATGGAGCTGTGTGATGCGGTGGTGCACCGGGCTGGGTGAGGGCGCCTGCCCACCCACCCGCCCGACTCGGCTCCTCGAGAGGTCCCCTCGACCCCCCGGGGCTCCGCCCCGGACCCCCTTTTCCCACCCACCCGCCCCTCTCGGCTTCTTGAGGAGCGGGCCTCGAACCGCCCCGGGGCTCCGCCCCGCACCCCGGCGGGGACGCCGTCCCCTGCACCCCTGACACCCCGCCACCTGCACCCCCTGCCCCCCACCTGCACCCCCGCCACCCCGCCACCTACACCCCTGCGGGCGCTCCACCCCCCACCCCCTACGGGTCCCTCCACCCCTCCGACCCCCGCGTCATACCCCAGGCGTACGCGGAGTTGCGTCCTCGGGTTGACGTATCGGGGGCGGTTGTTTGGTCATATGGAAACCACGGAAATCACCACCCCTCACCGATTCGGGTGAGAATGGCGGCTTGTGGTGGAGAACAGCGCACCCGAGATGACCAGCCGCCGCCGACGACGGAGGTAAGGCACACATGGCACCGTTCGCATCCGACGACAGTACGCACGCCGGGGAGGCCGACGACGTTCGCGTCGGGCGGCGCAGGGCCGTGCGGTACGTCGTCCCGGTCACCGTGGCGGGTGTCGCGGCGGCGACGATCGGGCTCGTCCCGGCGCTCGCCGACTCGGGCGACCCCGACCTGCCGAAGATCAGCGCGCAGCAGCTCATCGAGAAGATCGCCGCCTCGGACGTGCAGCAGCTCTCCGGCACCGTGAAGATCACCACCGACCTCGGCCTGCCCGACCTGGGCGGTCTGGAGAGCGGTCTGCTCTCCGGGGCCGCGGGGCAGGGCGGTGACGGATCGTCCGCCGACCCGTCCGCCAAGCTCACCGAGCTCGCCGCCGGCACGCACACCCTGCGTGTCGCCGCCGACGGCCCCGACCGGCAGAAGCTGTCGCTGCTGGAGAACGCCGCCGAGTACAGCGTCATCCACAACGGCAAGGACCTGTGGGGATACGACAGCGCCTCCAACGAGGTCTACCACTCCACCGTCGACGAGGGGCAGCACGGCGAGGACGCCGCGCCCGCCACGCCCAAGGACTTCGCCGACGAGGCCCTGAAGTCCGTCGACGACACCACCTCCGTGACCGTGGACGGCACCGCGCGGGTCGCCGGCCGCGACGCCTACAAGCTGGTGGTCAAGCCCAAGCAGTCCGGGTCGACCGTCGGCGCGATCAGCGTGGCCGTGGACGCGAAGACCGGCCTGCCGCTGAAGTTCACGCTGACCCCGGCGGCCGGCGGCGCCGCCGTCGTGGACGTCGGCTTCACCCAGGTGACCTTCGCCAAGCCCGCCGCCTCCACCTTCGCCTTCACCCCGCCCAAGGGCGCGAAGGTCACCGAAGAGGGCGCGGACGGCCCGGCCGCGGGCCAGGGCAAGGCGGACGGCAAGACGGACGGCAAGGCGCACGGCGGAGAGGCCTGGAAGCCGGGCAAGTCCCCCGAGGAGGACTTCGGGCAGGACTTCGCCGGGCTGAACGTCCTCGGCGAGGGCTGGACCTCCATCGCCACCTTCGACACCGGCGGCGAGGGCGTGCCCTCCGGCGCGGCCGACACCTCCGAGGCGGGCGCCTTCGGCGGCTTCCTGGACTCCTTCGGCGACAAGGTCATCGGCAAGTTCGGCTCCGGCACCGTCTTCTCCACCCGTCTGATCAACGCCCTCGTCACGGACGACGGCAAGGTCTACGTCGGGGCCGTCACCAAGGACGCGCTCGTCAAGGCGGCGAACGCGGGGCGGTAAGTACCCTGGCGTGAACCGACGATCGGGGGAGCCGATGGACGAGGCCACGGACGATACGGCGAAGGCGGTGCCCGGGACACCGGGCACCGCCGACACCGCCGACACCGCCGACACCGCCGACACCGCCGACACCGCCGACACCGCCGACACCGCCGACACCGCCGATACCGGCGGCGAAGGCGCCGGCATCCGTGACGACGACGCCGTCATCCGCACCCGCGCCCTCACCAAGCGCTACCGCGGCGGTCAGCTCGCCGTCGACGGCCTCGACCTGGCCGTCCCGGCGGGCAGCGTCTTCGGCTTCCTCGGTCCGAACGGCTCCGGCAAGACCACCACGATCCGCATGCTGATGGGCCTGATCGAGCCCACCTCCGGCACGGCGCGAGTGCTCGGGCGGCCCATGCCGCGCGCGTCCCGCGCCGTCCTGCCGCACGTCGGGGCCCTCATCGAGGGCCCCGCCCTCTACGGTCACCTCTCCGGCCGCGACAACCTCCTGCGCTACGACGCCGCCGACCCGACCGCCGACCCCCGCACCCGGCGCGCCCGGGTCGGGGAGGCGCTGGAGCGGGTGGGGCTGACCGCGGCCGCCGGCAAGCGGGCCAAGGCCTACTCGCTCGGCATGAAGCAGCGGCTGGGCCTGGCCGCCGCCCTGCTCCAGCCCCGCAGACTGCTCGTCCTCGACGAGCCGACCAACGGGCTCGACCCGCAGGGCATGCGCGAGATCCGCGTCCTCGTCCGGGAACTCGCCGCCGACGGCACCACCGTCTTTCTCTCCTCCCACCTCCTCGACGAGATCGAGCAGGTCTGCACGCACGCCGCCGTGATGGCCCGCGGACGCCTCCTCACCCAGGGCCCGGTCGCCGACCTCGCGGCACGGGCGCGCGGCCGGCTCGTCGTCACCACCCCGGACACGGCGGACGCGGCCCGGGTGCTGAAGGAACAGGGCGTCGTGGACGTCGTCGCCGCCGAGGACCGGGTCACGGGCGAGCCCGCCGACCTCGAACCGGCCGATCTCAACGCCGCGTTGGTGAACGCGGGCGTCCGCGTCCGCGGCTTCGGCGTGGAACGCGCCTCCCTGGAGGACGCGTTCATGGCACTCACGGGGGAGGGCTTCGATGTCGCGGGCTGAACCGGCGTCGAGCCAGGCGGAGATGCAGGCGGATATGCAGACGGACGTGCGGGCGGAGATGCAGACGGACGTGCGGGCGGACATGGGCGACGCGGGCGCTCCGCGCCGGCCCCGTCCGCTGTGGACGCTGGGCCTCTTCCGCAGCGAGTTCGTCACCACCCTGCGCCGCTGGCGCACCCTCGCCCTGCTGGGCGTGCTGGCCGCCGTGCCGGTCCTCGTCGGCATCGCCGTGAAGATGGAGACCGGCGACGGCGGCGGGGGAGGCGGGGGCGGTGGCGGCGAGGGGCCCGCGTTCGTCGCGCAGATCACCAACAACGGCCTGTTCCTGGTGTTCACCGCGCTGGCGGCGACGCTGCCCTTCTTCCTGCCGATGGCCGTCGGCGTCATCGCGGGCGACGCGGTCGCGGGCGAGGCCAACGCGGGCACCCTGCGCTATCTCCTCGTCGCCCCCGCCGGCCGCACCCGTCTCCTGCTCGCCAAGTACGCCACCACCATGGCCTTCTGCCTGCTCGCCACCCTCGTCGTCGCCGTCTCGGCGCTCGCCGTCGGCGCGCTGCTGTTCCCGCTCGGCGAGCTGACCACCATCTCCGGCACCCGCATCAGCTTCGCCGACGGCCTGGTCAGAGCCCTGCTGATCGCCCTCGTCGTCGCCGCGTCACTGCTCGGGGTGGCGGCGCTCGGGCTGTTCGTGTCCACGCTCACCAACAGCGGCATCGCGGCGATGGCGACGACCGTGGGACTGCTGATCACCGTCCAGATCCTGGACCAGATCCCGCAGCTGCACGCCGTCCACCCGTATCTGTTCTCCCACTACTGGCTGTCCTTCTCCGACCTGATGCGCGATCCGGTCTACTGGGAGGAACTGCGGAAGAACCTCGGGCTCCAGGCGCTGTACGCGGCGGTGTTCGGCACGGCGGCCTGGGCGCGCTTCACGACGAAGGACATCACCGCCTAGGACAGCCGCTCATTCCGTGTCGTACGGGAAGCGCGCGAGCGGCGGCTCCTGCGCGAAGAACGTCTTCGCGCGCGCCAGCGCCTCGGTGTCCTTGAGGACGTCCCCGGGCTTGCTGCCGTTGCCGAACAGCACCCCGCCGAACCGCATCTCCATGTACGCGGCCGAGTTGCTCAACGCGCCGACCAGCGGATCGGCGACCACCGTCTCCTCGTGGGCGAGCGCGGTCACCCCCCACAGGGTGCGTCCGGCGAGCGTCGCCTTGAAGTCGAGGCCGGGGGTGCGCAGCCAGCCCGACCAGTGGTCCAGATAGCGCTTGGTCTGGGCGGAGAGCGAGTACCAGTACAGCGGCGAGGCGATCACGAGGTCCGTGGCCGCGAGCGTGGCGTCGAGCAGCAGCGCCGTGCTGCCCTCGGTGGGGCGGACGTGGTCGCTGTCGTGGCGCAGGTCCTCGAAGTCGGGCAGCGGATGTTCGACGAGGCTGATCCACTCCTGCTCGACGTCGGCGGGCAGCTGTTCGGCGGCCCGGCGGGCCAGCAGCTCGGTGTTGCCCTCGTCGCGGGCACTGCCCAGCACGAACAGGAAACGGCGCGTGCTCATGAGGATCCCCCAGGTGATCGACGTCGATGTTCGGCGTGCGACGGTAACTGCACATGCATCATATGTGCGTGCAATTAGATGTGCCAGTGGTTCCCGTCGACGGTCCTGTCCGGTGGTCCTGACCGGCCGCCCTGTCCTGGCGTCCGTCAGTGACCCTGCCGGGAGTCCTCCGCGGCCGCCGCCACGGCGAGCAGGGCCGCCTCCCGGCCGTGCGCCGCGACCACCTGGAGTCCCCGCGGACAGCCGTCCGAGCCGATCCCCGCCGGGATGCTGATCGCGGGGTGCCCGCTGAGGTTGAACGCCCAGGTCAGCGCCGTCGAGTAGCGGTCGCCTGGGCCTTCGTGGCCGTGCGGGGCGTTCGGGGTCGTAGGGGTGAGCAGGAGGTCGGCGCGGGCGAAGAGCCCCGCCAGCCGACGGTCGTTGACGCTCCGGGCGCGCAGGGCGTCTTGGGTACTACGGGTGCTCCCGGCACTACGGGTGCTACGGGTACTACGGCGGAGGGCCAGCCAGGCGGGTGCGGGGTCCTCCAGCCGCATCGGGGGAGTGCCGAGCGGTTCGAGTCGTACACCGGCGGCGGCGAGGCGCGCGGCGGCGGCCCGCGCGAGGGCCGACGACTCGGGCTCGGTGTCGGCGAAGCCGAGATCGGGGGAGAAGACGGCGCTGAAGGGGCCGCTGACGGGCGGCCCGGGGTCGGCCGCACCCGTCATCGCCCTCCAGTACGCCTCCACGTCCGCCGCGTGCCGGGCGAGCGCCCCCGGCGCGGCCAGCCCCGTCCGGTCCACGGAGGGAAAGCGTCCGTTCGTGGCCTTCAGGCCGACGATCCCGCACCAGGCCGCCGGGATCCGCACCGAGCCCGCCCCGTCGCTGCCCGTCGCCAGCGGCACCAGTCCCGCCGCGACCGCCGCCGCGGACCCGGCCGACGAACCGCCCGGCGTACGGTCGGCGCGCCAGGGGTTGACGGTACGGCCGTGGGCCCCGATGCCCCAGGTCTGCCAGGGCGTCCCGGGCCCGGGCACGGCGGTCGCCCCCACCGGCACGCACCCCGCGTCGATCAGCGCGCCCGCCGTGCGCAGCCCGTGCCGCCCCTTGACCCCGATCGGCACCCCGGCCAACGGCAGCCGCCGCTCACCCGCGGCGACATGTGCGTCGATCTCCCGCGCCCGGTCCCGCGCCGCCTCCTCCCACACCTCGGCGAACGCCCCCAACGCGCGATCGACCCGCCGGATCCGCTCCAACGCCCCGTCCACCGCGTCGACGGCCCGGAGCCGCCCCTCCCGGACGGCTGCCGCGATCTCGACGGCCGAGGGGAGCGCCGGATCCGCGACGAAGGGAGGCGCTGGTCCTCGCCCGTCCTCGGTCAGCGGAGCCGCCCCGTCTCCATGCCGGTGAGGCGGGTCAGGGGCGCCGTCTCCCGGGGCGGGTCGCCGGACAGGTCGCCCAGACGCCAGGCAGTGACCCAGGGGACGCGGTGCACGTCCACGACCGACTCGATCAGCCGCAGCCGGTGCGCGAGCGGGCGCGGCAGCCGGCCGGGGGCGTCCGCGACCAGGACCACCGCGCCGAGGTCGAGGCCGGGCGGAGTCTCCCCGCGGCGGAACGTCTCCAGGGCGCGCAGGGCGCACTCCAGCCCGCTCGCGTGCGTCCGGGCGACGAGCAGGACGGACGGCGGGGCATCGGGGCCGGGCCAGTCGCGTCCGCAGTCGTGGCCGCCGTAGACGGCGGCGAGCGTGGAGGCCCCGGCCCCGCCGTGCGCGGCCAGCCAGGAGAACCGACGAGGCCCGCCCGCCGACCCGTAGGGATCCGACCCGTACGACCCTGAATCCGGTGGGGCGTACAACCCTGAATCCGGTGGGGCCACCGGCCCGCGGAGCCAGATCTCCGGCCCGCGCCGCACGTCCGTCACCCGCATGCCCCCTGCCCCCTCCTCGTCCCCGTCGCGCCCGCCGTCGCTGTCGCCGTCGCCCCGGCACGGGTCCTTGGAACGAGGCTGTGACGTCGCGGTGACGTGAGGACCGGGGGCGAGCAGAGAGACTCAACAGTACGTGTACGCGTGCGTGCACGGGTTAGGAGCACGACGTACGTGCCCGGGTGACGAGTCCGAGTGAGGAACCGATGTCTCGACTCAGCCGCGAGAAGAAGCGGGAAGAGAAGCACGCCGGTCGGCCGGCCGTCGCGGTGGCGCCGCTCGACGTGCACGTCCCCGGGGGCGGCCCGGCGACGATCGGCGGCGTCCAGGTCGTGCCGGGCGACGACGAGGAGTTGCAGCACGCCGTGCTGCGCCACCTCCACCGCATCGCCCTCGCCACCGGCCAGTCCGTCGTCGCCACCGTCCACGACGAGCGCATCGGCTACGTCGTCCCGCTGCGCGTCGAGCCGAACGGTTCCAGCCATTTCACCGGGCAACCCCTACGGGTGCCCGCGCCCGCCGACGCGTCGCCGACGCCCGCCCCTCCCGCGCAGGACGCGCCCTCGCACTCCGGCCGTGACAAGCAGACGCATCTGCTGCGGTCCGTGCCCGACCAGGGGAGCGAGTCGACCCCCACGTTCCGCCTGCGCCCGGTGCCCGAGCAGCCGCAATCACAGCCGGAATCACAACCGCGGCCGAACGACGAACCGACGCCGACGCCGACGCCGACGCAGTCGCAGTCGCAGGCGCCCAGTGCGGACGGCGCGGAGCCGCAGGACGCCGTTCCGTCGTCCCCCGGCACGGTCACCGCCCCGACCGGCGTGTTCGGACCGCCGCCGGCGATGGCCACGCAGTGGCCGGACGCCGCGACCGGCGACGATCACACGGCCACCGCCACCGCTGCCGCTGCCGGCGCCACTGCCGCCGAGACCCTGACCCGCCGCCCCCTCGTCCCGGAGCTCGACCCCGAGGCCGACGCGGATCCCGATCCCAAGCCGACCCCCGCCCGCGGCTTCGACGCCGTGGCGGAAGCGGTCCTCGGGGACGACCCCCGCACCCTCCCCGGCGACGGCGGCGCCCCCGCCCTCCTCGGGGAGCCGATGGCGCAGATCAACGAGGCGGTGCGGGCCGGCCGCATAGACACGGCCGCGGCGCTCGCCGAGCGGACCGTGACCGAGGCCTCCGCGGCCCTGGGGCCGGAGCACCCCGAGGTGCTGCGACTGCGTGAACTCACCGCGTACATCGCCTACTTGGCGGGCGACCCGCTCCGCTCCTTCCATCTCTCCCTCGACCTCGCCCGGATCCGCCGCCACGGCCGGGACGCGGAGGCCGCGTACGGCAACGTCCAGAGCGCGGCGACGGCCTGGCGTGCCGTGCGCGACCCCTTGCAGGGCCTCAACCTCGGCACCGAACTCCTCGGCCTGTGGACGGAGTTGACCACCGAGGAGGGTCCGGCGGCCGACGATGTCGAGGAGTTGGAGTCGGCCCGCGCCCGGATGCTCCGCCTGGCCGAGCGGGCCCGCAAGGCGGACGCCGCTCAGCGCGGTTGAGCGGGAGGCGGTCGACGACTTTCGGACCGCCTACTGCGACAACGTCCAGACCGCGTACGCGAGCGCGTCCGCGTTGCGGTTCAGGGCCGTGTCGTTGACGTTGGCGGTGGTGTCGCAGGAGGAGTGGTAGCAGCGGTCGAAGGCCTGGCCCGCCGTACCGCCCCACTTGGTCGCCTGCGCCGTCGTCTTGGCGCGGCTGGCCCCGGTGAAGAGCCCGCCGACCGGGACGCCCGCGCTCTTGAAGGGCGCGTGGTCGGAACGGCCGTCGCCCTCGGTCTCGATCTCCGTCGGCACGCCGATGCCGGTGAAGTAGTCCTTGAAGGTCTTTTCGATCGCCGGGTTGTCGTCGTAGACGAAGTAACCGGGGTTCGGGGAGCCGATCATGTCGAAGTTGAGGTAGCCGGTGATCCGGGCGCGGTTCGCGGCCGACAGGTTGTTGACGTAGTACCGCGAGCCGACCAGGCCCAGTTCTTCCGCGCCCCACCAGGCGAACCGCAGGTGCTTGGTGGGCTGGTAGCCGGTGCGGGCGACGGTCAGCGCGGCCTCCAGGACGGCCGCCGAGCCGGTGCCGTTGTCGTTGATGCCGGCGCCGGTGCTGACGCTGTCCAGGTGCGAGCCCGCCATGACGACCTGGTTGGCGTCGCCGCCGGGCCAGTCGGCGATCAGGTTGTAGCCGGTGCGGCCGGAGGCGGTGAACTGCTGGATGGCCGTGGTGAATCCGGCGGCGTCCAGCTTGGCCTTGACGTAGTCGAGCGAGGCTCTGTACCCGGTGCGGCCGTGGGCGCGGTTGCCGCCGTTGGCCGTGGCGATGGACTGGAACTGGGTGAGGTGCGCCTTGACGTTGGCCACCGGGATGTCGGGCGCGGCGGCGAGGGCGAGGGAGGGGTGGGCGCCGTTCTTCTGGGCGACGGGTTCGGGGGCGGGCGCCGCGCCGGCTATGGATCCGGTGGCGACGAGCGTGACGGCGGCGACGACGGCGACCGCCGACGCCCGCCCGGAAACGGAGAGCTTCATGGTGGGGGGCTCCGGATTCCAGCGGGGCTCCCCGTGGGATGGCCACAGGGAACCCTCGGTGAATGGGGTGCCTGGATGGTGAAGCTGTGGCCAACTCTCCGTCAAGAGTGCTAAATAGACAGCGAGTTCGGGTATCGGGATGTCCCGGGCGACTTTGTTTCCCTGAGTTTCAGGGGGCGTTCGAGCGTCCGGGGCGCCCCGAGCGCCCTCCTCACTGCACGCAGAACTCGTTGCCCTCCGGATCCGTCATCACGACCCAGTGGCCGCCCGGCTCCCGCACCTCCCGCAGCACGCTCGCGCCGAGTGCCGTCAGCCGCTGGACCTCCGCCTCCCGCCGGTCCGGGCCGGCGTGCAGGTCGAGGTGGAGCCGGTTCTTGACCGTCTTCGCCTCGGGCACGCGCTGGAAGAGCAGCCGCCGGCCCAGCCCCGTCCCGCTGTCCTTGTCGAACGGGTCCGCCGGATGCCGTACGGCGATCAGGTCCCGGAAGGCGGGCCGCCCGTGGAACTCCACCGTGGCCTCGCCCGGCAGCACCCCGGACTCCAGCAACCGCTCGATGAACGCGCCGTTGTCCTCGGCCGTGTAGTGCAGCGCCGCGGCCCAGAAGTCGGCCTGCGCGTGCGGGTCGGCGGCGTCGATGACGAGCTTCCACCGCAGGGGGTCGGGCGCCGGAGCGGATGTCTCACTCTCGCTGATGCTCATGAGCCCACTCATACACGAGGAACCCCCCAGAACACGGCACCCTCGCCCCCCACCCCGCCCCGGCGCGGGTGCCGTCCCCTGCCCGATGTGCGTGCCGCCCCCGGCCCGACGTGGGTGCCACCCCTGACTCGACATGGGCACCGCCCCTGACCCGAGGTGGGTGCCGCGCCCCGCCCCAACGCCGGCATCGCCCCCGCTCTACGTTGGTGCCACCCCAGCCCCGACAGGGGCACCGCCCCGGCCCAACGCCGGCACCACCCCGCCCCCGGCGTCTCCCGTGTCCCGTGTTCCCTCAGACGTCCAGCGTGGCCGGGGAAGTTTCCGGGCGGGTGGTCGGTCGGAGGTTTGTGGAGCGGGTGCGTAGGCGGTGGGCTGTGCGCCAGGCGTCGGTGGTCAGGAGCATGAGGGCCAGCCAGACCAGGGCGAAGCCCGCCCAGCGTTCAGGCGGCATGGCCTCGTGGAAGTAGAGGATGCCCAGGAGGAACTGGAAGACCGGCGCCAGGTACTGGAGCAGCCCCAGCGTGGACAGCGGCACCCGGATCGCCGCCGCGCCGAAGCAGACCAGCGGCAGGGCGGTCACGATGCCGGTCGCGGCGAGCAGCGCGGCGTGGCCGGCGCCCTCGTCGGCGAAGGTGGAGCCGCCCTGCGCGGACAGCCACAGCAGATAGCCGAGCGCGGGCAGGAACTGGATCGCGGTCTCCGCGGCCAGCGACTCCACCCCGCCGAGGTTGACCTTCTTCTTCACCAGCCCGTACACGGCGAACGAGAAGGCGAGGCAGAGGGAGATCCACGGCGGACGGCCGTACCCGACGGTCAGCACGACCACGGCCGCCGCGCCCACGCCCACCGCAGCCCACTGCACCGGCCGCAGCCGCTCCTTCAGCAGCAGCACGCCCATCGCGATGGTGACCAGCGGATTGATGAAGTACCCGAGGGACGCCTCGACCACGTGCCCGCTGTTCACGGACCAGATGTAGACGCCCCAGTTCACGGTGATCACGGCCGCGGCGATCGCGACGAGCCCCAGCCGCCGCGGCTGCCGCAGCAGCTCGCCCGCCCAGGCCCAGCGCCGGACGACGACCAGCGCGACGGCGACGAACGCGAGCGACCACACCATGCGGTGGGCGAGGATCTCCACCGCCCCGGCGGGCTTGAGCAGCGGCCAGAAGAGCGGGACCAGGCCCCACATCCCGTAGGCGGCGAGGCCGTTCAGCAGGCCTATCCGGCCCTCACCCTTCGACGTCCCGGCCACGGGTCCTCCTTCTCACGTCAGGCACGCGCAGGCATGCGGCCCCGCGTGGAGAAGGTAACGCCGAGCACCCCCGCCTGTCATGCCCGTATCGCCATACGGTCATGACAGGCGAGGGTGACGGCCCACCCGGGGCCCCGCAACGGCACGCCCAAGACCCCCGCGCCGCACTCAGCCCTTGAGCGCGGCCGTGATCGCCTCCGACAGCGGCGTGGTCGGACGGCCCGCCAGCCGGGACAGATCGCCGGAGGACACGACCAGCTCGCCCTTCGCGATCGACACGTCCACGCCGGCGAGGATCGCGGCGAACTGCTCGGGCAGCCCGGCGCCGGTCAGGATGCCGACGAGCGCCTCGGCCGGCACGGAGTTGTAGACGATCTCCTTGCCGGTCTGCCGGCTCAGCTCGGCCGCGTACTCGGCGAAGCCCCACGCCTCGTCGCCGCCCAGCTCGTACGTCTTGCCCTCGTGGCCCTCGCCGGTGAGGACGGCGACCGCGGCGGCCGCGTAGTCGGCGCGCGAGGCGGAGGAGACCCGGCCCTCGCCAGCGGCGGCGACGACAGCGTTGTGCTCCAGCACCGGGGCGAGCTGCTCGGTGTAGTTCTCGTGGTACCAGCCGTTGCGCAGCAGCGCGTACGGCACGCCGGACGCGGTCAGCGCCTGCTCGGTGGCGCGGTGGTCGTCGGCGAGGGCGGCGGTGAGGCTGCCCGGCGCGCTGGTGTAGGCGAGCAGCGCGACACCGGCCGCCTTCGCGGCGTCGATGACGACCTGGTGCTGCTGCGGGCGGCCCTTGTCGAACTCGTTGCCCGAGATCAGCAGCACCTTGTCCCCGGCGGCGAACAGCCCGTCGAACGTCTCGCGCGCGTTGTAGTCGGCGGTCGCGAGCTTCACCCCGCGCGCCGCGAAGTCCGCGGCCTTGGCCTCGTCCCGTACGACGGCGGTGATCTGCTCCGCCGGAACCTTCTCCAGCAGCTGCTCCACGACGTGACGGCCGAGGTGTCCGGTGGCTCCGGTGACGACGATGCTCATGATTCAGAACTCCTAGGGGGGTGAAGGAGGGTGGGCGGTTCCCGTTCCTGCACTAACTCTAGGGGGTGCGCTAACTCTGAGAAAGTACCCACTTTGAAGTAAGGTACTGGCATGGCAGTAAGTGACACGAACGAGACGGCAGCCGTCGAGAGCCAGGCGAGAGCCGCCGAGAACGGGACCGCAGCCGCCAAGTACGACAGGGACGCCGGGCTGTGCCCGTACCGCCTCGTCCTGGAGCACGTCACCAGCCGCTGGGGCGTCCTGGTGCTGATGGAGCTGCTGGAGCGCCCCTACCGCTTCAGTGAGTTGCGCCGGGCGATCGGCCGGGTCAGCGAGAAGATGCTCACCCAGACCCTCCAGACCCTGGAGCGCGACGGTCTGGTCCATCGTGACGCCAGACCCGTGATCCCGCCGCGCGTCGACTACTCGCTCACCGACCTGGGGCGCGAGGCCGCCGCGCAGGTCAAGGCGCTGGCGACCTGGACCACGGAGCGCATGGCCGACGTGGAGGAGGCCCGCCGTACATACGACGAGGCCCGGGAGGCGCGCTCCCGGGCCTCGTGAGACGCCGGCTCAGCCGACGACGGTCCAGGTGTCCCCGCCGGCCAGCAGCGCGGCGAGGTCGCCCTTGCCGTGCTGGTCGATCGCCGCGTCCAGCTGGTCCGCCATCTGGGTGTCGTAGACCGGCCGCTCCACGGCCCGCAGGACGCCGATCGGCGTCTGGTGCAGGGTGTCCGGGTCGGCCAGCCGGGACAGGGCGAAGGCGGTGGTCGGGGACGCCGCGTGCGCGTCGTGGACCAGGATCTCGGACTCGTTCTCCGCGGTCACGGCCACCACCTTCAGATCACCGGTCGCCGCGTCCCGTACGACGCCCTTCGCGGAGTCGGCTCCGAAACGGATCGGCTGCCCGTGTTCCAGCCGGATCACCGTCTCCTCGGCCGACTGGTTGTCCTTGAGGGCATCGAACGCGCCGTCGTTGAAGATGTTGCAGTTCTGGTAGATCTCGACCAGCGCCGTGCCCGGGTGGGCGGCGGCCTGGCGCAGCACCTCCGTCAGATGTCTGCGGTCGGAGTCGACGGTGCGGGCCACGAAGGACGCCTCGGCGCCCAGGGCCAGCGAGACCGGGTTGAAGGGCGCGTCCAGCGAGCCCATCGGCGTCGACTTGGTGACCTTGCCGACCTCGGAGGTCGGCGAGTACTGGCCCTTGGTGAGCCCGTAGATCCGGTTGTTGAACAACAGGATCTTGAGGTTGACGTTGCGCCGCAGCGCGTGGATGAGGTGGTTGCCCCCGATGGACAGCGCGTCCCCGTCGCCGGTCACGACCCACACGCTCAGGTCCCGCCGGGAGGCGGCGAGCCCCGTCGCGATCGCGGGCGCGCGGCCGTGGATGGAGTGCATGCCGTAGGTGTTCATGTAGTACGGGAACCGCGAGGAGCAGCCGATGCCCGACACGAAGACGATGTTCTCCCTGGCCAGCCCGAGCTCCGGCATGAAGCCCTGGACGGCCGCCAGGATCGCGTAGTCACCGCAGCCGGGGCACCAGCGCACTTCCTGATCCGACTTGAAGTCCTTCATGGACTGCCGGGCCTCGGCCTTGGGGACGAGCGACAGCGCCTCGATCGTGGTGCCCGTGCGTTCCGCCGCGCGGCCGGCGGCGCGTGCGGCCGTCACCGCCCCGGAGGAACCGGTCGTCTCAGTCATCGATGGCCTCCTTGAGTGCCGCGGCGAGCTGCTCCGCCTTGAACGGCATACCGTTGACCTGGGTGTACGAACGCGCGTCGACCAGGTACTTCGCCCGGATCAGGGTGGCGAGCTGGCCGAGGTTCATCTCGGGGATCACGACCTTGTCGTACGCCCGCAGCACCGCGCCGAGGTTGCCCGGGAACGGGTTCAGATGCCGCAGATGGACCTGCGCGACCGCCTCCCCGGCCGCCCGCAGCCGCCGTACCGCCGCCGTGATCGGCCCGTACGTCGAGCCCCAGCCGAGCACCAGCGTGCGCGCGCCGTGCGGGTCGTCGACCTCCGCGTCCGGGACGTCGATCCCGTCGATCTTGGCCTGCCGGGTGCGGACCATCAGATCGTGGTTGGCCGGGGCGTAGGAGATGTTCCCCGTCCCGTCCTCCTTCTCGATGCCGCCGATGCGGTGCTCCAGACCCGGCGTCCCCGGCACCGCCCAGGGCCGGGCGAGGGTCTGCGGATCCCGCTTGTACGGCCAGAAGACGTCCGTGCCGTCCGCCAGGGTGTGGTTCGGGCCCTGCGCGAACTGCACGCTCAGGTCGGGCAGTTCGTCCAGCTCCGGGATCCGCCAGGGCTCGGAGCCGTTGGCGAGGTAGCCGTCGGAGAGCAGCATCACCGGCGTGCGGTAGGCGAGGGCGATGCGGGCGGCCTCCAGGGCGGCGTCGAAGCAGTCGGCCGGAGTGCGCGGGGCCACGATCGGGACCGGGGCCTCGCCGTTGCGCCCGAACATCGCCTGGAGCAGATCGGCCTGCTCGGTCTTGGTCGGCAGCCCGGTGGACGGGCCGCCCCGCTGGATGTCGACGATCAGCAGCGGCAGCTCCAGGGAGACCGCGAGCCCGATGGTCTCGCTCTTCAGCGCGACGCCCGGCCCGGACGTGGTCGTCACCGCCAGCGAGCCGCCGAAGGCCGCGCCCAGCGCCGCCCCGATGCCCGCGATCTCGTCCTCGGCCTGGAAGGTCCGCACACCGAAGTTCTTGTGCTTGCTCAGCTCGTGCAGGATGTCCGACGCCGGGGTGATCGGGTACGAGCCGAGGAACAGCGGCAGATCGGCCTGGCGGGAGGCGGCGACGAGGCCGTACGCCAGCGCCAGGTTCCCGGAGATGTTCCGGTACGTGCCCACCGGGAACGCCCTGGCCGCCGGCGCCACCTCGTAGCTGACGGCGAAGTCCTCCGTCGTCTCCCCGAAGTTCCACCCGGCGCGGAACGCGGCGATGTTGGCGGCCGCGATGTCGGGCTTCTTCGCGAACTTCGACTTCAGGAATCTCTCGGTTCCCTCCGTCGGCCGGTGGTACATCCATGACAAGAGGCCGAGCGCGAACATGTTCTTGCTGCGCTCGGCCTCTTTGCGGGTGAGGTCGAATTCCTTGAGTGCCTCGACGGTCAGGGTGGTCAGGGGGACCGGATGGAGCTGGTAACCGTCGAGGGACCCGTCCTCCAGCGGCGAGGCCGCGTACCCCACCTTCTGCATCGCCCGTTTGGTGAACTCGTCCGTGTTGACGATGATCTCCGCGCCCCGCGGCACATCGCCGATGTTGGCTTTCAGCGCGGCCGGGTTCATCGCGACCAGCACATTGGGCGCATCACCCGGCGTGAGGATGTCGTGGTCGGCGAAGTGCAGCTGGAACGAGGAGACGCCGGGGAGGGTGCCTGCGGGCGCACGGATCTCGGCGGGGAAGTTGGGCAGCGTCGACAGGTCGTTGCCGAACGACGCCGTCTCCGAGGTGAAGCGGTCGCCGGTGAGCTGCATGCCGTCACCGGAGTCCCCGGCGAACCTGATGATGACCCGGTCGAGGCGGCGGACGTCCTTCGCCCCGTCCGGTTTGCGCTGCTCTCCCACGACGGACCCGTCGGTGTGTTCCGCTGGGCTGCTGACCTGACTGGTCACTGACTGGACCTCCCTCGAGGTGGCTGTCCAGAGGGGCCTTCCCGAAGGCCCTCCCTGGATCAACCCTACGTCGGTAGAGGGCGCCTCCCTCGGCCTTCCACATGGCGGACATCGCCGCGAGACGGCCGGGGTGCGCCCCGACTTGCCATGATTTCCCGAGTTCTCCCGGCTGTCACGAATTGAGATAGGTGAGCACGGCGAGTACACGCCGATGATCCCCGTCGCTGGGCGACAGACCCAGCTTCAGAAAGATGTTGCTGACGTGCTTCTCGACCGCGCCGTCGCTGACCACCAGCTGCCGGGCGATCGCCGAGTTCGTCCGCCCTTCGGCCATCAGCCCGAGCACCTCCCGCTCGCGCGGGGTGAGCCCGGCCAGAACGTCCTGCTTACGGCTGCGTCCGAGCAGCTGAGCGACCACCTCGGGGTCGAGCGCGGTGCCCCCTCGCGCCACCCGCACCACCGCGTCCACGAACTCCCGCACCTCGGCCACCCGGTCCTTCAGCAGATAGCCCACACCATGGCTGGAACCGGCCAACAGTTCGGTGGCGTACCTCTCCTCCACGTACTGCGACAGCACCAGCACCCCCAGCCCCGGATGCGCCTTCCTCAGCCGGACGGCCGCCCGCACTCCCTCGTCGGTGTGCGTCGGCGGCATCCGCACGTCCGCGACGACCACGTCCGGCAGCGCCCCCTCGGCGTCCAGCTCGGTCACCGTCTTCACCAACGCCTCGCCGTCCCCGACCCCCGCGACGACGTCGTGCCCCCGGTCGGTCAGCAGCCGGGTCAGCCCCTCCCGCAGCAACACCGAATCCTCGGCGATGACCACCCGCACCCTGTCCTCCACGATCCCGGCCCCCCAGCGCACATCCCTGTCCCACCCGTCTGGTTGAACGCGTCCAGCATTCCAGCAAACGGTCGCGACGCGCTCGGGCGTCGAGAGGTTGTCGAGCGCTTTCGGCCGAGCGGGTGAACTCTGCAGCCCGTCTGGGGGTGCCCCCTCTGGGGGAGTTTGAGGACGAGGCCCGTTCAGGGCCGAAAGCGGGGGTCCGGGGGCGGCAGCCCCCGGGGGGACGGGAAGGGGCGGCGGGGGCGAAATCCCCCACCGCCCCACGACGGATCGCCGAACTGCACACGAAGCCACGCACGAACCACGCCGAACTACGCCCGCCAGGGCAACTCCGCGGTCACCCGAGTGGGCCCACCCGCAGGCGAATCCACCACCAGAATCCCGTCCACCGCATCCAACCGCCCGGCCAACCCCGCAAGCCCCGACCCGCCGGAGGCATCCGCACCGCCCACCCCGTCATCCACCACCTGAAGCATCAACCGGTTCTCCACCCGCCACACATCCACCGACGCCGACCGCGCCCCACTGTGCTTGCTGACGTTCTGAAGCAGCTCCGACACCGTGAAGTAGGCGATCCCCTCGATCGCCGCCGTGGGCCGCGAGGTCAGATCCACCTCCACCCGCACCGGCACCGTGCACCGCGACGCCACCGACGACAGCGCCGCGTCGAGCCCCCGGTCCGTCAGCACCGCCGGATGGATGCCCCGCGCCAGATCCCGCAGCTCCTGGAGCGCCGTCTTCACCTCGCCGTGCGCCTCGTCCACCATCCGCGCCGCCGCCCGCGGGTCCTCCCGCAGCTTCTCCTTCGCCAGCCCCAGATCCATCGCCAGCGCCACCAGCCGCGCCTGCGCCCCGTCGTGCAGATCCCGCTCGATGCGCCGCAGGTCCGCCGCCGCCGTGTCGACCACGACCCCCCGGTCGGACTCCAGCTCCACCACCCGCGAGGCCAGCCGCGACGGCCCGAGCAGCCCGTGCACCATCACCCGGTCCACCGTCGTCAGCGCCCGCACGATCCACGGCGTCGCCATCGTGAACAGCAGCCCCACCAGCGCCGTCATCGTGATCTCGAACGGGTTGTCGAGGTAGATCCGGTGGTGCTCGTCGCCGTACAGCTGGAGCCCGCCCTGCCCGCCGTACAGCGGGAAGACCCAGAACCACAGCGGATACATCAGCATCGCCCAGCCGTACGTCCAGAAGACGACCGCGACGGAGAACGAGAACACCGCCCACGGCAGATGCAGCACCGCGTACAGCACGTGCCGCCACGACGTGCCGCTCTTCAGCACCGCGACCGTCCAGGCCATCACGCCCCGCCCGCGCGGCCGCAGCGGCTCCGGCGCGGCCACGTCCAGGCCGAGCAGCCCGCGCGCCCGCGCCCGCTCCAGCGCCCCGAGCCCCCGGCAGCCGGCCAGCCCCGCCGCCAGCACCGGAATGCCGAGGAACGTCACCAGCAGCCCCGCGCCCACCGACAGCATGACCACCGCGTACGTGAACAGGACGATGCTGATCGGCAGGCTCAGCAGGACGAAGAAGAACTCCCGCCAGGCCCGCGCCTCCACCGGCGCCCGCAGCGCCAACGGCACCCGTCGCCGCCGCTCCCCGGCCCCGTACCCGGAGTTTCCGTACCCCGAGTCGCGCCCGTAGGACCCGTACCCCCCGTGGTCCCCGTACTCCCCGAACTGCGTGGTCATCGGCGTCGTCCGTTCTACTCGTCTCGTCGTCTCGTCTGCGGGCGTCGTCCCCTACCTCCACCCTCCCGTCCGGCGGGGCCGCGGACCATGGAGTCCGTCGGCCTCTTGAACGGGGGGTTTTCCCTACCCCACCGCCCCGCCCACCCCACCGCCCCGCGCCGCCGCGCGCCCCCTACCGGTCCCGCCAGGGCAGCTCCGCCGTCACCGTCGTCGGCCCGCCCGGCGGCGAGTCCACGACGAACAGACCGTCCACGGCGTTCAGCCGCTCCGCCAGCCCCCGCATCCCCGTGCCGCCGTCGAGCCGCGCGCCGCCCCGGCCGTCGTCCCACACCTGGATGAGCAGCCGGTCCTCCACCCGCCACACGTCCACCGACGCCGACCGCGCCCCGCTGTGCTTGCTGACGTTCTGGAGCAGCTCCGAGACGGTGAAGTAGGCGATCCCCTCGATGGCCTGCGCCGGCCGGGCCGTCAGCTCGGCCGTCACCTGCACCGGCACCGTGCACCGCGAGGCCACGGACGACAGCGCCGCGTCGAGCCCCCGGTCCGTCAGCACGGCCGGATGGATGCCCCGCGCCAGGTCGCGCAGCTCCTGGAGCGCGAGCTTCACCTCGCCGTGCGCCTCCTCGACCATCGCCGAGGCCGCGTCGGGGTCCTCCAGCAGCTTCTCCTTCGCCAGACCGAGCCCCATCGCCAGGTTGACGAGCCGGGCCTGCGCACCGTCGTGCAGATCCCGCTCGATGCGCCGCAGATCGGCGGCGGCCGTGTCGACCACGACCCCCCGGTCCGACTCCAACTCGGCGATCCGCCGCTCCAGTTCGTCGGACGGCGACAGCAGCGCCCGCACCATCGCCCGGTCCGCGTTGGTCAACCCGCGCGCCACATACGGCAGCACCGGCCACAGCACGAACAACGACACCAGGACCACCGTGAACGTGGCGATGCCCCACGGCAGCCGGATGAAGTCGTACAGCAGCGTCCGCCAGGCCACCGGGTCCTTCAGCGTCAGCCACATGCCCTGGAAGAAGTTGCCCGACCGCCGCAGGGGCAGCGGGCTCGGCTCGTCGATCCGCAGCCCGAGCAGCAGCCGCGCCCGCCCCCGCTCGAACCGGCCGATCAGCCGCGCGCCCAGCAGCCCGAGCGCCAGCAACGGCATCCCCACCGCCGTCAGCGTCAACGCGGCGCCGACGAACAGCGCGGTGATCCCGTAGGTGAACCCGACGATCGACATCGGCAGGTTCGCCAGGAGATGCGCGATCTCCTTCCAGGTCTGCGCGTCATAGGCGAAACGGGGCGGCGGCAGACGGTCCTCGTTCCCCGCCGTCCCCCGGGAGGGCATGGTGCTCCGCCCGGTCACGGCGACGGCCACGGCAGGTCTGTACGCCGCCGCGGGGGCGGGCTTGGAGGCGGACTTGGATGCGGTCATACGGGTCAGCGTGCCGCGCGGCGCGCCGCCGCGCCATGGAGTTCGCCGCCTGAGCCACCTGGGGAAAACCCCACCCCCATTGCCCCGGGCGTGACGGGCTGCTTACCGTGCCTTTATCAGGCCCTAGACTCCCGTGCGTACAGATCGTCGAACAGGCCGAGACGGGGAGCGAGGGACGGACGGTGCCGCAGACGTCGCACGAAACGCTGACGGGTCCGACGGTCGTGATCGCGTCGGACTACTTCGACTCCTACGCGGTCGTCGGACTGCTCGCCGCCGTCGGCGTGCTGTTCGTCGCCGTCGCCTTCGGCGCGGGCCGCCTGCTGCGCCCGGTGGTCCCCACCCCCGAGAAGCTCCTGACGTACGAGTGCGGCGTCGACCCCGTCGGCGAGGGCTGGGCCCACACCCAGGTCCGCTACTACGTCTACGCCTTCCTCTACGTCATCTTCGCCGTCGACTCGATCTTCCTCTTCCCCTGGGCGACGGTCTTCGCCGCCCCCGGCTACGGCGCGACCACGCTCGTGGAGATGTTCCTCTTCCTCGGCTTCCTCGCCGTCGGCCTGCTGTACGCATACAAGAAGGGCGTCCTGGCATGGACGTGACCCCTGACGTGACCGCCGGCGCGACTCCCGACGCCACCCCCGACGCGCCCGCCCCGGAACCCGTACTGCTTCCGGAGCCGAAGCGCCTGGGCACCCTCGCCCGCCTCGCGCCCGAGCCGATGAAGGTGGTCCTGAACTGGGGCCGCCGCTACTCCCTCTGGGTGTTCAACTTCGGCCTCGCCTGCTGCGCGATCGAGTTCATCGCCGCGTCGATGGCCCGCCACGACTTCATCCGCCTGGGCGTGATCCCCTTCGCGCCCGGCCCGCGCCAGGCCGACCTGATGATCGTCTCCGGCACGGTCACCGACAAGATGGCCCCCGCCGTGAAGCGCCTCTACGAGCAGATGCCGGAGCCCAAGTACGTCATCTCCTTCGGCGCGTGCAGCAACTGCGGCGGCCCCTACTGGGACTCGTACTCCGTCACCAAGGGCGTCGACCAGATCATCCCCGTGGACGTCTACGTCCCCGGCTGCCCGCCCCGCCCCGAGGCGCTGCTCCAGGGGATCCTGAAGCTCCAGGAGAAGATCGCGCGCGAGTCGCTCAGCGAGCGGTACGCCCCCGACGCCTCCCGCCCGTCGCCGGCCGCGCTCCAGAGCGGCCTGGTACGACCGCCCGCTCCCGGGGCCGCCGGGACCGCCGGGACCGCCGGGGCCTCCGCGGCTCCCGAGGGGGACGCGCGATGACCGCCCCCGGCTGGCTGCCCGCCCCCGCCGAGGAACTCTTCGGCGACGGGGCCACGGCCGAGGAGTCCTACGACGTCCTCACCGTCGACGTCCCCCCGGCCGCCTGGCTCACCGCCCTGGAGACCGCCCGCGACCGCCTCGGCTGCACCTACTTCGACTGGCTCAGCGCCGTCGACGAACCCGGCGCCGGCTTCCACGTCTCGGCCCACGTCGTCGCGCTCTCCCCGGTCCGCCGGCTCCTCGTCCGCACCACCGTCCCGCACGAAGCCCCCGCCCTCCCCACCGCCGTCGGCGTCTACGCGGGCGCGGCCTGGCACGAACGCGAGACGCACGAGATGTTCGGCGTCCGCTTCGAGGACCACCCGGCCCTCGACCACCTCCTCCTGCCGGAGAACTTCGAAGGCCACCCCCTCCGCAAGGACTTCGTCCTCGCCGCCCGAGTCGCCAAGGCCTGGCCCGGCGCCAAGGAACCCGGCGAATCCGAACACGGCGGCCCCAAACGCCGCCAGATGCTCCCTCCCGGCGTCCCCGACCCCAACGACTGGGGCCCCCTCAAGGGCCAACTCCCCCCAGCCCCCACCCGCCCGACCCGCGCCCCAGCAGCCCGCACACCGGGCGACCGCCCGACCCGAACGGCGGGGGACCGCCCGGTACGAGCGGCGGGGGAGCGGGCCGCAGCCGCGGGGGAACGCCCGGTGCGAGCCGCGGGGGAGCAGGCCGCAGCCGCGGGGGACCGCCCGGTACGAGCCGCGGGCGAGCGTCCCGTGCGAGCCGCGGGGGAGCGTTCCGCAGCCTCGGCCGAGCGTCCGGTGCGAGCTGCCGGCGAGCACCCGGCGGGCCCGGCCGACGCACCCTCCGCCCAGGCGGCGGGGGAGCCCCCGGCACAGCCGGCAGCCGCCGAACGCCCCGCACGGCCGACGGGCGAACGCCCGGCACGCCGCATGCGCACGGCAGCCGAGGGCTCGGCCAGCCAGACCCCGAGCCAACCCCCGCCCACCACACCGGAGACGGCGACGCCCGCGGACACCCCGCCGACCGCACCGACGACACCCAGCACCCCCCGAAGCCCGACCGGCCCCCGCCGCTCCCGAAGCGCGTCCGGAGGCTCGGCCTCCCAACGAGCGGAAGACCCGACCACCCCGGGCACGTCACCAGAACAGAACGACGCTGCCGGGTCTGCGGAAGCTGCCGAACCCGCCGCACCCCAGCCCCAGGTCCAGCCTCCGGCCCCGACACGAGGCCCCCGCCGCGCACGCAGTGCCTCACAAGGCTCGGCCAGCCAACGGGAGGCAACCCCGGATGCCGCCGCCCCGGATGCCGCCGCCCCGGATGCCGCCGCCCCGGATGCCGTCGGTGAGACGGCCCGCCCAGCCCGGGCCCCCCGCAGCTCCGACGCCCCGTGGCACCACGCCCGACCGGCCTTCGACGACTCCGAGCCCCGGAGCAAGCGGACGGAACCCGACCGACCGGAGCCGGAACGCCCGCCGTCGCCGGCCGACGACACCCCCGCCGACACCGAAGCCGACCCCGCCACCGACGAGGAAGGCACCCCCGACAGGCCCGACACCCCCCGAGGAGGCCCGCAGTGAGTGACGTTCTCGATGTCGCTCTGCGGCTCCTGGTCGTCTTCGTCGTTTTTCTCACCTTCCCGTTGATCATCGGTCAGACCGAGCACAAGGTCATGGCCCATATGCAGGGCCGCCTGGGGCCGATGTACGCCGGCGGCTTCCACGGCTGGGCCCAGCTCATCGCGGACGGTGTGAAGTTCGCGCAGAAGGAGGACGTCGTTCCGGCGGGCGCGGACCGGCGGATCTTCCAGCTCGCCCCCGCCGTGGCCCTGCTGCCGTATCTCCTCGTTCTCCTCGCCATCCCCATCGGCCCGGGCGAGGGCGCGGTCGGCGAGGTCATCGACGCCGGCGTCTTCTTCGTGCTCGCGGTGATGGGCGTGGGCGTCCTCGGCTCGCTCATGGCCGGCTGGGCCTCCGCCAACAAGTTCTCCCTCCTCGGCGGTCTCCGCACCGCCGCACAGCTCCTCGCCTACGAACTCCCCATGCTCCTCACCGCCGCCTCGGTCGCGATGGCCGCCGGGACGGTCTCGCTCCCCGGCATCCTCGACGCCTTCGAGTGGTGGTGGCTGCCCTGGCAGATCGTCGGCGCGGTCGTCTTCTTCGTCGCCGGCCTCGCCGAACTCCAGCGGCCTCCCTTCGACATGCCCGTCGCCGACTCCGAGATCATCTTCGGCGCGTACACCGAGTACACCGGCCTCCGTTTCGCGTTGTTCCTCCTTGCCGAGTACGCCGGCATCGTCGTCCTGTGCGGCCTGACCACCGTCCTCTTCCTGGGCGGCTGGCACGGCCCCTGGGGCGCCGACGGCCTCGGCTGGGTCTGGACCCTGCTGAAGACCGCCGCCCTCGCCTTCATCGTGATCTGGCTCCGCGTCACCTACCCCCGGCTCCGCGAGGACCAGCTCCAGAAGCTCTCCTGGACCCTCCTCGTCCCCCTCTCCCTCGCTCAGATCGCTCTCACCGGCATCGTCAAGGTGGTGATCCAGTAACCATGGCCCCCATCCCCGGGAGCGGCCTCGCCAAGGGCCTGGCCGTCACCCTCCGCACGATGACGCGGAAGACCGTCACCGAGCAGTACCCGGACACCCAGCCCGATCTCCCGCCCCGCACCCGCGGAGTGATCGGCCTGTTCGAGGAGAACTGCACGGTCTGCATGCTCTGCGCCCGTGAGTGCCCCGACTGGTGCATCTACATCGACTCCCACAAGGAGACCGTCCCGGCGGCGGCCCCCGGCGGCCGCGAACGCAGCCGCAACGTCCTCGACCGCTTCGCCATCGACTTCTCCCTGTGCATGTACTGCGGTATCTGCATCGAGGTCTGTCCTTTCGACGCCCTGTTCTGGTCCCCGGCGTTCGAGTACGCCGAGACCGACATCCACGACCTCACCCACGAGCGGGACAAGCTCCGCGAGTGGATGTGGACGGTCCCGGCCCCGCCCGCCCTCGACCCCGGAGCGGAGGAGCCCAAGGAGATCGCCGCCGCCCGCAAGAGCGCCGAGAAGCTGGCAGCCGCCCGGGCCGCCGAAGAAGCGCAAGCCGCCCAGGACGGACCGGACAAGCCCCCGGAGGGAGAGGCATGACCCTCACTCAGGCCCCGCAGGGCTTCCTCTCCCCGACCGGCGTCGAGATCGCGTTCCTCCTCGTCGGTCTGGTCACCTTCGGCGCGGCCCTCATCACCGTCACCACCCGTCAACTGGTCCACGCCGCCCTGTGGCTGGTGGTCGCCCTCGGCGGCCTCGCCGTCGAATACCTCCTGCTCACCGCCGAGTTCATCGCCTGGGTGCAGGTCCTCATCTACGTCGGTTCCGTCGTCGTCCTCCTTCTGTTCGGTCTGATGCTCACGCGTGCTCCCATCGGCCGCTCACCGGACGCCGACTCCGGCAACCGGTGGGCCGCCCTCGCCGTCGCCGTCGTCGCCGCGGCGGCCCTCGTCTGGGTGGTCGTCGACGCCTTCCGCACCACCTGGATCGACCTCGACGGCCCGGCCGCCGGCTCCACCGCGGTCACCGGCGCGAGCCTCTTCCAGCACTGGGTCCTTCCCTTCGAGGCACTCTCCGTCCTTCTCCTCGCCGCACTGGTCGGCGCGATCGTCCTGTCCCGCAAGGCGAAGGCGGAGTCGAGCTCTCCCCCTGTGAACTCGCGAACGGTCACCGAGAGTTCCCGAAGCGTCACAGAAAGTTCTGGAAGTCGGTCCGGGCCGTCCAGGTCGTCCAAGCCGTCCGAGTCATCCGAGTCGTCCGAGCAGGAAGGCGTCCGCTGATGCACCTCGCCTATCCCGCCGTCCTCTCCGCCCTCCTCTTCTGCACGGGCCTGTACGGCGTACTCGCCCGCCGCAACGCGATCCTGGTCCTGATGTCGGTCGAGCTGATGCTCAACGCCGTCAACCTCAACCTCGTCGCCTTCGACGTCTGGCTCAGCAGGACCGCCGCGGAGACCCTGCACTCCGGCCAGGCCCTGACCCTGTTCACCATCGCCATCGCCGCCGCCGAGATCGGCATCGGCCTGGCCATCGTCCTCGCCGTCCACCGCAACCGCGGCACCGCGGACATCGACAAACTCCGCGACACCGCCGAGGGCCACGAGAGCCCCGGCCTCCACGACGGCACCGACGACGGCACCGACCACGGCATCGACGGCCCCGACAACGGCGCCCGCACGGCACGGCAGGCCGGCCGGGCCGGGAAGGCTGAGGCCTCCGCGTGACCACCACCACCCTCGCCGTCCTCGTCCCGCTCCTGCCGTTCCTCGGCGCGGCCGCCGGTCTGCTCCTGGGCCGCACCGCCCCCGGCTTCGTCCGCCCGCTCGCGGTCCTGCCGACCCTCACCTCCCTCGTCCTGGCCGTCGTGGTCGCCCTGCGCCAGGGCGGGGACGCGGCCGTCGACGCGGCCACCGAGCTCACCCCCACCGGCTCGGTCCCGATCGAACTCGCCCTGCACATCGACGGCTTCGCCGCGCTCGTCGCCCTCGTGGTCGGCCTCGTCGCCACCTGCGTGCAGATCTACTCGACCGGCTACCTGCGCGAGGACCCGCGCTACCCCTCCTACGCCGCCCTCGTCTCCCTGTTCACCTCCGCGATGTTCCTGGTCGTCTACTCCGGCGACCTGATCGTCCTGCTGGTCGGCTGGGAAGTCATGGGCATCTGCTCCTACTTCCTGGTCGGCCACTACTGGGAGACCCCCGAGGCCCGCGCCGCCTCCATCAAGGCCTTCCTCGTCACCAAACTCGGCGACGTTCCCTTCCTCCTCGGCCTGTTCGCCCTCGCCACCGACGCCGGCTCCTTCCGCATCACGAAGGTCCTCGGCGCCGTCGCCCACGACGGACTCGACCACCCGACGACCGTCGCCCTGCTCCTCCTCGCGGGCGTGGCCGGCAAGTCGGCGCAGTTCCCGCTGCACACCTGGCTCCCCGACGCGATGGCGGGCCCGACACCCGTCTCCGCGCTGATCCACGCCGCGACGATGGTCGCCGCCGGCGTCTACTTCGTCGCCCGCCTCCTCCCCGTCTTCGAGGCCTCCCAGGCCGCGATGGTCGTCCTCGCCGTCATGGCCGGCGTCACCATGGCCGGCTCGGGTCTCGCCGCACTCGCCCAGGACGACATCAAGCGCGTCCTCGCCTACTCGACGATCGGCCAGCTCGGCTACATGACCGGCGCCCTCGCCGTCGGCGACCGCGGCGCCGCCGTCTTCCACCTCCTCTCGCACGGCGCGTTCAAGGCGCTGCTGTTCCTCGCCGCCGGCGTGATCATCCACGCCGCCGGCACCAACTCAATGGCCGCCATGTCCCGCATGGGCCATCTGCGCGACCGCGTCCCCGACGCGTTCTGGACGATGACCGTGGCGCTCCTCGCGCTCGCCGCGATCCCGCCGTTCAGCGGCTTCTTCTCCAAGGAGTCCGTCCTCGGCGCCGCCGAGCACGTCTCCACCGGCCACACCGAGCACGCCCCCGCCGCCGCGGGCTGGATCGTCCTCGTCGCCGGACTGCTCACCGCCCTCCTCACCGCCGCCTACGCGGCCCGCCTGTGGCTGCTGACCTTCTGGGGCCGGGGCGCCGAGGCCCCCGACCACGGCCGGCAGCCCCTGTCGATGACGGTTGTGCTGTGGGTGCTCGCCGTCCCCTCCCTCGCCCTCGGCGGGCTCGCCTACCGCACGCTGCCCGACTGGTTCGACGGCGGCGACCTCGCCCCGACCCTCGCCACCTCCGTCCTCGGCACGGGGCTGGCGCTGATCGGGCTCCTGACCGTCTACGCCGCCTGGCGCCACACCACCGCCGTCGCCGCGCGCGTGCCCCTGGGTGCGGTCGCCGCCCACCCCGGGGGCGACGCCGCACAGGTCGAGGCCGAGGCCATCGCGAGCCACGCGCCCGCGTACGGCGACGTGGCCTCAGCTCCCGACCCGGCCGACCCGGGACGGCTCCTGCTCGGCCCGCTGCACCGCCACGCCGCCGTCGGCTTCCACCTGGACGCCGTCTACCGGGCCCTGTTCGTACGCCCGGTGCAGGCCGCGGCGAGCCTCGTGCGGTTCCTCGACCGCGAGGTCGTCGACACCTACGTACGCGGCGCGGGCACCCTGCCCCGCTGGCTCGGCGCCGCCGTACGGCGCGCCCAGACCGGCAACGTCCAGACCTATGTGAGCGCCCTGCTCGCCGGCACCGTCGTCCTGGCGGTCGCCGCCCTCCTCGTCGCGACGGGAGCGTGAGCAGGAGTGATCGATATCAGCGAGTCCGTGATGCAGTTCCTTCTGGCGTTGATCGTGGTCGGCCCGCTCCTCGGGGCGGCCGCCGCTCTCCTGCCCGCCCCGCCCGGACTGAAGGGGAAGTCACCCGAGCAGGCCGTCCTGCGGCACGGCGTCACCGTGACCGGCGCGATCCTCGCCGCCGCGATCGCCCTCGCGGTCGGCTTCGACCACGACCAGCCCTCGAAGATGCAGGCCACGACCGACATCAGCTGGATCCCCGCACTCGACGTGCGCATCCACCTCGGCATCGACGGCATCTCCCTCCCCCTCCTGGTCCTGACCGCGCTGCTGACCTTCCTCTGCGCGCTCTACTCGTACTTCAACCCGCCCAAGGGCCCCAGCCCGAAGGCCTTCGTCGCGCTCCTGCTCGTCCTGGAGGCCGGCACCCTCGCCACCTTCGCCGTCCTCGACCTGCTCCTGTTCTTCCTCGCCTTCGAGACGGTCCTGATCCCGATGTACTTCCTCATCGCCCGCTGGGGCGGCGAGGACCGGACCCGGGCGGCCTGGAAGTTCATCCTGTACACGCTGCTCGGATCCGTGGTCATGCTGCTCGGCCTGCTCCTGATCGGCGTCACGGCGGGCACATTCGACATGGTGGCACTCGCCACTGACAACGGCCGGTCGCTGACCACATCCGTGCAGGTCATCGCCGTTCTTTCGATCGGGATCGGGCTCGCGGTCAAGACCCCGATGTGGCCCCTGCACAGCTGGCTTCCGGACGCCCACACCGCCGCCCCGACCGTCGGCTCGGTCCTCCTCGCCGGCGTCCTGCTCAAGATGGGAACGTACGGGTTCGTCCGGATTCTCCTGCCGGTCGCGCCCGACGGCTTCCGCACCTTCGCGCCCTACCTCGCCGCCTTCGCCGTCGTCGGCATCATCTACGGCTCACTGGCCTGCCTCGCCCTCGCCAAACGGGGAGCGAAGGGCGACCTCAAGCGCCTCATCGCCTACTCCTCCGTCGGCCACATGGGCTTCGTCCTCCTCGGCATCGCCTCCACCACCCCGACCGGCGTGAACGGCGCCCTGTTCGCCAACATCGCCCACGGCCTCATCACCGGCCTGCTGTTCTTCCTGGTCGGCGCCCTGAAGGACCGCACCGGCACCAGCGACCTCGACACCCTCGCCCAGGAGACCGGCGCCGCGCTCTACGGGAAGGCCCCGCGCCTCGGCGGCCTCCTCGCCTTCGCCGCGGTCGCCTCCCTCGGCCTGCCCGGCCTGGCCGGGTTCTGGGGCGAGATGCTGGCCCTGTTCGGCGCGTTCGACCCCGCCGAGGGCCTCAGCCGCCCCGCCTTCCTCACCTTCACGGCGATCGCCGCGTTCGGCACCCTGCTGACCGCCGCCTACCTGCTCGTCGTCGTCCGCCGCGTCTGCATGGGCACGATCCCGCAGGACGCGCCGCGGCTCGCCGACGTCCGCACGTACGAGTTCGCCGCCTGGACCCCGCTCGTCGTCCTCACCGTCGTCGCGGGCCTGTGGCCCAAGGCACTCCTCGGCCTCACCGACCCGGCCGTGCAGCAGCTCCTCGCAGGAGGCACCCGATGAGCTCCTCGGCCGCGCCGTCCGTCGTCCAGTCCGTCGACTGGCTCGCGATCGCCCCGCCCACCCTGACGGCCGTCGTCGGACTCGTCGTCCTCGTCGCCGACCTGTTCGTCGCCGAGCACCGCAAACCTCTCCTCGGCCGGCTCTCCGTCGCCGGCCTCGCCGCCTCCACCGCCCTGCTCCTGCCCCTCCGGGACGGCGACCGCTCCACCTTCTGCCTCACCGGCGACACACGCGTGTGCAGCTACACGGCCGACCACTTCACCCTCGTCATCCAGTTCCTGGTGCTCGGGGGAGCGCTGCTCGCCGCCCTCCTGTCGGTCACCGCCCTGAAGGACGCGCGCGGGCGGCTCCCCGAGGGCGAGTTCTGGTTCCTGCTGCTCTCCTCCGCCGCCGGCGCCGCCCTCCTGCCCGCCTCCCGCGACCTCGCCACCCTCGTCGTCGCCCTGGAGGTCGCCTCCCTGCCCGCGTTCGCCCTCGTCGGCATCCGGCACGGCGACCGCAGGTCCTCCGAGGCCGCCCTCAAGTTCTTCCTGTCGTCCGTCACCGCGACCGCCGTCAGCCTCCTGGGCATCAGCTTCGTCTACGCCACCACCGGCACGATGCACCTCACCCAGGTGGCCGAGCGCATCCAGGACGTCGACGGGCAACTCCACACCCTCGCCCAGGCCGGAGTCGTCCTCACCCTCATCGGCTTCGCCTTCAAGACGGCCGCCGTACCCTTCCACTTCTGGGTCCCCGACACCTATGTCGGCGCGCCCCTCCCCATCGCGGCCTACCTCTCGGTCGTCGGCAAGGCCGTCGGCTTCTCCGGCCTCATCCTCGTCACCGTCGTCGCCTTCCCCTCGTACGCCGACGTGTGGGGCCCCTCGCTGGCCGTGCTCGCCGCCCTCACCATGACCGCCGGCAACGTCGGCGCCCTCCGCCAGCAGGCCACGCGCGCGTACAGCGCCGTACGCCTGCTCGCCTGGTCCTCCGTCGGCCAGGCCGGCTACCTCCTCGTCCCGATCGCCGCCGCCGCGTACTCCGACGACCCCGAGCACTCCATCGGCTCCACCGTCGCCTACGCGCTGATGTACGCCGCCGTGAACCTCGGAGCCTTCGCGGTGGCCGCCCTCGTCGGCCGTACGCGCCCGCAGAACCGCGTCGCCGACTACCGGGGCCTCCACGCGAAGAACCCCCTCGCCGCGCTCCTCCTGGCCTTCTTCCTGCTCTGCCTGGCCGGGCTGCCGCCGGGCATCATCGGTCTCTTCGCGAAGGTCACCGTGTTCTCCGCCGCCGTGGACGCGGGCCTCGGCTGGCTGGCGGTCGTCATGGCCGTCAACGTGGTGATCGCCCTGTACTACTACCTCCAGTGGACGGCCCTGCTGTTCCGCGCCCCCGAGGGCGAGCCCGTCCGGCACCGGGTCCCCGCGCCCCTCACGGCCGCCCTCGCCCTCACCGCCGTCCTCGGCGTCGCCCTCTCCGGAGCACCTCAGCTGGTCCTGCGCTTCGCCGACACCGCCCTCTTCTGATCCCTCACCCGGACGGCCCACGCCGGCCGCCGGAAGCGCAAGGGAACCCGGGCCCCTCGTCTGGCGTTGACCAAAACGGGAGGTTCCACTGGACGTGGCACCACGACACCAGTGGCATCGCAGATCAGGCAGCACACCAGGCAGCAAGATCAGCAAGCGAAGGGTTCCCCTGCCGCACGACTTGGAGGGCGTACCGTGCACCGCCGGCACAACGGGCTAAGGACCGCAGTACTCCTCGGGGGGCTGTCGGCACTCATCATCGTCTTCGGCAGCTTCTTCGGGCGCACGGGGCTCGTCGTCGCCGTGCTCGTCGCGCTCGGCACCAACGCGTACGCGTACTGGAACAGCGACAAGCTGGCCCTGCGCGCGATGCGGGCCCGCCCGGTCAGCGAGTTCGAGGCCCCGGCCCTCTACCGCATGGTCCGCGACCTCTCCACCCAGGCCCGCCAGCCCATGCCCCGGCTGTACATCTCCCCGACGGAGGCGCCCAACGCCTTCGCCACCGGCCGCAACCCGCGCAACGCGGCCGTGTGCTGCACGGAGGGCATCCTGCGCCTCCTCGACGAACGCGAACTGCGAGGCGTCATCGGCCACGAGCTGAGCCACGTCTACAACCGGGACATCCTCATCTCCTCGGTCGCCGGCGCCCTCGCCTCCGTGATCATGTTCCTGGTCCACTTCGCCTGGCTGATCCCGATCGGCCGCTCCAACGACGACGACGGCCCCGGCATCCTCGGCATGCTCCTGATCATGCTGCTCGGCCCGCTCGCGGCCGGCCTCATCCAGCTCGCCATCAGCCGTTCCCGCGAGTACGAGGCCGACGCCTCCGGCGCCCAGCTCACCGGCGACCCGCTGGCCCTCGCCGGCGCGCTGCGCAAGCTCGAACTCGGCACCAAGCAGCTCCCGTTGCCCCCCGAACCCCGCATCGAGACCGCGAGCCACATGATGATCGCGAACCCGTTCCGCGCGGGCCAAGGGCTCTCCAAGATGTTCTCGACGCACCCGCCGATGGCGGAGCGCATCGCCCGTCTCGAGAAGATGGCAGGTCACCAGCAGTGAAGACCATCCTCAACGTCATATGGCTCGTCCTCAGCGGCTTCTGGCTGTTCCTCGGCTACATGTTCGCCGGTCTGCTGCTGTGCATCACGATCATCGGAATCCCCTTCGGCCTGGCGGCGTTCCGCATCGGCGTCTACGCCCTCTGGCCCTTCGGCTACACCACGATCGAGCGCCGCGACGCGGGCGCCCCCTCCTGCGTCGGCAACGTGCTCTGGCTGGTCCTCGCCGGCTGGTGGCTCACCCTCACCCACATCGTGACCGGCATCGCCCTGTGCGTCACGATCATCGGAATCCCCTTCGGCATCGCCAACTTCAAGCTGATCCCGGTCTCCCTGCTGCCGCTCGGCCGCGAGATCGTCAGCACGGACGAGCCGTTCGCCGCGCGCTGAACCCGCCCGCCCCGGGGAACCATCGGCCGCTGCCCGATCGTCGTCCAGTCAACACGGCACGAACACGGGCACCAGGCACGAAAAGCCCCGTCCCCCGATCGAGATCACAGTGCCGGGACAGTGAGGGCACAGCGCGAAAGGGCAGGTTCAGGGCATGAGCATCATCAGCTGGATCATTCTGGGGCTGCTGGCCGGAGTCATCGCCAAGGTGCTGCTGCCGGGCCGCGACCCGGGCGGCTTCATCGGCACGACCGTCATCGGCGTCGCCGGCGCCTTCATCGGGGGCTGGATATCGGCCCGCTGGCTCGACCACCCCATCACCAAGGACTTCTACGACGGCGCCACCTGGGCCGCGGCGATCGGCGGATCGCTGGTGCTGCTCATCGTCTACCGCATCCTGTTCGGCCACTCACGCGACTGAGCGCGGCACGCGCTCGGAAACATGCGGACGGGAACACGCGGACGGGAACACGCGGACGGGCGGGCACCCGTGGCGCCCGCCCGTCCCCGCCGGCGGGTGCCTAGCGGTAGTTCACGAACTGAAGCGCGAAGTCGAAGTCCTGCCCCTTCAGCAGGGAGATGACGGCCTGAAGGTCGTCGCGGCTCTTGGAGCTGACGCGCAGTTCGTCACCCTGGACCTGGGCCTTCACTCCCTTGGGGCCCTCGTCGCGGATGAGCTTCGCGACCTTCTTCGCGTTCTCCTGGGTGATGCCCTCCTGGATCGACGCGAAGATCTTGTACTCCTTGCCGGAGAGCTGCGGCTCGCCCGCGTCCAGCGCCTTCAGTGAGATCCCGCGCTTGATCAGCTTCGACTGGAAGACGTCGAGGACGGCGTTCACCCGGTCCTCGGAGTTCGCCTCCATGAGGATCTTTTCTCCGGACCACGAGATCGAGGCGCCGACGCCCTTGAAGTCGTAGCGCTGGGAGATCTCCTTGGCGGCCTGGTTGAGGGCGTTGTCGACCTCCTGCCGCTCGACCTTCGAGACGATGTCGAAACTGGAGTCGGCCATGTCCTGTGGCTCCTTGTATCGGGGTGCGTATCGAGTGCGTTCGGGTGCGTGCCGGCGTCCGTGGGGCTGCCGCCGAGCCCGGCGTCAGACGCGGGCCGCATCCGGACAAGCCTAGCCACCCGGCCCGGTCCGGGCGGCGCGGAATCGAGTGGCGGAGCACCCCTCCGCATCAGGTATCGTTTACGTCGTTGCCAGGGAGCACCGCCGAAAAGCGGTTCGAGCGGCAGCAAACCCGGCGGTGTGCCCGAGCGGCCAAAGGGAGCAGACTGTAAATCTGCCGGCTTCGCCTTCCCAGGTTCGAATCCTGGCGCCGCCACGCTTGTGGGAACGGCCCCCGATCAGTTGATCTGATCGGGGGCCGTTCTCGTTGTGTCCGCAGGCGTCGGCGTCGTTCCGGAGCCTGCGGGGTCCCGTTGATTTCGTGATCAAGGTCACGGTGGGTGGTCTACTTGCTCGCGCCTATCGAATTTCGATAGATTTCCATCGGGGGGCGATCGAAGGAGGGTGGCGATGGGGAAACTGACCGTGCTCGCGCTGCGGGCTGTGCTCGTGGTGCTGCTCGTCGGGTCGGTGTTCGTGCAGGCGGTGATGGTGCCGCTGCTGGCCGGGGATCTGAAGGGGGTCGACGCGGACCTCGCCTATCCGCCCGCCGCCTACCTCGTCACCGTCGTGCTGGTCATCGTGGCCGCCCAGGTCGTCCTCGTCTGCGTATGGCGGCTGGTGACGATGGTCCGGTGCGGCACCGTGTTCTCGCTCGCCGCCTTCCGGTACGTGCACATCGTGATGGGCGCCTTCGTGGCGGCCGCCCTGCTGATGTTCACGCTCGGCGTGCTGCTGGCGCCCGGCGAGGCCGTCGCGCCGGGGGTCGTCCTGCTGATCGGCGGGGTCGTCGTGGCGCTGCTCGGGGTCGCCCTGCTCGTGCTCGTGCTGCGGATGCTGCTCGCCCAGGCCGTGGCCCGTGACGTCGAGGCGACGCAGATGCAGGCCGAGCTGGAACAGGTGATCTGATGCCGATCGTCGTCGACATCGACGTGATGCTGGCCAGGCGGAAGATGTCCGTGGGCGAACTCGCGGAACGTGTCGGGATCACCCCCGCCAACCTCGCCGTGCTCAAGAACGGCCGCGCCAAGGCGGTCCGCTTCACCACCCTCGCCGCGCTCTGCGAGGTGCTCGCATGCCAGCCGGGGGACCTGCTGCGCTGGGAGGCCGACACGGCCGACACGGCCGACACGGGCGACACGGGCGCGGAGGCCGACGCCGGCGACATGGGCGGCACGGGTGAGGCGGGCGGTACGCGCGGGGCGGCCGAGGTGACGGAGGGGGACGCCGTCGGTGTGGACGGGTGAGGGCGGAGGCGTCTCCCGGCTTCGGCCGACCGCCCGTCCGCCCTTCCGGGCCTTCCGGGCCTTCCGCCGACCGTCCTTCCGCTGGCCGTCCGTCCGCCGGTCCGTCCGTCCGCCGGTCCGCCGACCGCCGGCCCGCCCGGCCGTCCGCCCGCACGGCCGTCCGGGCCGTCCGCCGTCCGGGCCGTCCGCCGTCCGGGCCGTCCGCCCGCCCGGTGCGTCCGCCCGACCGGCCGCCGGTCCGGTCCGCCCGCCCGTCCGGGCCGACGTCCGGCCGTCCGGCCGCGGGTCCGCCCGACCGGCCGGCCGCCAGCCAGTCCCCGTTGACCGGCCGTCAGCCGGTCCGCCGACCGGCCGCACACCGGTCCGCCGGTCCAGCCGTCAGCCAGTCCGCCGACCGGCCGCACACCGGTCCGCCGGCCCAGCCGTCAGCCGGTCCGCCGGTCCAGCCGGTCCGCCGGTCCAGCCGTCAGCCGGCCCTCCCCCACCCGTCGTCCCCCTACTCCTCCCCCGACCCCGCCCGCTGTGGCGACTTTGCTGCTGTTCTTACCTGGGTCTCCACGTCCGCTCGTGGTCTGCCCTCCTCCTTGGCCAGGTCGGTGATCGCGGAGCGGACGTCCCGGGCGAGGTCGCGCCAGGCGCGCCAGGCGGTTTCGTAGGTGTCGCTCTGGATCTCCGACCAGGCTGCCGCCGTGGGCGCGCCGTAGGTGTCCCGTAGGTGCAGGACCCTCGCGTGGGCCTCGTCGGCCGCGCGCTGCTTCTCCACGAGTTCCTCGAAGCTATGTGCCATATGTACGGATGCTAGGGAGGAGCGCCGGGTTCCGCGCGACGAGCGACATGCCGGGCCGGGTGCCCGCCCGATCGGCTGGGGCACACTGACGGCATGTCCAGCCGCCGCAGAACCTGCCCCGAGTGCCGTCGAGAGATCGCCGTCGTCGCCGGACGGTTCGCCCGGCACGACCCGCCGGGCGCGCGGGGGAGCGGGCAGCTCACTTCCTGTCCCGGTTCGCGCCGGGCGGCGCAACTGGGCGCGGCCCAGCCCTCCTTGGACGGGTACGTCGTCCCCGACGTACCCGACCAGCTGCCCCTGTTCTGACGGTTCTGACGCCGCGCAGCGGCTCGTTCAGTTGCCCGCGACCGACTTCACCGCCACCGACACCGGCGTCGACCCGCCGATCAGCTCCAGCGTCAGGCCCGCCGTCGCCGGGGTCTCCAGCAACTCCGCCAGCACGGCGGCCACATCGTCGCGCGGGACCGAGCCGCGGCCCGTCCGCGCCTCCAGGCGGACGAGCCCCTTGCCCGCGTCGTCCGTCAGCGAACCGGGGCGCAGGACCGTCCAGTCGAGGGCGTCCAGGCCCTGCACGTACGCGTCCGCCTCGCCCTTGGCGCGCAGGTAGACGTCGAACACCTCGTCGCCCCGGTGGCCGGGATCCGCGCCGTAGGGCGACACGACCACGAACCGGCGTACGCCCGCCCGCACCGCCGCGTCCGCGAACAGCACCGCCGCGCCCCTGTCCACGGTGTCCTTGCGTGACGTCCCGCTGCCCGGTCCCGCGCCCGCCGCGAACACCGCCGCGTCCGCGCCCCGCAGCCGCTCCGCGACCTCCTCGACCGACGCCGACTCCAGGTCCAGCAGGACCGGTTCGGCGCCTGCGGTCCGCAGGTCGTCTCCCTGTTCGGCCTTGCGGATGATTCCCGCGACCTCGTGTCCGCGCGCGGCGAGCACCCGCTCCAGCCGCAGCGCGATCTGACCATGACCTCCAGCAATGACAATGCGCATGCTTCCGACCGTACGCCCGCCCCACCCCCACCGCCGCACGGGCGAACCCCCATACGATTCCTCCACCGCCGCCGCTCGTACGCACAGGCCTCGACCACCCCCGACCCCTGCTCCCGACCCCGACCCCGACCGTCCTACGACTGCTCCCCCCGCCCCTGCCGCGGCAACCCCAACTCCACAGCGGGGCCCTCGGCCGAAGCGCAGTACTCCCGGACCGCGCTCGTGCGCGCCACCACGCGCCCCCCATGGATCACGATCCGGCTGTACGCCAGGGACAGCGCGCTCGCCAGCCGTTCGCCGCGGATCGCCAGCAGATCGGCGGGGAAGCCCGCCTCGACGCGCACCTCGGGCAGCCCGAGGGCGGCACGCGCGGACGTGCTCACCGTGTCGTAGGCGTCCTCGGGGCGCAGACCGTGACGGGAGGCGAGACGGTAGGCCGCCTCCAGCGGGTCGCCGCGGCCGACGGGGTTCGAGACGTCCCGCAGGGCCCCGCTGCCGGCCGCCACCCGGACGCCGGCCGCGCGCAGCAGCCGTACGGGCGCGGTGCCCCGGCGTTCCACCGCCCCGCAGCCGCCCTGCGGCAGGCAGACCACCGTCACGCCCGCCGCGGCCAATTGGTCGGCGGTGCGGGCTGCGGCCTCGGCGGGGAGGGCGGAGAGGCCGGCGCACGGGCCGAGGGAGACGCCGGGGCGCAGCCCGCCGGCCATCGCCGCGAGGCGGGCGAGCCGAGCCGGGTCGGCGGCGTCGGTGTGCAGGTCCACGGGGCAGCCGTGCTCTGAGGCCAGCGCCAGGACGGTCTCCGCGTAGCCCGTCGGGTCGGGGTCGAGGTCCGGGCAGCCGCCCACCACGGAGGCGCCCATCTTCACCGCGTCCCGCAGTATCGCGAGCCCGTCCGCCCCGGCCAGCCCGGTCAGCATCCGGGGCATCGCCACCGTCGTCAGCTCGGCGAGTCCGCGCAGCGAACGCCCGGCCTCCAGGACGGCGGCCAGCGCGCCGAGGCCCTGCACGTCGCCCACGCGTACGTGTGCGCGCAGCGCGGTCGTGCCGTGTCCGAGGTGCAGCAGCACCGCCTCGGTGGCCCGGCGGCGGACGTCGTGGGCGGCGTAGGAGACGGGGCCGTCGGTGTCGGCGGACAGCGCCGTGTCGGCGTGGAGGTGGGGTTCGGCGGGGGCGGGGAGGAGGAGATAGCCGCTGAGGTCCACCCGGGCCCCGCGCGCGGGGCCGGCCGCGAGGCTGCCCGCCGTGCCGACCGCCTCGATGCGCCCGCGGCCCAGCCGTACGTCCACGGCGCGGCCGTCCGTCAGGCGCGCGCCGCACAGCAGGAGCGCGGCCGGCTCCGGCTGCCCTCCCGAGGATCCCCCCGAGCCCGAGGACCCGCCCGACGGCCCTGACGGCGACGAGAAGGAGGGCGGCTGGGGAGGGGGCGGCGGCTGCGGCTGGCTGTCGGGCATCGCGCTCCTGGTGCTCGGCGGTGCGGAGGGCTCGGGCGCCCCGGAGGCTCGGGGCAAGATCACGCAGAGTGAGTCGAGCCTAGGGCGGAGCTCCGGCACCGGCGGGGAGGAGCGCAATAGTCGTACCGGTGTGGTCCGGGGGCGGAAGGGGCCGTGGAGATCGCCGGGACGCTGGGGAAACGGCCTGTGGCGGGGTACACGAAACGGATTTGGGTGAACGGCTGCGGACCGTGTAATGTCTTCATCGCTCGCCCCAATAGCTCAGTCGGCAGAGCGTCTCCATGGTAAGGAGAAGGTCTACGGTTCGATTCCGTATTGGGGCTCTGGTGTGAGAGGTCCCCCGTCGCGAGGCGGGGTCCGATCGCATCAAAGCGGTGTAGCTCAGTCGGTAGAGCAAGCGGCTCATAATCGCTGTGTCACCGGTTCAAGTCCGGTCACCGCTACTGACAGTAGCCGATTGCGGGGTCGGTCCTTCGATCGGCTACTCTTTCTTGCGTTAAATCATCCCTATCCGTTCGTCAAGGAGCACTCACGTGGCTGCCACCGACGTCCGCCCGAAGATCACGCTGGCCTGCGTGGAGTGCAAGGAGCGGAACTACATCACCAAGAAGAACCGGCGTAACAACCCGGACCGACTGGAGATGAAGAAGCACTGCCCGCGTTGCAACGCGCACACCGCGCACCGCGAGACGCGATAAATCAGGCTCGTACGCGAGGCCGTCCCCGAGTGATCGGGGGCGGCCTCGCGTCGTTGAGAGACGCGTACCGTTCAGTAGAGCAACCAGGAGGTGCCGAGCCATGGCGCTCGACCAGTCCTTCGTGGGGCGGACCTACCCGCCCACCGAGCCCTACGAGGTGGGGCGGGAGAAGATCCGTGAGTTCGCCGAGTCGGTGGGGGACGCCAACCCCGCGTACACCGACCCGGAGGCCGCCAAGGCGCTCGGTCACCCCGATGTGATCGCTCCGCCGACCTTCGTGTTCTCCATCACCTTCAAGGCCGCCGGCGAGGTAGTCCAGGACCCGCAACTCGGCCTGGACTACAACCGCGTCGTGCACGGCGACCAGAAGTTCGCCTACCGGCGGCCCGTCCGCGCCGGCGACCGGCTCACCGTCACCTCGACCATCGAGGGCATCAAGTCCATGGCGGGCAACGACATCCTGGACATCCGCGGAGAGGTCCACGACGAGGCCGGCGAACACGTCGTGACCGCCTGGACCAAGCTCGTGGCCCGCGCGGCCGAGGAGGCCTGACATGACGGCGAAGATCGCCTACGACGACGTCGAGGTCGGCGCGGAACTCCCGGCGCAGACCTTCGGCGTCACCCGGGCCACCCTCGTCCGGTACGCGGGCGCCTCCGGGGACTTCAACCCCATCCACTGGAACGAGAAGTTCGCCAAGGAGGTGGGCCTGCCGGACGTCATCGCGCACGGCATGTTCACCATGGCCGAGGCGATCCGCGTCGTCACCGACTGGGTCGGCGACCCGGGCGCGGTCGTCGAGTACGGCGTCCGCTTCACCCGGCCCGTCGTCGTCCCCAACGACGACCAGGGCGCGACCATCGAGGTCAGCGGCAAGGTCGCCGCCAAGCTCGACGACAACACGGTCCGCGTCGACCTCACGGCGACCAGCGGCGGGCAGAAGGTCCTGGGCATGTCACGGGCCGTCGTACGACTGGCCTGACCGGCTTCCGCGCCTGAGCTGGTGCTGTAAGGGGCGTCCGCGATTGCGGATGCCCCTTACGCCTGACCGGGGCCCCGTACGCCGTCTCGTAGGCTTGGGCGCGTGCAGGAACTCCACGATGCCCCCCTCGCCCCGCTGACCACCTTCAGGCTGGGCGGCCCCGCCACCCGGCTGGTGACCGCGACGACCGACGCCGAGGTCATCGCCGCCGTCCGCGAGGCCGACGCCGACGGCACGCCGCTGCTCATCGTCGGCGGCGGCTCCAACCTCGTCATCGGCGACAAGGGGTTCGCCGGGACCGCCCTGCGCATCGCCACCCGCGGCTTCGAACTCACCGGCGCGACGCTGGAGCTGGCGGCCGGTGAGGTGTGGACCGACGCCGTCGCCCGCACCGTCGAGGCCGGGCTCGCCGGCGTCGAGTGCCTCGCCGGCATCCCCGGCTCCGCGGGCGCGACCCCCATCCAGAACGTCGGCGCGTACGGCCAGGAGGTCTCCTCCACGATCACCGAGGTGATCGCCTACGACCGCCACGCGCGCGAGACGGTCGCCCTCGGCAACGCCGAATGCGCCTTCTCCTACCGGCACAGCCGCTTCAAGGCCGACCCCGACCGGTACGTCGTGCTGCGCGTCCGCTTCGAGCTGGAGGACGCGGGCGGGCTGTCGGCGCCCCTCAAGTACGCCGAGACGGCCCGCGCGCTGGGGGTGGCGCCCGGTGAGCGGGTGCCGCTCGCCGACGCCCGGGAGACGGTGCTCAAGCTGCGGGCCGGCAAGGGGATGGTGCTCGACCCCGAGGACCATGACACCTGGTCCGCCGGGTCCTTCTTCACCAACCCGATCCTCGGCGACGCCGACTTCGCCGTGTTCCTCGCGCGCGTGAAGGAGCGGCTCGGTGACGGCGTCGAGCCGCCCGCCTATCCGGCGGGGGAGGGGCACACCAAGACCTCCGCGGCGTGGCTCATCGACAAGGCGGGCTTCACCAAGGGGTACGGGAGTGGGGCGGCGCGCATCTCCACGAAGCACACGCTCGCCCTCACCAACCGTGGCTCCGCCACGACGGAGGATCTGCTCGCGCTGGCCCGTGAGGTGGTGGCCGGGGTCCGGGACGCGTTCGGCGTCACCCTGGTCAACGAGCCGGTGACGGTCGGCGTGAGCCTCTAGGACGCGGCCCGGCGCTACAGGGTGCCGCTGCGCCCACCCTCCCCCACTCTCGGCTTCGCTCGAGCGGGGGGGGGTGCCCCTATGTCTTTGGTCAAGCTGGTCGGGTGTGAGTTCGGGGCGTCTGGAACGATGTGTCCGTGCATGCTGATGATCAGGTTGGTGAGGGTGTCCCCGCGGAACTCGCGGTGTTCCTGCGGGGTGCTGTCGACGGCCGCCCGGTGAAGATCGGTGCTTCCGTGTGTGGGTGCGGTGGCCGGGTGTTCTTCGTGCTGGTCAATGCGTCCGGAGCGGAACGGGAGTGCTCTGGCTGCGGCAGCCGTGCATTCATCGCGGATAGCGAGGAGTACTGGAACGAGGAGTCCTGGGAGGACGACGAACCCGGTGCGGCCGGCTGCCCCTGCGGGAGCGAGGAGTTCGAGGCCGCGGTCGCGTTCTCGCTCGGCGACGACGGATCGGTCCGCTGGGTAACCGTGGGCCTGCGGTGCGTCAAGGATGTATTCTGTGGTGTCTATGCCGACTGGAAGATCGACTACGGCCCCACGGATCACCTCCTGACCATGGTCTAGGTCTGCGGAGCGATCGTCCGAACAGGCTGTGGTTCGTAGAAGGTTCCGTCCCGGAGCATCGCGAAGAGGACATCTGCCCGGCGTCGCGCGAGGCAGAGCAGGGCTTGGGTGTGGTGCTTTCCCTGAGCGATCTTCTTTTCGTAGTAGGCCCGCGATGCCGGGTCTCCCAAGGACGCGAACGCGGAGAGGAAGAAAGCCCGTTTGAGCTGCTTGTTTCCTCGTCTGGAGGGCTGTTCGCCGCGGATCGACGACCCCGAGCTGCGGGTCGCGGGGGCGAGCCCGGCGTAGGCGGCGAGGTGGCCTGCAGTCGGGAAGGTGCTGCCGTCACCGACCTCGATCAGGATCCTGGCTCCGGTCCTGACGCCGATTCCCGGCATGGACGTCAGGACCTTCGAAAGAGGGTGAGCCTCCAGGAGCTCCTCGATCCGCGCGGCCAGCAGTTTCCGCTGGTCAAGCACGGCCGTCAGCGAGCCGGCCAGGCTCGGGACGATCAGCACGGCCGCCTCGGTGCCCGGAACGGTGACGGTCTGCTCGTCCAGAGCGGTGAAGATGTCCTCGACCAGCCGCTCGGCCATCCTCGGGGCCTTCGGCCGTAACAGCGTGACCAGCCGTCCCCGCCCGGCCTTGCGGATCTGGGCCGGAGAACCGAACCGCTCCAGCACGGCCAAGACGGCCGGGTGCTGCAATCGCGGCCCCAGCACCCGTTCCAGCGACGGATGGATCTGGGTCAGCAGGCCGTGGAGCCGGTTCGCGACCCTGGTGGCCTCGCCGGCCAGGTCGTCGTCGAAGCCGACGATCATCTCCAGCTCGGCGATGGCCTCGTCCTCGCCGTCGATCGCCCGCAGCGTGTGGGGCATTGCCCGGGCGGCGTCCGCGATGATGAACGCGTCCTTCGCGTCCGTCTTCGCCTCACCTGGGTAGAGGTCGGCGATCCGTCGCATCGTCAGCCCGGGAAGGTAGGCCACGGGGCAGCCCATGTCCCGGGCCACGGCCAGCGGCAGGGCGCCGATCGAGGCCGGCTGGTCGACCACGACGAGTACGGTTCCGTGCTTGGCCTGGAGTTTCGCGAAAAGCTCGCGGAGCTTGGGTTCGGTGTTGGGCAACCGCTTGTCGAAGGCCTTCTTCCCGGCCAGGGTGACGGCGGTGGCGTGGTGTTCGCCCTTGCCGACGTCTAGGCCGAGGAAGACGTCGATGTCGCCGGTGTCGATCACGTGCAGGCCCCTCCATCACGCTGTCGTACGGCCTTGCCTCGGCACCGAGCTGCCACATCCACGTTACGGAGAGCTCTTCCGGCCTGGGTGAAGCCGGTGCTCAAGCCCCTCATCAGCGGTCCGTCGATGCCTCCGGGCCCGGTGACACCACCCCCCGGATCATCAACAACAAGGGGGGGAAGTCATGCCGGACCCGAAGGCCGGTGGCCCCGTTGCGGAGCCACGAAGAAGGTAACGGGGGGACCCCATCGCCCCAGCGGCACGACTGCCCGCAGCTATGACCCCTACGGGGCCAACCAGTCGTCCACTCCAGCCAGTAGCTTCGCGCGTACGTCCTCCGGGGCCGCTGAGGCTCGGATGGACTGGCGGGCCAGGTCTGCCAGTTGTTCGTCGGTGAAGGCGTGGTGGTGGCGGGCCAGTTCGTACTGGGCCGCGAGGCGGGAGCCGAACAGCAGGGGGTCGTCCGCGCCCAGGGCCATCGGGACGCCCGCGTCGTACAGCGTGCGCAGCGGCACGTCCTCGGGCTTCTCGTAGACGCCCAGCGCCACGTTCGAGGCGGGGCACACCTCGCAGGTCACCCCCCGCTCCGCCAGCCGCTTCAGCAGCCGCGGGTCCTCCGCCGCCCGCACGCCGTGCCCGATCCGCGAGGCGTGCAGATCGTCCAGGCAGTCCCGCACCGACGCGGGACCCGTCAACTCGCCCCCGTGCGGCGCGGACAGCAGCCCGCCGTCGCGCGCGATGGCGAACGCCCGGTCGAAGTCCCGGGCCATGCCGCGCCGTTCGTCGTTCGACAGCCCGAAACCGACGACGCCCCGGTCCGCGTACCGCACCGCCAGCCGGGCCAGAGTGCGCGCGTCCAGCGGATGCTTCATCCGGTTGGCCGCCACCAGCACCCGCATCCCGAGCCCCGTCTCCCGCGAGGCCGAGTCCACCGCGTCCAGGATGATCTCCAGCGTCGGGATCAGCCCGCCCAGCCGAGGCGCGTACGACGTCGGGTCCACCTGGATCTCCAGCCAGCCCGAGCCGTCCCGCACGTCCTCCTCGGCGGCCTCCCGCACCAGGCGCTGTATGTCCTCGGGCTGCCTGATGCACGAGCGGGCCGCGTCGTACAGGCGCTGGAAGCGGAACCAGCCCCGCTCGTCCGTCGCCCGCAACTGCGGCGGCTCCCCGCTGGTCAGGGCCTCGGCCAGCGTCTCCGGCAGACGTACGCCGTACTTGTCGGCCAGTTCCAGCACCGTCGCGGGCCGCATCGATCCGGTGAAGTGCAGGTGCAGATGGGCTTTCGGCAGCTCAGAGACATCACGTACACGCTCCATCCAGCGATCCTGCCGCACGCCGGCGGCGTCCCGGTAGCGGATTGCCCGAACGTGGTCTTGCTCGCACAAAGCAGCGGGCCGCCTCGCTCAAGAGACGGCCCGCCAGCCCGACCTACTCGCGTGAGTAGGTCAGAATCCTCAGTCCCTGGCCTCCGCCAGCAGCTTCTGGATCCGGCTCACGCCCTCCACGAGGTCCTCGTCGCCCAGCGCGTACGAGAGCCGCAGATAGCCCGGCGTGCCGAAGGCCTCGCCCGGGACGACCGCGACCTCGGCCTCCTCCAGGATGAGCGCCGCGAGCTCGACCGTGTCCTGCGGGCGCTTGCCGCGGATCTCCTTGCCGAGCAGGGCCTTCACCGACGGGTAGGCGTAGAACGCGCCCTCGGGCTCCGGGCAGAGCACGCCGTCGATCTCGTTGAGCATCCGCACGATGGTCTTGCGGCGCCGGTCGAAGGCCTCGCGCATCTTCTCGACGGCCGACAGATCACCGGAGACGGCGGCCAGCGCGGCGACCTGGGCCACGTTGGAGACGTTCGAGGTGGCGTGCGACTGGAGGTTCGTCGCGGCCTTCACGACGTCCTTGGGGCCGATGATCCAGCCGACCCGCCAGCCGGTCATCGCGTACGTCTTGGCGACGCCGTTGACCACGACGCACTTGTCGCGCAGCTCCGGCAGGATCGCCGGCAGCGAGGTGAACGTCGCGTCGCCGTAGACGAGGTGCTCGTAGATCTCGTCCGTCATCACCCACAGGCCGTGCTCCACGGCCCAGCGGCCGATCGCCTCGGCGTCCGCGGCGCTGTAGACCGCGCCGGTCGGGTTGGAGGGGGAGACGAAGAGCACGACCTTCGTCTTCTCGGTGCGCGCCGCCTCCAGCTGCTCCACGCTCACCCGGTAGCCGGTCGTCTCGTCCGCGACGACCTCCACCGGGACGCCGCCGGCCAGCCGGATCGACTCCGGGTAGGTGGTCCAGTACGGCGCCGGGACGATGACCTCGTCGCCCGGGTCGAGGATCGCGGCGAAGGCCTCGTAGATGGCCTGCTTGCCGCCGTTGGTGACGAGGATCTGCGAGGGGTCGACCTCGTAGTTCGAGTCACGCAGGGTCTTCGCGGCGATCGCGGCCTTCAGCTCGGGCAGGCCGCCGGCCGGCGTGTAGCGGTGGTACTTCGGGTTCTTGCAGGCCTCGACGGCCGCCTCGACGATGTAGTCCGGGGTCGGGAAGTCGGGCTCGCCGGCGCCGAAGCCGATCACCGGACGCCCGGCGGCCTTCAGGGCCTTGGCCTTGGCGTCCACGGCGAGGGTGGCGGACTCGGAGATCGCGCCGACTCGGGCGGAGACCCGGCGCTCGGTGGGAGGGGTTGCAGCGCTCATGGGACCCATGTTTTCAGACCGGAAACGGGCCCGGCACGCGGGTTTCACAGACTGAACAGGTACGGGCAAATCCCTGAACATCCGTCCGGATCGCCGCCGGGTCCGGGGCGGTGGCCTGGGTGATCTTCCGGTGCTTTCCCGACGATCTTGCACTCACGGGGTCCCACGGGCCGCTTTCCGTTCGACGGACAGCTCAGGACCACGTACACTCCTACGTCGTTGGCCTTCAACAGCCGTGCCACAACCGGTGCACACCGAGCATCCGGGCGGATGCGGTACGTTGGGGGACACACAAAGGGTCGTAGCTCAATTGGTAGAGCACTGGTCTCCAAAACCAGCGGTTGGGGGTTCAAGTCCCTCCGGCCCTGCTACACACACCTTCGCCAGGTGGTGTGCGCATGTACGTACAGAAATGCACTGCCGTGCGGCTCAGACCGGGCGCGGCACGGCCACGACCCGGGAACAGGTGAGGAAATGGCGGACGCCGTGGGCTCCATCGACACGCCTGATGCCCAGGACGAAGCGCCTGAGGAGCAGAAGAAGACCCGCAAGGGCGGCAAGCGCGCGAAGAAGGGCCCGCTGAAGCGGCTCGCCCTCTTCTACCGCCAGATCGTCGCGGAGCTCCGCAAGGTCGTCTGGCCGACGCGGAACCAGCTGACGACGTACACGACCGTGGTGATCGTCTTCGTCGTGATCATGATCGGCCTGGTGACCGTGATTGACTATGGACTCAGCCACCTCGCCAAGTACGTCTTCGGCTGAGCCAGAAGCGAAGGGCGCCGGGGGATCGGCGCCCCTTTCGCGTGTTCCACCCCTATGTATCCAGGAAGAAGCAGCCACCGTGTCTGACCAGAACCTGAACGACGCCATCGAGCCGGACCAGGCTGACGACGAGCTCGACATCGTCGAGGGCGCGGACGAGGACCTGGACGAGTTCGAGGCTGCCGACGCCGAGGCGGGGGAGCCCGCGGAGGAAGCCGCGCTCCACGTCGAGGACGCGGATGACGCTGCCGAGGCCGACGACGACGCCGAAGCCGACGACACCGAGGACGCCGAGAGCGCCGAGGACGTCGCGGATGACGAGGACGAGGACGAAGCCGAGGAAGAGCCGGCCGAGCCCGTCGACCCCATCGCCGCCCTGCGCGAGGAGCTGCGCACGCTGCCCGGCGAGTGGTACGTGATCCACACCTACGCCGGCTACGAGAACCGCGTGAAGACCAACCTGGAGCAGCGCGCCGTCTCGCTGAACGTCGAGGACTACATCTTCCAGGCCGAGGTGCCGCAGGAAGAGGTCGTCCAGATCAAGAACGGCGACCGCAAGACCATCCGCCAGAACAAGCTCCCCGGCTACGTGCTGGTGCGCATGGACCTGACGAACGAGTCCTGGGGCGTCGTCCGCAACACTCCCGGCGTGACCGGCTTCGTGGGCAACGCCTACGACCCGTACCCGCTGACCCTGGACGAGATCGTCAAGATGCTCGCCCCGGAGGCCGAGGAGAAGGCCGCCCGTGAGGCCGCCGAGGCCGAGGGCAAGCCGGCTCCGCAGCGCAAGGTCGAGGTCCAGGTGCTGGACTTCGAGGTCGGCGACTCGGTCACCGTCACCGACGGCCCGTTCGCCACGCTTCAGGCCACGATCAACGAGATCAACGCCGACTCCAAGAAGGTCAAGGGTCTCGTGGAGATCTTCGGCCGTGAGACTCCGGTCGAGCTGAGCTTCGACCAGATTCAGAAGAACTGAGTCGGTCGTTCCGGTAAGAACAGGTCAGGGTCGGCTCTCAGGGGCTTCCTGACCTGCTCGTTTTTTGGCCGCGCATCTATACCCGCTATCGTTGTGCGGTATGCCTGCGTTCGGGTGGTCCCCCTACGCAGGCATGGACCCGAATGAAAGGACCCGGAGAGCTATGCCTCCCAAGAAGAAGAAGGTCACGGGGCTCATCAAGCTCCAGATCCAGGCCGGCGCGGCCAACCCGGCTCCGCCGGTCGGCCCGGCGCTGGGCCAGCACGGCGTCAACATCATGGAGTTCTGCAAGGCCTACAACGCGGCGACCGAGTCGCAGCGTGGCTGGGTGATCCCGGTGGAGATCACGGTCTACGAGGACCGCTCCTTCACCTTCATCACCAAGACGCCGCCGGCCGCGAAGATGATCCTCAAGGCCGCGGGCATCGAGAAGGGCTCGGGCGAGCCGCACAAGACCAAGGTCGCCAAGATCACCGAGGCGCAGGTCCGCGAGATCGCCCAGACCAAGCTCCCCGACCTGAACGCCAACGACCTGGACGCCGCCGCGAAGATCATCGCCGGCACCGCGCGTTCCATGGGCGTCACGGTCGAGGGCTGATCTCTCAGCCCCGCAGCACCTTCGTAGAACTTCATGCGGCCTCGGCCGCGCGTGGCAGGGCCTGCTCGGCCCGTACCACGACTCCTCAGAACACACAGGAGCAGCAGTGAGCAAGCGCAGCAAGTCTCTCCGCGCTGCGGACGCCAAGATCGACCGGGAGAAGCAGTACGCCCCGCTCGAGGCCGTCCGTCTCGCCAAGGAGACCTCCACGAGCAAGTTCGACGGCACCGTCGAGGTCGCCTTCCGCCTGGGTGTCGACCCTCGCAAGGCCGACCAGATGGTCCGTGGCACCGTGAACCTGCCGCACGGCACCGGCAAGACCGCCCGGGTCCTGGTCTTCGCGACCGGTGACCGTGCTGCGGCCGCGGAGGCCGCGGGCGCCGACATCGTCGGCTCCGACGAACTGATCGACGAGGTCGCGAAGGGCCGTCTGGACTTCGACGCCGTCGTCGCCACCCCGGACCTCATGGGCAAGGTCGGCCGCCTCGGCCGCGTGCTCGGTCCGCGTGGTCTGATGCCGAACCCGAAGACCGGCACCGTCACCCCCGACGTGGCCAAGGCCGTCACCGACATCAAGGGCGGCAAGATCGAGTTCCGTGTCGACAAGCACGCGAACCTGCACTTCATCATCGGCAAGACGTCGTTCGACGACAGCAAGCTGGTGGAGAACTACGGCGCCGCGCTGGAGGAGATCCTCCGTCTGAAGCCGTCCGCCGCCAAGGGTCGCTACATCAAGAAGGCCGCGATCAGCACCACGATCGGCCCCGGCATCCAGATCGACCCGAACCGCACCCGCAACCTCCTCGTCGAGGAGGACCCGGCCGCGGTCTGAACCTGACGGTTCACCCCACTCGCAGTCGGCGACGAGCCCCGCAACCTTCCGAGGTGCGGGGCTCGTCCCTTTTCGCGTACGGGGCTTTCCCCGTACGACTGTCAGTGCCGTGCGTTACCGTGCGGACACTGGATTCGTTGGGGGTGGAACGGATGGGGAAGTCAACGGGCGTGCGCCGGGCGGGCGTCTCGATCGTCGCGATGGGCCTGCTGAGCGGGGTGGCCGCGTGCGGCTCGGGCGGCTCCGGGAGCTCGGCGGAAGGTTCCGGCGGGGACCGGGCCACGGACAAGGGCGGCTCCGTCCTGAGCCCCGTCGCGGCCCTGCTGAGCGCCGAGAAGTCCACCGACCGCGCCGACTCCGCGAAGGTCGAGTCCACGACGACCATGGGCTCGGTGATGTCCATGACGGCCGACGGCTCCCTCGGCTGGGGCGACGGCATCACCGGCACGCTCACCATCACGTACACCGGCGGCTCCATGGCCGACACCATGCGCCAGATGGGCACCACGTCGATGGAGGCCCGCTACCTGCCCGACGCCTACTACGCGCGCATGGGCGACGCCTTCGCCGAGCAGGCCGGCGGCAAGCACTGGATCAGGTACCCGTACGACGCCCTGGAGGACCTCGGGGGCGGGTCCGGCGCGTATCTGAAGGACCAGATGCAGAACACCACGCCGAACCAGTCGGTGAAGCTGCTGCTGGCCTCCGGGGACGTGCGCAGGGTCGGCGAGGAGAAGGTGCGCGGCGAGGACACCACGCACTACTCGGGCAAGGTCGCCGTCGCCGACCTCGCCACCCGCAACTCCAACCTCAGCGAGAGCCAGCTCGCCGACCTGAAGAAGCAGCTGGAGCAGGCCGGCGTCACCACCGAGACCGTCGACATCTGGGTCAATGACGACGATCTGCTGGTCAAGAAGATCGAGAAGGGCGAGACGGCGAACGGGCAGTACACCCAGACCGCCTACTACAGCGACTACGGCACCGAGGTCTCGGTGGAGGCGCCCCCGGCGGGCGACACCGCGGACTTCTCCGAGCTGCTGCGCAAGCAGTCGTCCACGGGTTGACGGCCGAAAACGCGCCCGAAACTCGGAGGACGGCAAAGAGATCGCCGGGATATGGTCCCTGGTGGCTGATTGGACGCGGGGGAGAAACGCGTCCCGATGTCCTGGGGGGACACACATGAACGTACGCCGTAACGTCGTCGGGGCTTCCGCCGCGGCTCTGCTGCTCACCGGCGCGGTGGGCTGTCAGAGCCTGGGGAAGGGGGCCGACCGGTCCGCCGCGCAGGTCCTGACGGCCGCCTACGAGAAGACGACCGAGGCCAAGTCGGCCAAGGTCACGATGACGATGAAGGCGCCGGCCGCCATGAAGGCCGGGGGCGACATGAAGATGTCCGGCGTCATGGGCTGGGACCCCACCGTCATGGACCTCACGATGGAGGGCTCGGCCCTCGCGGCGGAGCCGGGAGCTCCGGAAAAGGTCCGGATGATCATGCGTGACAACGTCATGTACATGGACATGGGGGAGAAGATGTCGTCCGACATGGACGGCAAGCGGTGGATGAAGCTGGACCTGAACGCGATGGCGAAGGCCGCCGGCGACGCCGCCCTGAGCAAGCAGATGGCCTCCGGCCTGGAGAACATGAACCAGGACCCGACCAAGCAGCTGGCCATCCTGCTCGACTCGCCCAGCCTCAAGCACATGGGCAGCGAGAAGATCGGCGGCGTGGAGGCCCAGCACTACAAGGGCACCCTCACCGTCAAGGAGATGATGGAGTCCAACGGCTCGCTGGACGTCCTCGACCCCAAGGAGCGGGACGAGCTGCTGAAGCAGCTGGAGAAGTCCGGCATCAAGGGCTACGACACCGACGTCTGGGTCAACGACGAGGATCTGCCGGTGCGGATGGACGTCGGCATGGACACCCCGCAGGGCACGGTCGACATCTCCATGACCATGTCCGACTACGGGGCGAAGGCCGAGGTCAAGGCTCCGCCGGCGGCCGAGACCTTCGACCTGCTGGAGATGTTCAAGGACCTCGGGGAGAGCCTGAGCGACCCCGCGCTCGACAAGGAGCTGTCCGAGCTGGACGGGTCGGACCTGGACCTCTCCGGGCTGGAGACCGCGCCCGCCGCCTGACCCCTTCCCGACCGTGCGGGGAGCGGATTTGCCTGACGGCGATCCGTTCCCGTACGCTTCCTGAGAAGCCAAAGACCGCTGGTCGTTGCCGTGCGCTCGAGAGAGGGCGCGGTGGCCGAAGGATCCGCTGATTATGCGGGCGACCCGCGCAGGTGACTGTGGAAGTGCTCCCGGATCGACATCCGTCCTCGACGGATCCTGTCCGGTCGAGCTACGCCCCGTGCGCCTGCGCCGGGGCGTTTCGTCTGTTCAAGCCCCTTCTGAGCGGTCCTCATCACCCGGAAGGAGGCCGACGCTCATGGCAAGGCCCGACAAGGCTGCCGCGGTAGCCGAGCTGACGGAGCAGTTCCGCAGCTCGAACGCCGCTGTGCTGACCGAGTACCGGGGTCTCACCGTGGCGCAGCTCAAGAACCTGCGCCGTTCGCTCGGTGAGAACGCCCAGTACGCCGTGGTGAAGAACACGCTGACCAAGATTGCGGCCAACGAGGCCGGGATCACGACGCTGGACGACCTGTTCAACGGTCCGACGGCGGTCGCCTTCGTCACCGGTGACCCGGTGGAGTCGGCGAAGGGTCTTCGTGACTTCGCCAAGGACAACCCGAACCTCGTCATCAAGGGCGGTGTCCTTGACGGCAAGGCGCTGTCCGCCGACGAGATCAAGAAGCTTGCGGACCTCGAGTCCCGCGAGGTTCTGCTCTCCAAGCTGGCGGGTGCCTTCAAGGGCAAGCAGTCCCAGGCTGCGCAGCTCTTCCAGGCGCTTCCGTCGAAGCTCGTCCGCACCGTGGACGCCCTTCGCGCCAAGCAAGAAGAGCAGGGCGGTGCCGAGTAGCTCGGCTCGCGAAATGACCGCTGCTGCCTGAGGCAGCGGTCGTAGCGGGCCGAACGTCTACGCAGTCACGCCGAATGGCGTACGCCCGCCATACATGTACATCCGGCACCAGCCGATTTGAGTGGAAGGATCGCCCACCATGGCGAAGCTCAGCCAGGAAGACCTGCTCGCGCAGTTCGAGGAGATGACCCTCATCGAGCTCTCCGAGTTCGTGAAGGCGTTCGAGGACAAGTTCGACGTCACCGCCGCCGCCGCGGTCGCCGTCGCGGGTCCGGCCGGTCCGGCCGCCCCGGCCGAGGCCGTCGAGGAGCAGGACGAGTTCGACGTCGTCCTCACCGGCGCCGGCGACAAGAAGATCCAGGTCATCAAGGTCGTGCGCGAGCTGACCTCCCTGGGTCTGAAGGAGGCCAAGGACCTCGTGGACGGTGCCCCGAAGCCCGTCCTGGAGAAGGTCGCCAAGGACGCCGCGGAGAAGGCCGCCGAGGCCCTCAAGGGCGCCGGCGCCTCCGTCGAGGTCAAGTAAGCGAACAGCCCCGTCCGGGGCTGTAACGCTCACGTACCGAGGAGCGATCATCCATCCGGGTGGTCGCTCTTCGGCGTTCCCGGGGTCCGGCCACGGTTGCCTTGCACCTGAGTTCGCGAGGGGTATGGTGATCTTCGTCGTGTCTCCGGGTACCCCCGGTTCGGGCAAGGGGGCCTTGACGAACCGCACGCAGCGCGCAATTCTCAGGACGCGTCGTCACAAGGATCCGAATCCGAGGCATGGATCGACGACGAAGAGGGCAGTATGACCGTGCGTTGAGGCAAGCAGACCGAGGGCGTTGAGAACTACGAGGGTCTCGAAGAACCCGCACTGGACATCAGTGTGCCAACTGGCTACACTGACCCTTTGCGCTGCCTGTTAGCTGTCCCCTGCCCGTCACCAGGGGCATGCCCTCGCCCGAGCATCGACGACTGGATCCGCCTGACCTGGCCCTTCGGCCGATCGAGCGCCATCTGTCTCCATGTGTGGGAGAGGGGCCGGCACGCGCGTAGTGAGTCCGAGCCCTCGGAAGGACCCCCTCTTGGCCGCCTCGCGCAACGCCTCGACCGCGAATACGAACAACGGCGCCAGCACCGCCCCGCTGCGCATTTCCTTTGCAAAGATCAAGGAGCCTCTCGAGGTTCCGAACCTGCTCGCGCTGCAGACCGAGAGCTTCGACTGGCTGCTCGGCAACACCGCTTGGCAGAGTCGGGTCGAGGAGGCTCTGGAGAACGGTCAGGACGTCCCCACCAAGTCCGGGCTCGAGGAGATCTTCGAGGAGATCTCCCCGATCGAGGACTTCTCCGGGTCGATGTCGCTGACCTTCCGTGACCACCGTTTCGAGCCGCCGAAGAACTCCATCGACGAGTGCAAGGACCGCGACTTCACCTACGCCGCGCCGCTCTTCGTCACCGCCGAGTTCACCAACAACGAGACCGGCGAGATCAAGTCCCAGACGGTCTTCATGGGCGACTTCCCGCTCATGACCCACAAGGGCACCTTCGTCATCAACGGCACCGAGCGTGTCGTGGTGTCGCAGCTGGTCCGTTCGCCCGGCGTCTACTTCGACTCCTCCATCGACAAGACGTCCGACAAGGACATCTTCTCCGCCAAGATCATCCCCTCCCGGGGCGCCTGGCTGGAGATGGAGATCGACAAGCGCGACATGGTCGGTGTCCGCATCGACCGCAAGCGCAAGCAGTCCGTTACCGTCCTCCTCAAGGCCCTCGGCTGGACCACCGAGCAGATCCTGGAGGAGTTCGGCGAGTACGAGTCCATGCGCGCCACCCTGGAGAAGGACCACACCCAGGGCCAGGACGACGCGCTGCTCGACATCTACCGCAAGCTGCGTCCGGGCGAGCCCCCCACGCGTGAGGCCGCGCAGACGCTGCTCGAGAACCTCTACTTCAACCCCAAGCGCTACGACCTCGCCAAGGTCGGCCGTTACAAGGTCAACAAGAAGCTGGCCGCGGACGCGCCCCTCGACGCCGGTGTGCTCACCGTCGAGGACGTCATCGCGACCATCAAGTACCTGGTCAAGCTGCACGCCGGCGAGACCGAGACGGTCGGCGACAGCGGTCAGACGATCGTCGTCGAGACCGACGACATCGACCACTTCGGCAACCGTCGTCTGCGCAGCGTCGGCGAGCTCATCCAGAACCAGGTCCGCACCGGCCTGGCCCGTATGGAGCGCGTCGTCCGCGAGCGCATGACGACCCAGGACGTCGAGGCGATCACGCCGCAGACCCTGATCAACATCCGGCCGGTCGTCGCCTCCATCAAGGAGTTCTTCGGCACCAGCCAGCTGTCGCAGTTCATGGACCAGAACAACCCGCTGTCGGGTCTCACCCACAAGCGCCGTCTGTCGGCTCTTGGCCCGGGTGGTCTCTCCCGTGAGCGGGCCGGCTTCGAGGTCCGTGACGTGCACCCGTCTCACTACGGCCGTATGTGCCCGATCGAGACGCCCGAAGGCCCGAACATCGGTCTGATCGGTTCGCTCGCCTCCTACGGGCGCGTCAACGCGTTCGGTTTCGTGGAGACGCCGTACCGCAAGGTCGTCGAAGGCGTCGTCACCGACGAGGTCGACTACCTGACGGCCGACGAGGAGGACCGCTTCGTCATCGCGCAGGCCAACGCCACGCTCGACGACGACCTGCGCTTCACCGAGAACCGCGTCCTGGTCCGCCGCCGTGGCGGCGAGGTCGACTACGTCCCCGGTGACGACGTGGACTACATGGACGTCTCGCCGCGCCAGATGGTGTCGGTCGCGACCGCCATGATCCCCTTCCTGGAGCACGACGACGCCAACCGTGCCCTCATGGGCGCGAACATGATGCGTCAGGCCGTGCCGCTCATCAAGAGCGAGTCCCCGCTCGTCGGCACCGGCATGGAGTACCGCTCCGCCGTCGACGCCGGCGACGTGGTCAAGGCCGAGAAGGCGGGTGTGGTCCAGGAGGTCTCCGCGGACTACATCACCACGACCAACGACGACGGCACGTACATCACGTACCGCCTGGCCAAGTTCGCCCGCTCCAACCAGGGCACCTCGGTCAACCAGAAGGTCATCGTCAACGAGGGCGACCGGATCATCGAGGGCCAGGTCCTGGCCGACGGTCCGGCCACCGAGAACGGCGAGATGGCGCTGGGCAAGAACCTGCTCGTGGCGTTCATGCCGTGGGAGGGTCACAACTACGAGGACGCGATCATCCTGTCGCAGCGCCTCGTGCAGGACGACGTCCTCTCCTCGATCCACATCGAGGAGCACGAGGTCGACGCCCGTGACACCAAGCTCGGCCCCGAGGAGATCACCCGGGACATCCCGAACGTCTCCGAGGAGGTCCTCGCCGACCTCGACGAGCGCGGCATCATCCGCATCGGCGCCGAGGTCGTCGCCGGCGACATCCTGGTCGGCAAGGTCACGCCCAAGGGCGAGACCGAGCTGACCCCGGAGGAGCGCCTGCTGCGCGCGATCTTCGGTGAGAAGGCCCGTGAGGTCCGTGACACCTCGCTGAAGGTCCCGCACGGCGAGATCGGCAAGGTCATCGGCGTCCGCGTCTTCGACCGCGAGGAGGGCGACGAGCTTCCCCCCGGTGTGAACCAGCTGGTGCGCGTGTACGTGGCGCAGAAGCGCAAGATCACCGACGGTGACAAGCTCGCCGGCCGTCACGGCAACAAGGGCGTCATCTCCAAGATCCTGCCGATCGAGGACATGCCGTTCCTGGAGGACGGCACCCCGGTCGACATCATCCTCAACCCGCTCGGCGTCCCGTCCCGAATGAACCCGGGACAGGTGCTGGAGATCCACCTCGGCTGGCTCGCCAGCCGCGGCTGGGACGTCTCCGGTCTCGCCGACGAGTGGGCGCAGCGGCTCCAGGCCATCGGCGCCGACAGCGTCCAGCCCGGCACCAACGTCGCCACCCCGGTCTTCGACGGCGCGCGTGAGGACGAGCTGGCGGGTCTGCTCCAGCACACCATCCCCAACCGCGACGGCGAGCGCATGGTGCTCCCGTCCGGCAAGGCGCGGCTGTTCGACGGCCGTAGCGGTGAGCCGTTCCCGGACCCGATCTCGGTCGGCTACATGTACATCCTGAAGCTGCACCACCTGGTCGACGACAAGCTGCACGCCCGCTCGACCGGTCCGTACTCGATGATCACCCAGCAGCCGCTGGGTGGTAAGGCGCAGTTCGGTGGCCAGCGCTTCGGCGAGATGGAGGTGTGGGCGCTGGAGGCTTACGGCGCCGCGTACGCCCTCCAGGAGCTCCTGACCATCAAGTCCGACGACGTCACCGGCCGCGTGAAGGTCTACGAGGCCATCGTCAAGGGCGAGAACATCCCCGAGCCCGGCATCCCCGAGTCCTTCAAGGTGCTCATCAAGGAGATGCAGTCTCTCTGCCTGAACGTGGAGGTGCTGTCCAGCGACGGTATGTCCATCGAGATGCGTGACACCGACGAAGACGTCTTCCGCGCTGCGGAGGAGCTCGGCATCGACCTGTCCCGGCGCGAGCCGAGCAGCGTCGAAGAGGTCTGACGGGAGTTCGGCAGGCCTTGAGCGATCAAGGCCTGCCGGCCCCGGGACCCCCGTTTCAGACCCCAAGACTTACAACCCTGAGAGGGATTGACGCATAGTGCTCGACGTCAACTTCTTCGACGAGCTCCGGATCGGCCTGGCCACCGCGGACGACATCCGTCAGTGGAGCCACGGCGAGGTCAAGAAGCCCGAGACCATCAACTACCGCACCCTCAAGCCCGAGAAGGACGGACTCTTCTGCGAGAAGATCTTCGGTCCGACCCGGGACTGGGAGTGCTACTGCGGCAAGTACAAGCGCGTCCGCTTCAAGGGCATCATCTGTGAGCGCTGCGGCGTCGAGGTGACCCGCGCCAAGGTGCGCCGTGAGCGGATGGGCCACATCGAGCTGGCCGCCCCCGTCACCCACATCTGGTACTTCAAGGGCGTTCCGTCGCGGCTGGGCTACCTGCTCGACCTCGCCCCGAAGGACCTGGAGAAGGTCATCTACTTCGCGGCGTACATGATCACGTACGTCGACGAGGAGCGCCGCACCCGCGACCTGCCCTCGCTGGAGGCGCACGTCTCCGTCGAGCGCCAGCAGATCGAGAACCGCCGGGACGCCGACCTGGAGGCCCGCGCCAAGAAGCTCGAGACCGACCTGGCCGAGCTCGAGGCCGAGGGCGCCAAGGCCGACGTGCGCCGCAAGGTGCGCGAAGGCGCCGAGCGCGAGATGAAGCAGCTGCGCGACCGCGCCCAGCGCGAGATCGACCGGCTCGACGAGGTGTGGACCCGCTTCAAGAACCTCAAGGTCCAGGACCTGGAGGGCGACGAGCTCCTCTACCGCGAGCTGCGTGACCGCTTCGGCACGTACTTCGACGGCTCGATGGGCGCCGCGGCGCTCCAGAAGCGCCTGGAGTCCTTCGACCTGGACGAGGAGGCCGAGCGCCTCCGCGAGATCATCCGTACCGGCAAGGGCCAGAAGAAGACCCGTGCGCTCAAGCGCCTGAAGGTCGTCTCCGCGTTCCTCCAGACCAGCAACAGCCCCAAGGGCATGGTGCTGGACTGCGTGCCGGTCATCCCGCCGGACCTGCGTCCGATGGTGCAGCTGGACGGTGGCCGCTTCGCGACCTCCGACCTGAACGACCTGTACCGCCGTGTGATCAACCGCAACAACCGCCTGAAGCGGCTTCTCGACCTCGGCGCGCCCGAGATCATCGTGAACAACGAGAAGCGCATGCTCCAGGAAGCCGTCGACGCGCTGTTCGACAACGGTCGTCGTGGCCGGCCGGTCACCGGTCCGGGCAACCGCCCGCTGAAGTCCCTCAGCGACATGCTGAAGGGCAAGCAGGGTCGTTTCCGTCAGAACCTGCTCGGCAAGCGAGTCGACTACTCGGCGCGTTCCGTGATCGTCGTCGGCCCGCAGCTGAAGCTGCACCAGTGCGGTCTGCCGAAGGCGATGGCGCTGGAGCTCTTCAAGCCGTTCGTGATGAAGCGCCTGGTCGACCTGAACCACGCGCAGAACATCAAGAGCGCCAAGCGGATGGTCGAGCGCGGCCGCACCGTGGTGTACGACGTCCTCGAAGAGGTCATCGCCGAGCACCCGGTGCTGCTGAACCGTGCGCCCACCCTGCACCGCCTCGGCATCCAGGCCTTCGAGCCGCAGCTGGTCGAGGGCAAGGCCATCCAGATCCACCCGCTCGTCTGCACCGCGTTCAACGCGGACTTCGACGGTGACCAGATGGCCGTGCACCTGCCGCTGTCCGCGGAGGCGCAGGCCGAGGCCCGCATCCTGATGCTGTCCTCGAACAACATCCTCAAGCCCGCCGACGGCCGTCCGGTGACGATGCCGACCCAGGACATGGTCCTCGGTCTGTTCTTCCTCACCACCGACGGCGAGATGCGGGACGTGAAGGGCGAGGACCGCTCCTTCTCCTCCGTCGCCGAGGCGATCATGGCCTTCGACGCGGGCGAGCTGTCGCTCCAGTCGAAGATCGACGTCCGCTTCCCGGTGGGCACCATCCCGCCGCGCGGCTGGACGGCCCCGGTCGCGGAGGAGGGCGAGGAGCGCGTCGGCGGCGAAGGCGAGTGGCAGCAGGGCGACAGCTTCCGGCTGAAGACCACGCTGGGCCGCGCGCTCTTCAACGAGCTGCTGCCCGAGGACTACCCGTTCGTCGACTACGAGGTCGGCAAGAAGCAGCTCTCCGAGATCGTCAACGACCTCGCCGAGCGCTACCCCAAGGTCATCGTGGCGGCGACGCTCGACAACCTGAAGGCGTCCGGCTTCTACTGGGCCACCCGTTCCGGCGTCACCGTCGCCATCTCCGACGTCGTCGTCCCCGAGGCGAAGAAGGAGATCGTCCGCGGTTACGAGGCGCAGGACGAGAAGGTCCAGAAGCAGTACGAGCGCGGTCTGATCACCAAGGACGAGCGCACGCAGGAACTCATCGCGATCTGGACCAAGGCGACCAACGAGGTGGCCGAGGCGATGAACGAGAACTTCCCGAAGACCAACCCGATCTTCATGATGGTGAACTCGGGTGCACGAGGCAACATGATGCAGATGCGTCAGATCGCCGGTATGCGTGGTCTCGTGTCGAACGCCAAGAACGAGACGATCCCGCGTCCGATCAAGGCCTCGTTCCGTGAGGGCCTGTCCGTGCTGGAGTACTTCATCTCCACCCACGGCGCCCGTAAGGGTCTGGCGGACACCGCCCTGCGTACCGCCGACTCGGGTTACCTCACCCGTCGTCTGGTGGACGTCTCGCAGGACGTCATCATCCGCGAGGAGGACTGCGGCACCGAGCGCGGTCTGAAGCTGCGGATCGCCTCGAAGGACGAGAACGGCGTTCTGCGCAAGGCCGGGGACGTCGAGACCAGCGTCTACGCCCGCATGCTCGCCGAGGACGTCGTCATCGACGGCAAGGTGATCGCGCCGGCCAACGTGGACCTGGGCGACGTGCTCATCGACCAGCTGGTGCGCCACGGGGTCGAGCAGGTCAAGACCCGCTCGATCCTGACCTGTGAGTCCACCGTCGGCACCTGCGCCATGTGCTACGGCCGCTCGCTGGCCACCGGCAAGCTGGTCGACATCGGTGAGGCGGTCGGCATCATCGCCGCCCAGTCCATCGGTGAGCCCGGCACCCAGCTGACGATGCGTACCTTCCACACCGGTGGTGTGGCCGGTGACGACATCACGCAGGGTCTGCCGCGTGTCGTCGAGCTCTTCGAGGCCCGTACCCCGAAGGGTGTCGCCCCGATCTCCGAGGCCCAGGGCCGCGTGCGGATCGAGGAGACCGAGAAGACCAAGAAGATCGTCATCACGCCGGACGACGGCAGCGACGAGACGGCGTTCCCGATCTCGAAGCGCGCCCGTCTGAAGGTCAGCGAGGGCGAGCACGTCGAGGTGGGCCAGCAGCTCACCGTGGGTACCCAGAACCCGCACGACGTGCTGCGCATCCTCGGCCAGCGCGCCGTCCAGGTGCACCTGGTCGGCGAGGTCCAGAAGGTCTACAACTCGCAGGGCGTGTCGATCCACGACAAGCACATCGAGATCATCATCCGGCAGATGCTGCGCCGGGTGACGATCATCGAGTCCGGCGACGCGGAGCTGCTGCCGGGCGAGCTCGTCGAGCGCGGCAAGTTCGAGACCGAGAACCGTCGTGTGGTGCAGGAGGGCGGTCACCCGGCCTCCGGTCGTCCGCAGCTCATGGGTATCACCAAGGCCTCGCTGGCCACGGAGTCCTGGCTGTCGGCGGCGTCCTTCCAGGAGACGACCAGGGTCCTCACGGACGCGGCGATCAACGCCAAGTCCGACTCCCTGATCGGCCTCAAGGAGAACGTCATCATCGGTAAGCTCATCCCGGCCGGTACGGGTCTGTCCCGCTACCGCAACATCCGGGTCGAGCCGACCGAGGAGGCCAAGGCCGCCATGTACTCGGCCGTCGGCTACGACGACATCGACTACTCGCCGTTCGGCACGGGCTCCGGCCAGGCCGTCCCGCTGGAGGACTACGACTACGGTCCGTACAACCAGTAAGGCGTACGTCTGACGCACTGAAGGGCGGTCACCCCCTGGGGGGTGGCCGCCCTTCGGCGTGTTCAGCGGCCGGTCAGCTCCCACAGCGCGACGGCGCCCGTCGCCATGGCGGCGAGGGCGCCGATGCTGGCCACCGGCCAGCGGGAGCGTTCCAGCGCGTCCAGGCGCTGCTCGTGGTCGGCCAGCTGTTTGTCGGTCTGGTCGCTGCGCTGGACCAGCAGCGCGAGCTGGCCGTCGGCACGGGCGAAGCCCGCCTCCACGGTGCCGCGCAGCCGTTCCAGTTCCACGGCGACGGCGGCCGGGTCGGAGAGGGGTTCGTTCACGCGTCGCTCTTTTCGCCGTGCGGGATCTCCGTACGCAGCCACGCGGGCATCAGGGCCTGTACGGCCGGCAGGGCCATGACGCGGGTCACGGCACCGGCCACGGCCAGGGCCCCCGCGACCCGGGGCAGGGTCTCGGGGACGCCCACGGTGTCGACGACCGCCGGCAGCAGGACGCACAGGCCGACGGCGGTTTGCAGGACGGTGCGGAGGGCCCGCTTCGTGGCCAGGGACATGGGGGGTACCTCGCGGTTTCGTGTAGCGCGGTAATCAGGAGCTGTACGGGACCTTCAGAGCCGCCCAGGACTTCGCCCCCGGCCAGCCGTCGGCGGCAGCCCCGGTGTAGCCGAGCTTGCGCTGCCACAGGGCGTACGACCTGAGGTCGGCCTCGGTCCACTGGGGGCCGGGTCCGTCCTGGTACGCCGAACAGCCGACCGCCACAAGGCGCCTGCCCATCGCGGTGACGATCGCCGACCGGGGCTTCTTCCGGAACCACTCGGCGCCCGGGAACGGCTGGTACGCGGGATCGGCGGAACCGGCGCCCGGGATGGTCGGCACCTGGCTCAGCCGGGCGGCGACGCGGGCCCGCAGGTCGGACATGGCGAAGCCCCGCGGGTCGATCTTGGCGCTGGTCCACTCCTTGTGGCCGATGACCGAGCGGGCGCTCCAGCCGTGTGCCCTGCACAGGGCGGCCGAGGCCCGGACGATGGCTTCCAGCTGGGCCTCGGGCCACGGGTCCTTGCCGTCGCCGAGGTTGACGCACTCGAAGCCGTAGAAGTGGGCGTTGCCGTCCTTGGTGCGCTGGTTCGGGGCGGGCAGGGTGGCGCGCTCGGAGGCGACAGCGGCCAGAACGTCGGGGTCTCCCACACCGGCGTGGTTGGCGCGGCCGTTGCCGACGAGGTGGACCGTGCCGTCCTTGGCGATGACGCCGTGACAGAGCGGTCCGGGCAGGGCGGAGTGCCCGTCGAAGCACAGTCTCACGGTGGCGTTGGTGCCAGTGGTGACGGTGTGGTGGATGACGACGCCGTTGACCGGGCCCCAACTGCCCTTGTGATTACGGTTGTTGGTGCGCCAGTCGACGTGCTCCAGGACGGTGACGCCTTCGGCCCGCAGGGCGGACAAGAGGGCGTTGGCGGAGAGGGGGTTGGCCATGGGCTGTGCCTCCTGGGTGTCGCGGACATGAGAAAACCCCGGCCGGTGGGCGGCTCGGGGCGTTGGGGTGTTTCCTTTAGACGGGCGGAGGGGCGGTCGGTCGGTCAGTAAGTCAGATGGTGGACTCGGTGTCGGTGTCCGGGTCGGTCTCACCCCCGGTGCTTGGGTCGCCGTCTCCCTCGAGCTCGTCCGTCGCCCACGCGGCGCACAGCGCCACGTACGCTGCCGCGTTGGCTCGGAAGTCCTCCAGTGCCGCGGCGACCGCCCGCTGGACGGCCGTTTGGTCAGGGACGACCGGGGCTGTACCGACGGGCATGACCGTCACCCGGCCGGTGCCGCGCAGGACCGCGCCGCTGTCACCGGTCTCGCTGAACTGCGCGGTCACGGTGACGGGGGAGTAGGTGCCGGTCACCGAGTCGGGGGCGATGATGCTGTTGAAGCTGGTGTCGGAAACGTTGACGTAGACCGTGTGATCCGCCTCGGTGAGGGTGGCGCGGCCGGCGTAGTCGATCGCGAGACCCCAGGGCTGGTCGGTGTCGATGTCCATGGATGCGCTGCCTTCCTCGGATGTCAGCTCTGGCGGCCGTACATGAGCACGGGATTGGCGTAGACGGTGCCGGTCGTGGCCTTCGCCTGGATCTCGACCTTGAGCAGGGTGCCGTGGACCGAGGCGAAGTCGTTGCTGACCAGTCCGCTGTGGTCGAAGTCGGTGCCGGCGGTGACGGCGGTGCCCCACGCGGCACCGTTGACGAGCACCTGGACGTTGCCGGCACCGCCGGAGCTGACCCGGGTGTTGACGAGGAGTCGCATCCTCGGCTGCCAGACGATGTTGTACGACATCGCGATCGTCGTCCAAGCGGTCGCCGCGGTCTGCGGCCAGCGGGTGATCGTGCTGTCCTGCGGGGGCAACATGGTCAGCCAGGGTCGGGCGAGACCGCCATTGGGGGCGTCGTCCGAGAAGACCTCCCGGCCGCCGTTGTCGAAGATCCGCAGCGGCTGGAGCGAGGTGCTGGACCCGTCGCCGTTGTGCAGGCTCATCGCGAGTGAACCGGTCTGGCGGCGGATCGCCATGCCGTACTCGTCGCCGCTCCACGAGCCGACCGCGAACACGGCCGGACCGCCGTCCGGCGGCCGCACGACCAGGTAGCCGCCGTCGGTGATCTCCACCCCGCCGCCGGAGACCTTGTTCAGCGCCGGCCGGCTGTTGACGGCCGTCGACAGCTGCTGGATCCGGCGTTCCATCTGGGTCAGTCGGTCGATGATGTCTTCGGGCAGCTGCGGCATCAGACCTCCTCGAGGTAGAGCTCGGCGGTGTCGGGCCGGCCACGCTGGGCCGGGCTGACCTTGACGCCGATGACACGGAAGCGGGCGTCGAGGCCCTCGGTCCACCACTCGTCGGTGACGCGGATGCGGACGGTGCGGCCGAGCAGCGCGGGCGGCACCAGGTCGTCGAGCCGGATGGTGATCTCCGGGATGACCACCGCCCCGGTGGCCGCGGCCAGTTCGGCGCCGGCCAGCGAGTTCAGCACGATCTGGTCGGTGATCTCGTTGTGGTCGGAGGTCAGGTCGATGCGCGGGTAGCCGGCCCCGATCAGCTCCGTGGCGACCGCGATCCTGGATGCCAACGGCCTGGACTCTTCGGTCTGGTTGGTGTTGGTGGAGGCACCGCGGGCGCGGGCCGTGGTGCCGCCGCGGGTGGCGTCGCGCGGGAAGGAGTACGACAGGATGGTGCCCGGCCGGTCCAGCACCAGGTCGCTCGTGCCGATCTCGATCTTCGGGCTGCCCAGGCGGAGCCGGCGCAGGCGCGCCCCGGTGGCGGGGTCGCGATAGACGGCGATGTGGTGTTCGAAGCCGTCCTCCAGGGCGGCGAGCGCGTCGATCGCCTCCAGGTGGACGGTCTCGTCGCCGTCCCGGTAGGTGACCGTCCGCTTCACTGCGGAGTGCTCGTCGCCGTAGGTGACGCCGATGCCGCCGCCGGGCAGCGCGGTCTGCAGGTCGGTCCACAGGCCCCGGACGATGTCCAGCTGGTACTTGTCGCGGAACTCCAGCTTGTAGGACGGGTCGTAGGACGGCGTGGCCGCCCGGATACGGCGGCGGCCCGCGTACGACTCGAAGGTCGCCGCCTGGATGCCGAGGGTCAGGACGCCTCGGTCGTCGCTCTGCAGGGTGGACGTCCAGATGATGCCGCCCCACCACAGGTCGTCGCCACGCTGGAGGTACACCGAGGTGCGGCCCTCCTCGATGCGGCGGACCCGGGCGGCCATGGCGGCGTCGGGCACGGGGATCGTGCCCGAGAGGGAGCCGGCCTTGCCGATGTAGTCGTCGACGGTGACGTCGCGCATCGGCAGGATGTCGATGGTGCGGTCGGTGAGCAGGTCGCAGAAGATCGCCCGGTAGGGGGAGGTGACGCTCATGAGGCCGCCTCGTAGGTGGCGGTGCCGAGGACGGCGTTCCCGTTCGCCCAGGTCCAGGGAGTGAGGGAGTCCACGAGACCGGTATTGGCGAGCGCGGCTCCGCTGGAACGGCCTGAGGAGATCATCATTTCGAACGTGGTCGTGGTCGGGATCTGCACGCGCGCGATGACCCGGCTGGTGTTGTCCACACCGAGTTCGGCGAACCCGACGACGGACTGGACCGTCGCGGCCGGCAAGGGCAGCGAGAACCGCCAGTTGTCGGACGGAGTGGGGCTGCTGCCGAAGTTGGTGGTGCTGCCGAAGACGAGGGCGAAGTTGCAGTGCACGCTTCTGCCGTACTTCGTGTACCGGCAACTCACCATGGCGTTGCCGTACGACGGTGTGGCGCTGCCGCTGCTGGTCGTCCAGACCGGGGTCCAGCTCTGCCAGGTCGGCAGGACCGGGTAATCGGCCCAGGCTGTGCCGTTCCAGCGCTGGAGCTGGCCGTTCAGGTCCCGGTACTGGCCGGGGTAGGCGCCGTTGGCGGTGTCGGTGGTGACGGGCAGGATGCCGCCTGCCGATACCGTGGCCGTGCGGCGTCCGGTGAGTGATGTGGTCCAGGGGATGCCGCCGGTTCCCGCGCTCGCGCCCGCAGGGACCCGCACCTCGTACAGCGGGAGCGACAGGCCGGGCGCGGGGGGAATGCTCGGCAGGGCGGCGGCCGTACCCTCGACGATCTCGACGGCGGCCTCGTAGCGGCCCTCGCCGTCGTGGTCGTGGTCGTGGATACGCAGGACGACCAGGTCGATGCGGTCGTACTGGGAGTTTCCGTCGGTGAACGTGAGGGGCAGGTACTCGGTCAGTGCGACCGGATAGGCGCCCCGGACGTCCGTGCTCTGCACGACGGCCCGGCCGGGGCTGACCGTGGCGCTCATGGTGCCGGTGGTGCCGGTCAGTGTGAAGCCGGAGATGCGGTACTGGCCGTCGGAGGAGCCCGGCAGGACGCCGGAGCGGGTGGCGACGGGCGAGGTCGGGGTGAGGGCGCCCAGCGATACGAGCCGGGTGTCCTCGCGGGACTGGCCGTCGGGGGACAGCCAGCCGGAGCGTACGGGCATGTTCAGCTCCTTGTCGTGAGGTGGATCAGAACGCCGGCTCGACGCGCATGAAGAGGTTGTTGAACCAGCAGGTCACCGCGGCGTCGCTGGAGCGGTGCATAGCGGTCATCGTGTAGAGCGCGCCAGGCGTGAGGCCGTACATCCGCCACATGGTCGCGACCGAGCCGGCGACCGCACCGCCGTAGACGGCCGCGTAGTCCTCGTGCGGCGGGAAGGTCACCGTGCCGTTCTGGCTGATCTGCGGGGCCATGAACGCGGTGGCGGTGCTGCTGCCCGTCGTCGTCATACGGGCGCCGAAGTGCAGCAGCACCGCGCCGGTGCTCGGGCCGTGGAAGTTCAGCGTCAGGGCGGTGACCGCCGTGCCACTGAGGGCGGCCGTCCACACCGTGGACGTGGTGGAGCCGGAGTCGATGGACGACGTGAAGAACGCCGGCGTCACGGCCGGCAGCCACACGGAGCCGTTCCACCGCTGGAGGACGCCGCTGGACGACTCGCGGTACTGGCCGGTGTGATTCCCGGTCGCGACCGCGCCGGCGGGCGCGATACCGCCGATGCCCTTCGGGTACGGCACCCAGGCGGAGCCGTTCCAGCGCTGGAGCGTGTCGTTGATGTCCCGGTACTGGCCGGGGTAGCCGCCGGGTGCCGTGTCGTCGGAGCGGGTCGGCAGAATGCCGCCGACGGCAACGGTGGTGGGGCGCCGGTCGACGCGGGCGTTGTCCCAGTCGATGCCTCCCGTGCCGGCACTCGTGCCCGCCGCGACGGCGACGGTGAACAGCACCAGGGAGGCGTCCGGGGCCACGGGCGCCCCGGGCAGGGCCTTCGGCTCGCCCTGGATGATCTCGACGGCGGCCTCGTTGCGGCTGGAGGCGTCGTGGTCGTGGTCGTACACCCGCAGGACGACCAGGTCGATCCTGCCGTACTGGGGGTTGCCGTCGGCGAAGGTGAGCACGACCGGTTCGGTGACGGCGACCGGGTAGGCGCCGCGGGAGACCGTCGACTGGATCACCGCGCGGCCCACGCCCACTGTGGCGGACATGGTGCCGGCCGTGCCGGCCAGCCACAGGCCGGTGACCCGGTACTGGCCGTCCTCGGAACCGGGCAGCACACCGGAGCGTCCCTTGACGTCGGTGACCGGGGTGACGGCGCCGACCTGGGTGACCCGGGTGTCCCCCCGGGTCTGGCCGTCCGGGGACAGCCAGGCGGAGCGTGCGTTCATGTCGAGTCCTTCCGGTGAGTCGGGTCAGGAGGCGGATTCGTAGCTGCCGTGGATCGACAGCACGTCGTTGGCCGCCCAAGCGAACGGGAAACCCTTGTCCCAGTAGGCGTTGCCCTGCTTCAGGGAGTCGCGCAGGTTGCGCACGGTGCCGCCGCCCGTGGTCGACAGCTGGCCGCTGCCCGGGTACTGGAGGCCCGCGGAGGCGTCGAAGCCGAGCACGTTCAGCACACGGCCGTCCAGCTTCCAGGTCGAGGAGACCGGCGGGACCGGCAGCGAGAAGTTCCAGTTGCCGTTGGTGGCCTGGGCCGCCAGGTTGGTCGTGGATCCCATCTTGAGATAGATCCGGACGTGGACGAGCGTGCCGGTCTTCACGTACGAGCCGGCCAGGGTGCCGTTGCCGATGGCCGGCGCGGTCCCGGTGTCGGCGCCCCACTTGGGGGTGTAGTCGGTCCAGGCAGGCACCGGCTGGTACGACACCCACGTCGAGCCGTTCCAGCGCTGGAGCTGCCCGGTGGAGCTGTCCCGGTACTGGCCGGTATAGCTGGCCGTGGTCACCGTGCCGGCGGGGGCGATCCCGCCCAGCGCGCTCGGGTACGACACCCAGGCGGAGCCGTCCCAGCGCTGTAGCGCGCCGCCGGAGTCCCGGTACTGGCCCGGGTAGGCGCCGTTGCCGGTGTCACCGACCACCGGCAGGATGCCGCCGACCGCGACGGTGGGCGTCCGCAGGTCCAGGGCGTCGGCGTTCCAGTTGATACCGCCATTGCCGGCGCTGATCCCGGCCCGGACCCGGACCCGGTAGATCGGCAGCACGATGTCCGGCAGCGCGGGCATCACCGGGTCGGCGGCCGGGACGCCCCGGACGATCTCGATGGCGGCCTTGGTCTCACCGGACTCGTCGTACAGGTCGTCGTAGATCCGCAGGACGACCATGTCGTAGCGGTCCTGGGCCTGGCCGTCGGCGAACGTGAGGGCGAACGGCTCGGCGAGGGTGACCGGGTAGACGCCCTGGGTGGCGTCGGCCTGGATGACGGCCCGCCCCTCGTGGAGGGTCGCTTTCATGGAGCCCGCGTTGCCCTCCAGCCAGAAGCCGGAGAGGCGGTACTGGCCGTCGTAGGAGCCGGGCAGAATGCCGGAGCGGGCCTGGAGCGGGTTGGCCGGGGTGGTCGCGCCGATCTGGGTGAGACGGGTGTCCTCGCGGGTCTGGCCGGTCTCGGCCACCCATGAGCTGCGCAGGTTCACTGGGGGTTCTCCTCGGGGTTGTGTCGGCCGGCGGGAGCAGCGGGGTGGTCGGGGAAGGTCACCACTCCGCGTCGCGCCAGCGGACGGTCATCCGGGCACCGGTGGCGTAGGCGTCGGGGCGGAACGCCAGTTGAGCGCGGCCCGGTTCGAAGGCGAACAGTTCCTCGGGACTGCTGTCGGCGTCGGCGGTGTTGCGGCGCGAGGCGGTGCCGTTGAGGGTGACCGTGCCGGCAGCGGTGTCGACGACCAGTTCGTCGCTGCCGGCGAGGGTGATCCGGTAGCGCAGCCGACGGCCGGAGGCGCGGTCGGTCACCGCCGGGTTGGAGCACGGTCCGGTGAAAGCGATCACCGGATGGGTGGGGGCGGAGCCGGTGTTGTCGGCGTTCACGTCACCGGTGGAGGCCGTCTGGCCCCAGTACAGAGGCCAGGTCAGCGGCCACGTCAGTCCGCTCTCCGGCTGCGGGGCGCCGGTGACGGCGGTCTGCTCGGTGATCGAGTAGCGGCGCGGGTCGGTGGCGTGCCACTGCACGGACGCCCGGGAAACGCCCTGTGTGGTGTACGTCCGGTCCGCGGCCAGCACCCGCTGGCTCACCCGGGCCCGCACCGACAGGGTCTCGCCGTGCAGCCGTACCGCCAGCCAGCGCTCCGAGTCGCCCAGCAGAAGAGCCTGTCGGAGGGCGCGCATCGCGCCGAGCGAGGACTCGGTGCCATGGCCCGCCGGCACGGTCCACACCGTGGCGCCGACCTTGCGGGGCTTGGCGTAGCGGGCGCCCGGCCAGGCGCCGTGCGCGGTCGGGTGGTCGGCGTCGGAGGCGTCGTACTCCGGCAGGTCCTCCCATCCGGTGAGGCCGCCGCGGTCGATCTCGTACGGGGTGCCGGGGCCCAGCAGCAGTCCGGCCCACTGCATCTGCCCGTCGCGGGTGATGAGTGAGCCGGGGGGAACGTCCTCGGTGTATGCGGTTGTCGTCTCGGCCATCGGGCCGTCACCTCACTGTCATGGGCAGGCGTGGGCGGATGCGAGGAAGAGCAGGTCTTCGGCGGTGGAGCGGGCACCGGCGCCCCGGGTCTCGTGGAACTCCTTGACGTGGTACGGGCGTCGGGAGGCGACCCGGAGCCTGCGGGCGAGGGCCCGCTGCCGCTCCAGCTCGGTCAGCGGCAGCACCCGGCCCGCCCGGCGGGAGGTTCCGGGGACGGCGATGCCGCCCTCGGCGAGCATGGGGATCTTGTCGATATCGACGCCGAACTTCTTGCCGAGCAGGCTGAAGCTGAGGCCGTTGAGCTTGTCGATCACCCAGTTGGCGAAGGCGATGAGCCCCTGGATCGGCCCCTTGACCACGCCTGCGACGGTCTGGGCGCCGGTGGTGACGAACTGGCCGAGCGCGTTCAGCGTGCGGGAGGTGGCCTCCTTGACCCGGGTGAACATCCGCGGGATGTCCTTGCTGATCCAGTCCAGGGCCGGCTTGACCGCGCTCTTGAACCCCCGCCAGACCGACGAAACCTTGCCGCTGAGTGCCCGGGTGTCCCCGGTGGTGAGCGCCTTGAGCACGGCGAACCCGGTGCCGACGAGCGCTCCGATGACGGTGAGCGCGGTGGTGATGAGGCCGAGGTAGCCGGTGACGTACGTGTTCACCGCGCTCGCGATGCCCTTGAGCAGCGGGGTCATGACGGTCAGATAGCCCTCGACGTACTTCAGTACGAGGGTGGCGAGCTGCTCCATCAGGCGTTGCCCCGCCTCGGAGTTGAGGGCCAGGTCGATCAGCCATCCGGCGACGGGGAGGAGCAGGCCGGTGACGAATCCGATGGGGTTGGCGCGAGTGAGGGCATTGATGATCAACATGACGCCGGCGCCTATGGTCATGGCGGTGCCGAAGGCGCCGAGGAGGTCGCCGAGGGGGCCGGCGACGCTGAGCAGACCGGCGACGAGGGCGACGACACCGCCCGCCGCGGACAGGAGCTTGCGCAGGGAACGGGTGGAGCCTTTGGCCTTGTCGCCGACGGACTTCACGCCGGTCGCGGCGGCGGTGGCCGTCCGGCCGGCCCTGGCCACCGAACGGGCGGCGGCGTCGGCGCTCGCCTTGGTCCGCTGTACGGCGCCGGTGCTCCTGTCGGCGGCGGAGCGGACGCCGTCGACACCCGTGGTGGACCTCTTGACCCTGTCGGTCAGGGAGCGCAGTGCGTTGCCGCCCCCGGCGACGCCGGCCTGGAAGGAACGGAGGGCGGAGGCGACGCCGGCGAACAGGTCGGGGGGCCCGGCCGCGGCCGGCAGTGCGGCACTCATCCGCGTGCCTTCGCCAGGAACATCAGGGCGTCGGCGGTCCGCTGGGGGCTCGTGTCCTCGGCCGCGTAGTAGTGCTCGATGTGCAGCGCGCCACCGATCGACCCGCCCGCTCCGGCGAAGGCCGGGCCCTGGACGGCGGCCCGTTTCAACAGCCGGTCGAGCTTGCTCAGCGGCAGCACGGCCTCCGCCTCACCGGCCTCGGCGAGGATCGCCGGGACACCGCCGGAGCGGGGCATGACGACACCGCCGGCGGCGAGCATCGGGATCCTCGGCAGGCTGACGCCGAAGGTCTTGCCGCCGACACCGGGGACCCAGCCGGGGATCGAGACCTTGATGCCGTTGAGGGCGCCGATCGCGCGGTTGATGATGCCGATGACGCCGTTGATCGGGCCCTTCACCGCGCTCTTGATGCCGTCGAAGGCCCGGCCCGCGATGCCCTTGAGGCCGCCCCAGATGCTGGACAGCTTGTCCTTGACGGCACGGAAGGCGTTCGGGACGGCGGACTTGACCCAGTTGACGACGGGCGAGATGACGGACTTGATGCCCTTCCAGACGCTGGAGACGACCGTCTTGATCGCGTTCAGTGCGGTGGTGATGACCTTCTTCCAGATGGCGACGTAGGTCTTGATGACGGTGGCGACGGCTTTGACGACCGCCGAGATGGCCGTCTTGATGCCGTTCCAGACCGACTTGATCAGCTTGGCGGCGTTCTTCATGATCGGCCCGATGGCCTTCATGACGGTGCTGATCACGGACTTGATGACGCCGAAGGCGGTCTGCAGGACCTTCTGCATGGTCTTCGACTTGGTCGCCATCTCGACGACCTTCTGGATGAGCGGCATGAGCAGGTCCATGAGCATGCCGAAGAAGTTGCCCTTCATCGACTTGTTCATCCTGTCCTGGCCCTTGGCCGCCTTGCTCGCCCCGGACTCGTACTTGCCGAGGTTCTTGCCGGCGGTGGAGCCGGTCTTGCCGACCTTGGAGATGGACTTCTCGGCCTGGTCGGAGGCAGTCTTGAGGTTTTTCAGCTCCTTTCCGGAGCTCTGGGCGGCCGTCTGGAGAGCCTTGATTTGACCGGCACCCCTCTGACCGGAGTTACCTATTTCTCTGGCGGCGGTCCCCGCATGCGAGGCCTTCTCCTTGAAGTCCTGGAGCGATGCGGATGCCTTCTTCATCGAACCGACGAGTGACAAGGCGAACCTTCCTTACACGAAGTTCTCTCGGGTCGAGGGCTGCTATGGCGTTACTCCGGATCCACTCGTCCCCGACGCGGGCGAGCATCAGACGCCGCTGAGAGAATTGATGAGTTCGTCCACGGCGTTCCGGAGGTTCTTCACGTCCTTCGCCACCGGACCTATAATCGGGCTCTGCGCGTCGACGCCCTTGTGTCGCGAGGAGAGGCCGGTTCGGTCGTCCCTGGCCGCACGGGCGCTGTCGCGGGCGTCTTTGAGCGCTTTTTGGATCTTTTTTATCGCGTCCTCGTTCTCCTTGACCCTGGGCGGCAACCCTTCGATGAGCTTCTTCAGGTCGTCTTCGGCCTTTTTCTTGTCCGCAGCTTCTTTGGCTACCCTTGCCCTCTCCGTGGCTCGTTGCTTGAATATCGAGTCGCGGAGTGCTGTTACCGGCTTTACCAGGAAGCGGCCGACCGCCTTGGCCAGGGGATGCTTCTCGTCTATTTTCTTCCATAGCGTGAGGTCGATCTTGATGAGTTGTATGTCGATTTTGACGAGGGTGGCCGAAAGGGCAAGTGCTGTCGTGGTGAAGGCGAGCCCCATGTAGAGATCTCGGAGCGGCTTGACGTTATCCTCCAGTTTGGTGGCCCGCCCCCTGAGAGAGGCGACCTGACCCTCAAGGTCCTTCAGGCGCGTGGCCACATCTGGAGTTGCCGGCAAGGTGCCGAGAGATTTCTTGATGGCGTCAACGGAACCGTCAAGAGTCTTGAAGTCGCCTTCCAGGACTCCGAGATCTTGATCTATTTCCGGAACGGTTCTGGCCATGTTGCCTCGCAATCATTTGGCCGATGGCATGAAAAAACCCCGGCCGGACCGGGGTGAAGGGGGGTGAGACTCTCAACCGCCCGAGCTCTTGACCGCTGCAAGGGCCGCACCGACCAGCGCGGCGACGGACGTGACGGCGTAGGCCAGGGAGTCTCCCAACGTGCGGTCGGTCGTCTCGATTGACGTCAAGGAGATGCGCCGGGGGGTGGCCGGATCGTAGGTGACGTCCGTCGAGTCCCCTCGGTGCAGGCCGAAGGGAAGGCGACGGACTGGAGTCGTCGACTCGCACTCGACCTGGGTGCCGTCGGGCAGGGTGAACGCAACAGTGAGGAAGTACCACTCGTCGCCGTCGTCATCCGTGTCGACCCGGTAGTCGACCAGCCGGCCGGTCGTCCGTACCCCGTGAAGACGCAGGCGGTATATGCGATGAGCGGCCATCGCGCAGAAGGCGGAGATCGTGCACATGATCACCGCGACGAGAGCGCCCACTGCCATGGCCATGTGCGGATCCTATGCGGCGTGACGGCCCCAGTGGGCGATCCTGGGAGGGACGACCGGGCATGCGTCCCTTCACTCGTAACGCCTCGGTGGCGCAGGAGAACGCGGGGGGCTGGGCGAATCCGCAACTAGGGCAGGTCCTGGGGCCGGCGCATTCGACGCGCCTCCGTCAGCGCGTCCGACCAGCCCGCCGCGTAGGCACGCGACTCCCGGGCGAGCAGTTCTTCATACACCTGGTCGAGCAGGGCCTCGCGGTCGGGAGCCGTGGCGTGCAGGAGGCGGGCGAGGCGGGTGTAGGTGTCGATCGGCTGCTTCGGGGAGTTGCTCGTGCCAGTCGCCATATCGGCCTGCTTTCCGGTCTGTCCGCTGGGCTGTGGTACAGGTGGCGCCTCTGAGGCGTACGAAACGTCCGTTCGAACTAGTGTACGAGTAATCCTGTGGTGTCGTTCCGTGTTTGTCGAGGACTCTCCGTCGCGCTGCGGTCCGGACCTGCGGCGATACGGGGTGCGGTGGCGGTTGTGACAGGTGAGTGGAGTAGGATCCGGCCGGGCACTCCCGTCGGTGAACGAAGTGAACAGTCAAGCTCAGCCGGAGATCTGATGGCCCGCCATGATCGCCGGGCGACGACGGGGCGGCCGCCCTCGCGCGGGGGTGCGATGCGGCAGGGACGAGAGCAAGGCCGACGGGTGGACGGGGACGACGGTGACGCGCGGAACGATCATGTGATCGACTGGCTGGACCAGGCGCCTGACCTGCCACATCTCATCGCCCGTGTTTCCGAACTCGTCCTCCGTCTCGGCCATGACCCGAGCGACCTCGTGGTCATGCCGCGCGCCGAACTCGACCGGCGGGAAATGGCCGCCTACAGCGCCGGCTGGGCCGATGTCGTCGCTGAACAACTCCCCGCGATCCGGAGCGCGTACGAGGATCGGCTCACCGCCGCCTATCTCCAGGGCCAGGAGGACGCCCGCGCGGGCCGCCGCCCGCGCCAGGCCCGTCGGCCCGAGAGTGAGCAGGGTGGTGAGGTCATCCCGCTGCCGTACGCCCAACTCCTGCGGCCTCCCCCGGAGGTGACGCGCGTGGAGGAGCGTGGTCTGCGGGAGCGGTCGGTAGCGGACGGGACACCGGTGCCCGCCCCCTCGCCGAGCGTGCTGTCGGAGGACGATGACACCGGCCATGGTGACGGCTCCACGGGCGACTTCCTGCTTTCCGCCCGCGAGGTGCGCGAGAAGCTCCCGCCGGCCTCGGACCGGCGTCCGGTGGTCCGTCGCAACGGCCGGCCCAGCGTGCCACCGCTGGACCGGCCCGGTGAGACCGGAACGGGGTCCGGGCGGGAGCGAGGACGGCGGACGGAACCCGGTGACCGGTCGACGCCGGAGGCGGCCGACCCAGCCGGAGCAGGTTCCCCGGGCGAGGAGCGGCGCCGGCTGTCTGACCGGGCCCGTGCCCTCGCCGATGAACTGGAGGGCCGGGCCGGTGGACGGCGCCGGGACGAGCAGCCCGGAGCGCCGGGGTCCCGCTGAATCTCGGGCCTCCCGGGCGTGCCGGGCCGTTGACTCAGGTGAAGAACCGGGCCAGTTGGGCGGCGGACGGTGCAGCGCGGCGGCCGTCGCCTTCCTCGGCGGACCGGAACCCCGGAGGGGCGTCCGCGTCCGGCGCTGCACTTGTGGACGATGTGATCGCGTCCGCGTCCCGTTCGTTCGTCTCGCCGCCCGGCCGGGGCACCGGCGCCGGAGGCTCCGGCTGGTCCCCGTCCTCGGCGGTGTTGACGCAGGCGAACATCCAGTTGGCGGCCGCCAGATGGTCCACGGCGGCGGCCAGCAGGTGATCCGTCACCGACCACTCGGCGGCCTCGCCATGCAGGTCCCGGTTGAGGGCGCTGTCGCGCGGGAGATGCTCGATGAGCACCGCGAGCCGGCGTGCGGAGAGGCGGTCGCGGTGCCAGTCGAGCAGGTCGATTCCGTAGTAGCGGAGCAGGTCCGCTTCGAGGGCCTCGGCGTGTTCGTCGACGAACCCGACGAGGCTCAGCCTTCCCCCAGGCCGAGCCCGGTCTCCTTGCCGTAGGCCTCCAGGATGGCGGCGATGTCCTGCATGGTGATCTCGTGCCGCTCGAAGCGGGCGAACTGCTGCTCGCCCATGAGCAGGCGCAGCAGCCCGTCGACGTCGTTGTCGTCCAGCTCGCGCAGGGCGCGGGCGGTGGCGCGGGTCAGCTCGGTGGGCAGGGTGAAGGACTCGCCGTCGAGCTCGAACGACCAGGTGCGGCCGAGGGCTTCCAGGCGCTGGGCGCGGGCGGCGTTGACGTCGAAACGGGCCATGGTGATGAGTGCTCCTTTGAGTCCGGGAAGCTCGGAGAGGATGAGGTGTGGTGCGGGCCCCGGGGGGGGGGGGGGGGGGGGGGGGGGGGGGGGGGGGGGGGGGCCGGGGGGCGCGGGGGGGGGGGGGGGGGGGGGGGGGGGGGGGGGGCACCGCGGGGGGGCACGGGGCGGGGGACGGGACA